>CAMFRO010000008.1 GCA_945982035.1 uncultured Clostridia bacterium | reverse complement strand
ATAGCGTAGCGTCTCGTGGGCTCGGAGATGTGTATAAGAGACAGATTTTAATTAGCAATGCGGTGAAATTTTGAAGGTATTAGCAATAGGCGATGTGGTTTCCAAGCAGGGATGCGAATATTTGAGGCAGACTTTGCCCGGTTTAAAAAAAGAGTATAAAGCCGATATTACTATTGTAAATGGGGAAAATTCTGCTGTGGGCAACGGCGTTTTGCCACAAAGTGCACAGCATATTTTTGACAGCGGCGCTGATGTTATCACCTTAGGTAACCACTCTTTAAGACGTCCTGAGATTTACGATTTTCTTGATGAAAATGAATTTATAATACGTCCTGCAAACTATCATCCCTCGGCTCCCGGCAGAGGTATGGCAATTATTGACAAGGGCTATTGCAGAGCTGCCGTTATTAATCTTCAGGGCTCGGTATATCTTGAAAATATTGCAAATCCCTTTGATGCTGCTGATGAAATGATAATGCAGGCGAAGGATGAGGGTGCGTCAATAATAATCGTTGACTTTCACGCAGAAGCAACAGGGGAAAAGCGTGCATTGGGATTTTATCTTGACGGCAGAATTTCCGCTATGTTCGGCACCCATACTCACGTGCAGACCTCTGATGAGCAGATTTTGCCCAATTCAACAGGATATATTACAGATGTGGGTATGACGGGACCTTATTATTCCGTTTTAGGTGTTGACCCTGATATTGTTATTCAAAAGATGAAAACAAATCTTCCCGTAAGATTTGTAAATGTTGACGGCCCCTGCGTTCTTGAAGGATGCTTTTTTGAAATTGATAATAAGACCGGTAAAACCGTTCGTATAGAAAGGTTCAGGAGATAATGAAAAAAAGAGTTTTATCTCTGCTTTTGGCAATTTCGGTGATTGCGTCTGTGCTGGGTGCCTGCTCGGCAAAGACGGATAACCATAAATTAGTCACCGAAACCACCACAGAACAGTCGGCGGATACAAGCAATTTTAAGCTGAGCTATTCTCAGTCGGATTCTCTAAACCCGTACAAATCCGAAACATTAAACAATCAAATTGTTCAAACACTTGTTTTTGATTCGCTGTTCATACTTGATGAAAATTATGAGGCTCAGCCGTCTTTGGCAACCGGCTACTCATATACGGATAAGAAAACCTTAAATGTTACTATTCCCAGCGGACTTGTTTTTTCCGACGGGTCTGATATTGACAGCGGAGATGTTGTGCGCTCCTTTAACGAGGCAAAGGATTCACCTCGGTGGAAAAACGGCCTTAAGGCCATAGACAGTGCCTCTGCAAAAAGTGACACAGTTATTTCCTTTAAGCTTGCATATTCAAATCCAAATGCCCATAACCTGCTGACCTTTGCAATAGCTAAGGGCTCTGAGGATAAAAAGGGTTATCCTATCGGCTCAGGCAGATATAAATTTGCCGAGGGAGGCGGCGAGGTATATTTGACTGTTAATAAAAAATATGAGGGCTTTAGCCCTTCCTTTACAAAAATCGTTCTAATCAATATTACCTCCAATGAATCAATAGAAAATGCAATTAATATAGGAAATATCAGTTGGGCGTTTCGTGACCTTGCATCCGGTGATAAGGTAAGAATGAAGTGCAGTAAAAAGGCTGTGAATATAAATAATCTTGTTTATATAGGTCTTAATGGATATACTTCTATTACCTCTGACCCAAATATACGCCGTGCAATTTCCCTTGCAATTGATAGGGATACCCTTGTAAAAAGCTCTTTTCAGGGATACGCTAAAAGCGCAGCTTCAGTATTTAATCCCGTGTCGGCATTGGGGCAGGATACGGCTGTGTTTTCCTCAAGTGCAGATATAGCGGCGGCAAAGCAGGCTATTGCCCAAAGTAAATATAAAAAAGAGGACCTTAAAATTGATATTCTCACTAACAAAAACTCCAGCAGAGCTGCCGCGGCACAGATGATTAAGCAGCAGCTTGAAGCGGTGGGATTTAAGGTCACGATTAATAAAGAGAACAATAAAACATATAAATATAAAGTGGAAAAAAGAGCATTTGATATTTATATCGGTGAAACAAAGCTTACCAATGATATGAATTTGTATAGCTTTTTTAAAGAAAGCGGAGCCACCCATTACGGAATAGATTTAGAGGATAGCGCCAGTGCCAAGGCATATAAATCATATATGGACGGCAAATCGGAAATAGGAAAATTCGTGCTTGAATTTTCGCAGGAAATGCCTTTTATACCGTTGGTGTACAGACAGGGTATGATATGCTATTCAAAGTCAATGCACGGCGATATGCAGGGCTATTACGGCAACTATTTTTCAAATATAGAAGATTGGTATTATAACTGATGTTTTTCAGGAGGTATTTATGGTTAAATTTGAAAACCCCAACGGTTATGTTGAAGTAACCAATAATTATTTTTCAAACCTTGTAGGCAACACCGCCAGAAGCTGCTTCGGCGTAACAAGAATGGTAAGCTCAAACCCATACCAAACCATTAAATCTGCTATCAAAAGCAAGGTGGATATGGATAATACCGGCGAGGGTGTAATCGTCAAAAGTGTGAACGGAGCCCTTATCATTGATCTGCATATTGCAGTTTCCTACGGCGTTAATATTAATGCCATTACCGACAGTATTGTGAATAAGGTGCGCTATACTGTTGAACAGGCAACCGGACTTAAGGTGTCCCGGGTTAATGTTCATATTGACGGCTTAAACTAACGGAGGATTTTTTATAATGATAACAGGGATAATGTTTCGTGACGGAATAATTTCCGCTTCAAACAATATTGCCAACAGCAGACAGGCTGTTGACGCTCTAAATATATTTCCGGTGCCTGACGGTGATACCGGTACGAATATGTCAATGACAATCGGAGCCGCAGCTAAGGAAATGGCGGCAGTGCCGGATGACGCCCCTATCAGCGAGGTTTCCGCAAAGTGTGCATCTGCATTGCTTAGAGGCGCCAGAGGAAATTCCGGTGTAATTCTTTCGCTTATCTTTCGTGGTATGTCAAAGGCGCTGAAGGGTATTGACGAGGCCGATTCAAAGGCTGTTGCACGTGCATTTAAAATGGGTACCGAGGCAGCATATAAAGCAGTAATGAAGCCTACCGAGGGTACAATTCTCACAGTTATAAGAAAAGCGGCTGAGGCAGCGGAGGAAATGGCTGAAATTCAGGAGGATCCTCTTGAGGTGTGCTATGCGGCTTTGCTCAGCGCAAGAGAGGCACTTGCTAAAACACCCGAACAGCTTGAGGTACTTAAAAAAGCAGGTGTGGTTGACGCCGGCGGACAGGGACTTATTCTTATTCTTGAGGGTATGAACAGTGTGTTCGGCCACGATGTTATTGTTCAGCCCTTGGACGGCGCATCTGTTACTCCCGTTTCCGTGCCGGATAAATCCACAGTTGCAAAGGCAAGCGGGGATATTGAATTTGGATACTGCTCGGAATTTCTTATTGAAAAGGCAAAAAATGCTCCCGATAAGGAGCCTAAAAAATTAAGAGCTTATCTTGAATCAATCGGCGACTGCGTTGTAGTTGTTGATGATGATAACATAATTAAGGTTCATGTTCATTCAAATGAGCCGGGCAATGTTATTCAGGCGGCCCTTAGATACGGTCAGCTTATAAATATTAAAATAGACAATATGCGCTATCAGCACCGCAATGCCGATACAGGTGTTGCAGATGGCGAAAAGGCTGTTGAGCCTGAGATTGTTCAGCCGGAAAACAAATACGGCTTTGTGGCAGTTTGTGCCGGCGAAGGCTTATCGGAGCTGTTTAAGGATTTGGGATGCGACGTAGTGGTAAGCGGCGGACAGACCATGAACCCTTCCACCGATGACATTGTTAATGCCGTTATGCAAACCCCTGCCGAAACAGTGTTTGTTTTGCCTAACAATAAGAATATTATTATGGCGGCTGAGCAGGCTGTTAATCTTGTTTCCGACAGAGAGGTAAGAGTTCTTCGCACAAAAACAATACCACAGGGTATTTCTGCAATGCTCAGCTTTGACGAAGCTCAGGAGGCGGACGAAAACCAAATGGCAATGTCCGACGCCGCTGAGGCAGTTGAGACAGGTCAGGTTACATTTGCCGCACGTGACAGTGATATTGACGGCAAGCCTATTAAGCAGGGCCAGATTATGGGTATGTGCAACGGCAAAATCCGTTATATCGGCGACGATAAAAACGACATTGCCTTTAAAACTGCCGACAAGCTCTTTAAAAGAGGAGAGCATTCTATTGTTACAATTATTTTCGGCGAGGGCGTTAAGGACTCCGAAGCGGCAGCGGTTGAGGAAATGCTTAAAAATAAGTATTCAAACGATATTGAAATCAGCATAGTTGACGGCGGACAGCCGATTTACTATTATATAATTTCCGTGGAATAATATGGATTACAACGATTACAGTATTCAATATATAAAGGGCGTTGGCGAAAAAAGAGCCCGGCTTTTCAATAAGCTGGGCATATTTGACGTTGGCGGCCTTATTCATTTTTATCCGAGAAAATATATTGACTGGAATAATACCGTAACGGTGAAGCAGGCTGATTCCGGTGACATTGCTTTTATTAAAGCAACTATGATTACTCCTGTTAAGGAAAGCCTTATAAGAAAAGGACTGACCTTGTACAAGTGCAATTTTACCGACGGAGAAACCGTTATACACGTTACGATTTTTAACAACAAATATCTGGCAAAATCTCTGCGCACCTTTGATGATTACGTGCTTTACGGCAAAATTGAAAAGAATTTTACCGAGGCACGTATGAGCTCTCCGCAGATTGAAAAGGCGGATAATAAGCCGGGAATACAGCCCGTTTATCCTGCAACGGAAAATCTTAATTCAAAGGCTATCTCAAAGGCGGTTAAATCCGCACTTGATAAAATTGAATTTTTTGAGGATACCCTAAGTGATGAAATTAAGCAGCAGTATAATCTTTGCTCACTTGATTGGGCAATAAGACAGATTCACTTTCCGACGGATTTAGGTAATGTTGAAAAGGCGAGAAAAAGGCTTATTTTTGATGAACTGCTGACTCTCCGTTTGGGACTTATTAAGTTTAAGTCAAAAAAATCAAATAAAAATTATTATAAGCTGAAAAATGATTTTACAACAGAGTTTTTAAAGCTTCTGCCATTTACCCCTACCGGCGCACAGAGGAAAGCAGTCGGCGACTGTGCCATGGATATGCAAAGCGACGGTGCAATGAATAGGCTTATTCAAGGCGATGTAGGCTCGGGCAAAACTGCTGTTGCCGCCGCCGCAGTTTATTCCGTTATAAAAAACGGCTATCAGTCGGCTTTTATGGCACCTACGGAAATTCTTGCCCGACAGCATTACGAAACCTTTTTGCGCCTGTTTGAAAATTGCTCCGTTACGGTTGAATTACTGACAGGCTCAACCAAAGTCAAGGAAAAGCGAGAAATAAAGCAACGTCTTGCTCAGGGCGAAATAGACTTGTTAATCGGCACCCATGCCATAATTCAAAACGATGTGGAATTTGCCGATTTGGCTTTAGTAATAACCGATGAGCAGCATCGCTTCGGCGTTGAGCAAAGGGCGGCGTTGGCAATGAAGGGAGCAAATCCTCACACTCTCGTAATGAGCGCAACGCCTATTCCGAGAACGCTTGGGCTTATTATCTACGGCGATTTGGACATAAGCGTTCTTGATGAGCTTCCTCCCGGCAGGCAGGAAATTAGGACGGATGTTGTAAATTCCTCCTATCACGAAAGAATATATAAATTTATCAGGAAGACCGTTGATTCCGGGCATCAGGCTTACATAGTCTGCTCTCTTGTTGAAGAGGGGGAGAACGATCTTATCCCTGCCACCGAGTATGCAGAAAATCTAAGTGAGGGCGCCTTTAAAGGATATAATCTGGGACTTCTACACGGCAAAATGAAGCCGAAGGAAAAGGAAGCGGTTATGTCTGCCTTTGCCCGTGGCGATGTTGATATTCTTGTGTCAACTACTGTTGTTGAGGTGGGAGTTGATGTGCCTAACGCAACGATAATGCTTATTGAAAATGCCGACCGTTTCGGTCTTTCACAGCTTCATCAGTTAAGAGGCAGAGTAGGCAGAGGCAGTGACCAATCATATTGTATTCTTGTGTCCGACAATAAGAGTGACTCCTGCAAAGAGCGTCTTTCGGTAATGAAAAATACTAACGACGGCTTTAAAATTGCAGATTACGATTTGCAGACGAGAGGCCCAGGAGACTTTTTCGGCAAACGTCAGCATGGTCTGCCGAATTTGGTTATTGCGGATATGCTTAAGGATACCGAAACCCTTGCCATTTGTCAAAAATGCGCCGAGCAAATGATTGCCGATGACCCGAATTTAGACAAATATCCTCAGCTTTGCCGGAACATTACAAAAATGTTTAAAAACACCGACTTTTAATGCGTGAAAAACCCCCCTGACATATTAAGTCAGGGGGGTTATATTATCGTGTTAAATTATTGCTTAGCACCTTCGTCAAACATTTCAAGTGCCTTTACGCTGGCAGCAAAGCAGTTTGCAAGACCTTCTGCGTTCATATTGTCATAAGTATCACGTCTTGTATGATAATAATCCTCAAGCTTGTGGTTAAGTCCTGTAATACCTGTTGCACGGAAGCCTGCCTGTGCAAATGCGGCGGAGTCGGTAGCACCGCCGAGAGGAGGAACCCAGCCTTTTTTACAGGGCACGTCAACAGCTTTAGCGGCCTCCATAAACAAATCCGATACGTCCTTGTCTGCGGCAACGGTGCCGTTAAGGTCACGGTAGTTTGTCATAAGGAATTTGGGGTCGTGGATTGTGTCGTAAGAAATGATGAAGGTTGGAACATCCTTAAAATCATCCTTATGAGCCTCGCACCAAGCCTTTGCACCACGGAGACCTGCTTCCTCGGAGCCGGTAAGAACAACACCCAATTCTGTGTTTTCAAGCTCTATGCCCTCATCCTTAAGAGCCTTAAGAATTGCAATGCCCATATAACATCCTGAAAGGTTGTCGTTTGCACCGTCAACTACCTTTTTATAGTTTACCATAAAGTAAAGACCAATAAGAAACGGTACAAAGATAAGACCGATAAGCCCTGCTTTTACAACAGGATCGGAAACTGAGCCTGCACCAAAGGATACGCCGTTTTTAATTATGTAAATGATAGAAATTACTGCATAATAAACTGCGCCAACACCGCACAGTATTGCATGTCCTTCAAAGCCTACACCGCCAAGTGCGTAGTTTACCGGCCATTCCCAAGCGGCATCGGGATGTCCGTTAAAGATAATACGTCTTTTAACCTCGCCGGTGGGTTTTTTGATTGCTGTTACGTTGTGACCTGTTTTTTCAGGAAAAATCGGATCAATGATTTTTTTGTAAAAGCCAAATTCTGCAAGAACAATGGCAAGTCCTGCGACAATAAGAATAACCGAAATAAGCGGACAGCAGAAAAACATCAAAACTGCAAGAAGCACAAATGAAATTGTGAAGAAAATCCAGCCGTAGAATGCACCGGGATGCTCCTTGAATTCCTCCACCTCTGCCGTATCACAGCCACAGTCCTTTTTTAGAACTCCTGCCATATACTCACAGGCCTGATGCTCGCCCTTTGAACCGGGACTTCTTTTTTCAAAGGCTTTGCATATATGAGTGATTTCGTCAATCATATATTTAGCGGCTTTGTCTTTTTTGTCAATAATCTTTTTTAAATCCATAAAGACTCCTCCTAACGATATGTTATGTTAGTTAAATAATAACATAATCAACTATAAGTTTCAAGCGATGTTACAAATTGTATAAAACTTTATACAAATAATTTTAATATAATACCTAAAGTATCGTAAATTACTAATAAATTTTATAATATTTTGTTGGTGATTGTAAATTTTATAATATTATGGTAAAATAATTCGGTAAAAATATTTGCGGAGGATTTTCATGGATTTACCTAAAGACCCGTTTATGCTTTTGAGTGTGATAAATACAAAATTGAGGGACAATTATTCAAGCCTTGATAATTTGTGTGATGATTTACAACAGGATAAGACTCATCTAATCAGCGTCCTTGAATCAATTGGATATACTTATGATGAAAGCAGTAACCGTTTTGTATAGAGGATTATTACTTTTAGGATACTGAAAAGGGGAGTTTTTAGTATGGATAAACTTGAACGCCGTGGGCACCGTCAGCGTATGCGTGACGCATATTTAAGGGGCGGTGCCGATTCAATGGCAGACCATAATATGCTTGAGTTGTTTTTATCGCTGGTTATTCCTCAAAAGGATGTAAAACCGCTGGCGTATGATTTGATAAACACCTTCGGCTCGTTGGAGCGTGTAGTATCTGCATCTCCTCAAAGGCTTATGGAGGTTAACGGTGTAGGGGAGAACACGGCAATTCTGCTTAATCTTGTTAGGGATATTAATACCCGAATTGATTTAAACAGAAATAAGTACATTATTAAGCTCGGCTCTGTTCAGCAAACAATTGCCTATGCAGAAAATATTTTAAAAAACAGCGTCAACGAGAAAATATTATTAATAACTCTTGATAACGATTTACGTGTGATTAAATCAAACATTGTTTCTGAGGGTGTGGTTAACTGTGCCAATGTTGAGCCAAAAAAGATTGTGGAATGTGTAATAAGGGATAATGCCTCGTCGGTTGTTTTGGCGCATAATCATCCCGGTGGAAAGCCGTCGCCATCTCCTGCTGATTTGAGCTTTACTATTACAATTCAGGATATTCTTAAAAAAATCAATGTAAAAATGCTTGATCATATAATCGTGGGCGAAGGCAGCTCCTTTGCTATGAATTCCGACCCTCGCTATATGATGTATTTTGAATAAAGCGTAAAAACACACCCCAAGCCTTTCGGCTTGGGGTGTGTTGTGTAAGTTATGTATTGATTATTTCTCAGCGTATTTGTCGGTGCCGTTCCAGCTATACATAGCACGGATTTTCTCGCCGACCTCTTCAAGCTGATGGTTAGCTTCCATTTCTCTCTTAGCCTTGAAATGAGCCCAGCCGTTGTTAGCCTCTGTGATGAACTTAGAAGCGAATGTGCCGTCCTGAATTTCCTCAAGAACCTTCTTCATTTCCTTCTTAGTCTCATCGGTGATAAGTCTCTTGCCGGTTTCGTAATCGCCGAACTCAGCAGTGTTTGAGATTGAGTATCTCATCTTTGAGAAACCACCTGAATAGATAAGGTCAACGATAAGCTTCATTTCGTGGATGCACTCAAAGTAAGCGTTTCTTGGATCGTAGCCTGCTTCAACAAGTGTTTCAAAGCCTGCTTTCATAAGAGCTGTAACACCGCCGCAGAGAACTGCCTGCTCACCGAACAGGTCTGTTTCTGTTTCACACTTAAAGGTTGTTTCAAGAATTGCTGCACGAGCACCGCCGATGCCTGCGCCGTAAGCAAGAGCTGTGTCAAGGCAATGGCCGGTAGCATCCTGATATACAGCAACAAGACAAGGTGTACCCTTGCCCTCCTTGTACTCTGAACGTACAGTGTGGCCGGGTGCCTTAGGAGCAATCATAAATACATCAATATTTGATGGAGGTACGATTTGCTTAAAGTGAATGTTAAAGCCGTGAGCAAATGCAAGTGCCTTGCCCTCTGTAAGATTAGGCTCTACGTCATTCTTGTAGATAGCAGCCTGCTTCTCATCAGGTGTAAGTATCATAATAACATCTGCAGCCTTTACAGCCTCAGCAGTTGTCATAACCTTAAGTCCAAGCTCTTCAGCGTGCTTCCATGATTTTGAACCTTCATAAAGACCAACGATTACATTTACGCCGCTTTCGTGAAGATTGAGTGCGTGTGCGTGTCCCTGTGAACCAAAGCCGATGATAGCAACTGTTTTGCCGTCAAGGAAGCTCAGGTTACAATCTGACTCATAAAAAATCTTAGCTTCTGCCATTTTCTTTTCCTCCGAAAAATTTATTTTAAGGCAAGTTGTGTTGTATGACCACTCGCCCTGTTTCATAACAATTCATATTATAACTTGTATGATGTCTAATGTCAATAGTAAATTTAAATTATTTTTTCAGTGCCTCTAAAGCGTGTATTATGTGCAGTCGCATTGCCGTTCTTGCTCCGTCCGGATTGCGCTTTTTTAAAAAGTCCATTATCAGCCTGTCATCGTTTAAATTATCCTCGCTGATGTCCTGGTCCTTCGTTAAAACCATTACGCCTTTTTTGATTGCGTTAAATATGATGGGCATAAATTGCTTAACAAAAGAGTTGTGTGTGGCGGTGGCGATGCTTTCGTGGAATTTCTGCTCCTCGTAGGTTCTGTCCTCTCCGCTTAAAATCTTTTTTTCTATTTCTTCACCGTAAAAGCAAATAGTCTGAATTTCCTCATCAGTTGCCCGAATTGCCGCTAAATAGGCACATTCCGGCTCAAACATAAGCCTTGTTTCAAACAAATCGTCAAGGCCTGATGCTATATCGCTTAAATCTCCGGAGTCAATGATTGTGTTGGAGGTTACGAAGGTGCCCTTACCTCGTTTTATTTCAAGAATACCGTTTGTGGTAAGAATTTTTATAGCCTCTCTCAAGGTGGAGCGGCTGACGCCCAGCTGTCCCGCCAAATCATTTTCGTTGGGAAGCTTGTCACCTACCGAAAAACGATTTTCTTCCTCTATCATTTTCATAATCTGTTGCGCAGTGCTGTCTGCAAGCATTGCTGATTTACCCATAGGCTCACCTCTTTTTATACATAATATCACACCTTGTACTAAAAAGTCAATACGAAGTCGGACATCATACAACAAAAATCATAAAACAATAATAATATTTTTGTGAAAATCGTCAATTATTGCGTATATGCTTGTAAAATGTGCTATAATGTTTTATTATATATATATAAAACCATTATAAGAAACAGGTGTTATAATTATGAACAAGGCTGAAAGGCTGCGTTATTATATTGAATCTTTGTGTATCTACGATTTGAAAAATGACAGGGTAATTTCCGCTTTGGCAAAGCTCTTGGGCAGTACACGTGATGAGAGCGTAATTCAAAGTCAAAGTGAATTTTTCAATACACTGTCGGCTTATGATTCTCTTAAGCATTACATATCATCCCTTATTTTGACGGATGATAATGTATTTACTAAATCAGCCGCCTCCTCAGGAGCTGATAAATTGCCTGAATCCGTAATTGACGGAGTGAAAAGTGATTTGAGAAAGTTAGAGGCGTTGTCATCAATTACAGCGAAGGATATTTTTAATTGTGTTGATGATAATGATATTAAAGAAATTCTTTCAACAATGCCTGGGTGGGAAACGGGAAATGCACTTTTACCTCTCACTCACGATTGGGACGAGCAAATTGACAGTCTGATTAAATTTCATAAAACCAACGGATACGGAATTTTTGCAAAATATGCGGCTTTCACCTGGAGAGATGAGTCGCTTTTGCCAATCTCCTGCGTTGACCCCATAAGACTAACCGATCTTAAAAAATACGAAATTCAGCGAAAAACGGTTGTTGATAATACCAGGGCGTTTCTTGACGGACTGCCGGCTAATAATGTTTTGCTTTACGGCGACAGGGGAACCGGAAAAAGCTCCACCGTCCACGCATTGCTGAATGAATACAAAAACAGCGGACTTAGAATGATAGAAATATCAAAGGGCGACATTGGCGATTTAACTCTTATAAGAGAAAAAATTTCCGATAGTCCCATGAAATTCATAATTTTTATTGATGATTTGAGCTTTGATACCCACGACGATTCCTTTGGCGAGTTGAAGGCGGCATTGGAGGGCTCTCTTTCAGGCAGGCAGGACAATACGCTGATTTATGCAACCTCCAACAGACGCCACCTGATTAAAGAGAATTTTTCCGATAGGGAAAATGATGTAAACCGTTCCGACACACTTCAGGAGGAGCTTAGCTTATCCGACAGATTTGGACTGTCAATTACCTTTATAAATCCCGACAAAAAGGAATACGAGGACATTGTTGCAAAAATTGCATCAGACAGAAATATAAATGCAGACACCGAAGCTCTTTGTGAAAAGGCGGAGCAGTGGGCACGCAGGCGAGGCGGACGTTCACCCCGATGCGCAAAGCAGTTTATTGACTATGTTGAAAGCTGTATTGCTCACGGCAAAGAGTGGTAATGAAATAATATAGCGGAAAAGGAGAAGCTTTATGAAAAAATTATTGCGTTTCTTGGCGTTGATTATGGTTTTGATGATGACATTTTGTACTACTCATCTTTCCGTCGCTGCAGATGACGGATATGTTACCTTAAATGTTACAAAAAGTGAAATTGACGGCAGCGGCACCTCAGCAATTCAAAATGCGCTGAATACTGCGAGAGATAATGCAACAGAGTCAATGCCTTACAAAATCACAGTTGACTCCGGAAGCTACAATCTTACAAATGCGTTATACATTTACAGTAATACCTATCTTATTCTTGATGGTGTTACTCTTGTGCGCTCATCTGAGTTGAAAAATAATATACTAAGAACAGGCTCCGTTCCCGAGGATACTAAGCTGTGCGGCGACGGATATACGGTTTATAAGAATATTACCGTTGACGGCGGAGAAAAAGGTGCGGTTTTTGATGCGGATAATACCGAAACCAATACTGTTGTAAAAATGGGACACGCAAGCAATATACTGCTTAAAAATATTACTGTTCAAAATATTAAAAACGGACATTTGGCAGAGTTCGCCGGAATTGATGGCTTAACTGTTCAGGATTGCAGCTTTTATAATCAAATACTTGAGCAGGAGGTTTATAAAAGCAAGGCAATGTATGAGGCAGTACAGCTTGATATACTTGACGAGTCCGAGCATTTCAGTGGCTTTAGGTCAGAGGATTTGCCTTTGAAAAATGTTACCTTCAGCAATTGTAGTTTTTCAAATTCGCCACGCGGTATAGGCAGTCATACATCAATTCTCAATCAGCCCTTTGACAATATTGTTATTACAGGTTGTACCTTTACGGATATGGGCAGTGCTGCAATTCAGGCTCTTAACTGGGTAAACAGCGAAATATCAGGCAATGTTATTAAAAATTCTCCCAGAGGGATAGCAGTCAGCAATGTTTTGCATAACGGCAGTTGTACCATGAAGGCCAGTGAGCTTGCGGCTGAAGGCGATACTGTTAATCATACAAATAATGATAGCTTTACCGAGCAGACTCAAAAGCAGAATATTGTAATTAAAAACAATGATATTGAAAGTGGATTTTTAGATGACGAATATAACACCGGCTATGTAAAATCGGGTATCTCTGTTTCAGGCTATACAGTTACAAGCGGGTTGATTCCTAACGGAAATTATTATGTAAACGGTGTTGCAATCAGCTCCAATACAATTAAAACAACAAGATACGGAATTAAAATTGACGATGCAAGGAACATTACCTGCTCGTCAAATAAAATAACATATACCGAAAAAGGCGAGACTGATGGTTATGGAATTTATTTCGGTGCTAAAAGCAGTGGGTGCAGTGCTTCATCAAACACAATAAGCAATGCAAAAATACACGGTATATTTGTAAGTAATTCCGCCGCAGGAAATATTACATCTAACACCGTAACCAATGCCGGTGACAGTGGAATTTATATTTACAACAGTTCTTCTGCCGGCAGTGTAGGCTCTAACAAAATTACAAACGGCGCTTACGGCGTTAGACTTTCCACATCGTCAAAGACATCATCAGTTAACAGTAACACAATTACCAATGCAAGTAAAACCGCAGTTTATCTTTATAATAAATGTCAAACCGGCTCTGTAAGCAGTAATACTATCAAAAACGGCGGATATGCAATAAAGCTCAGCACAAATTCTAAGGCAACCAAAATTTCATCAAATAATATCACCGGCACAACCGGAATTATTTATGTGCCCTCCGATTGCTCTGCAACGGTAAGCTCAAATATTGCGTTAACTAAGCCGTCGCAAACTCTGTCAAATACTGCAAGCGGTGTTTTGGTTAAGTGGAAAAAAATCAGCGGTGCATCCGGATACTATATTTTAAGAAAGACAGAGGGTTCCTCCTCTTATTCAAAAATTGCCACCGTCAAGGGTGCTTCCACTGTTCAATACACCGATAAAAAGGCATCAAACGGCAAAAAGTATTATTATGCCGTTCAGGCTTACGGTACAGGCATTATCAGTTCGTATTCCGGAAAGACAATTGTGCGAGTATCCACTCCTGCAATTTCTTCGGCAACAAATAAATCAGGCAGGAAAATTTACGTTAAGTGGAACAAGATTTCCTATGCGGACGGATACGAGGTAAAATATGTATGCGGTTCAAAATCAAAGGTGTATAATGTTCCTAAGGGCTCAACGGTATCAAAAACCATAACAGGTCTGACAAAGGGAAAAACATATAAAATATATGTCAGAAGCTATAACACCGTATCAAAAACAAAGTCCTATTCATCTTGGAGCAGTGCGAAATCCGTTAAAATTAAAAAGTAACCTATTTTTTAACACATTTACAAAATTCATTTTATAATTTGTTCAAAATTTTTACTTTTTGTTTACCGAAAAATAAAATTATGAACAAAATAATTTGGTAATATATGTCTAACGAACAAAAGAAAGGAAAAAACAATGGCTAACAAAATTTTAGTAGTTGACGACGACTTAAATATCTGTGAATTGCTTAAGCTGTACCTTGAAAACGACGGTTATACGGTATTCACAGCCAACGACGGTCAGGAGGCTGTTACAGCTTTTCAAAACAAGTCTCCCGACCTTGTGCTTCTTGATATTATGCTTCCTAAAATGGACGGCTGGCAGGTGTGCAGGGAAATCAGAAAAACCTCCTCTGCTCCTATTATAATGCTTACCGCCAAAGGCGAAACCTTTGACAAAGTGCTTGGTCTTGAGCTGGGCGCAGATGACTATGTTGTAAAGCCCTTTGACGCCAAGGAGGTTATGGCGAGAGTTAAAGCCGTTCTCAGAAGAACTAAGGGCGAATCGGATGTTAACGAAAACGAGAAAAAGGTTGTAGTTTACGATAATCTTGAAATCAATATAACAAATTACGAGATGAAGGTTAAGGGCGTTGCAGTTGATACACCGCCAAAAGAGCTTGAGCTTATTTATCATTTTGCCTCAAATCCAAACAGAGTTTATACCCGTGATCAGCTTCTTGACGAGGTTTGGGGATTTGACTATTACGGCGACTCAAGAACTGTTGATGTTCACGTTAAAAGACTGCGTGAAAAGCTTGAGGGTGTGTCTGACAAATGGGCGCTGAAAACAGTTTGGGGCGTAGGATATAAATTTGAGACGAAGGAATAATAAATAATGACTGCACCTAAAATAAAGCATAGAAGGTATAAATCAAATATTTTTGTTACCTATTTTGTTTTGTTTGCGGCAATATTTCTTATTACATTTATGATATTGGGCATTTCCCTTGTAATTCTTGTAAACGCCTATTCCCTTAATGAAAAAACCGATTTGCTTAAAGAGAACACTCAGTCAATAGCCAATATGGTGTCACAGACCTTAATCGTAAACGATATGAACAGCTATGACACCTTAGAAAAGGAGCAGATAAAGGATTCGCTGAATGTTGTTTCCAACTGTATTGACGCTGATGTTTTTGTGTGTGATACAGGCGGCAATGTTATTATCTGCCGTGACGAGGGCGAGGTTACATCGTTTTTAGAAAGGTCAAGTGTTTGCTCGGAGCACCAGAAATATAAGATTGCCGACAAGCTGATACAAAGAGTGTATGAGGGCACTGCCATAAGCAAAACTGTTGTAAATTCAAGGGATCATTATGTGGTTGGCACGCCTGTCAGAGCGTACAACGGACAGATTATCGGCTCGGTTTTTGCTGTGGCTGATGCAGGCACCACCGGGCTTGTGTCAGCGGTAATAAAAATATTCTTTCTTGTTGCTCTTGCCTGTTTAGCCATGGGATTTTTGTTTATATGGATTATAACAAAGCGAATGGTTACACCTCTTCAGCAGATGAGTATGGCGGCAAAGCGTTTTGCAATAGGCGACTTTTCATACAGAATTAATGTGCAGGGCGACGATGAATTGACAGACCTTGCTCACGCATTTAACAATATGGCGGACTCGCTTGATAAGCTGGAGAATTCAAGGCGCTCATTCGTTGCGAATGTTTCTCACGAGCTTAAAACGCCTATGACATCTATTGCAGGCTTTATTGACGGCATACTTGACGGAACAATCCCCTCAACAAAGCAGGATTATTATTTAAAAATTGTAAGCGACGAGGTTAGACGACTTTCTCGCCTTGTTGTTGCTATGCTTAATATGAGTAAGATTGAATCCGGCGATTTTGAAATGAAGCCGAAAAGATATAACATATCCGACCAGATAATTCATATTCTTCTCACCTTTGAGCAGAAGATTGAAAAGAAAAGCATTGAAGTCAGGGGACTTGATAATATTGGGCCCCATTACATCATAGCCGATACGGATATGATTTACCAGGTTATATATAACCTGTTTGACAACGCCGTAAAATTTACCAATGACGGCGGTTATATTGAGGTTAATGTTACAGATTTTGCCGATTCTGTTCAGGTATCAATTAAGAACAGCGGTGAGGGCATTAATTCTCAAGAGCTGTCAAGGATTTTTGAACGTTTTTACAAGGTAGATAAATCAAGAAGTCTTGATTCAAAGGGTGCCGGCTTGGGACTCTATATAGTAAAAATGATGGTTGAAATGCACGGCGGAAGAATTTATGCCCGTTCCGACAGTAAATCCGAGGCGGAATTTGTATTTACTCTTCCAAAGGAGTATAAGCCAATCTATAAAAAGGAGCAATAATAAACTATGGATGATTTTTTTGACAGAAACGAAGAAAAGGAAAAAGCCAAAGAGGTCAATGCCTCTCCTGCCGATGATACTGTGAATGCGGCTTCGCAGAGTGGCAATGCAGGCAGTGGCTCGGAGTACCATTATTCCTATGTGAATAATAACAGAAATCAGTATTACAATCCGCCGACAAATAATTCACAGTCGCCTAATTATACTAATTATTATACTCCGCCGACCTCAAATCAGCAGTATTCACAGCCAAGTGAGCAAAACGGCGCAAGGCAGACGGTGTTTAACGGTCAGCCTGTTGATAATAATGAAAAGCCGGCAAAGAAGAAAAATAAAACCCTTGCTGTAATAATTACAATCGTAATTGTATGCGTTGCCGTGGCGGTTGCAGGCTTAGTTGTATCGGCAATGAACAGGGATTCAGATTCAAAGGACTCCAACAGTGTTTCTCAGTCGGATGATAAGTCGGTAGGTGATGATGTTACTGTTGCAGACAGTGATTCTGCCGCAATGACCGATAAAGACGGTAATCTTACCGCCGCAGGCGTTGCAAAGAAAGCAATGGATTCCTGCGTAGGCATTACCGTAACATACGAGCAGTCCTCTTATGATTATTTTTACAGCTACGGCTACGGCCCCGACAGCGGTTCCTCTAATCAAAATAAGGGCGAAGGCTCCGGCGTGATTATGAAGGAATCAAACGGCACCACATATATTATGACCTGTGCCCATGTTATTGAGGATGGCAGTGCATTTACCGTTACGCTCAATAACGGCAAGGAGTACGACGCTCAGCTTGTTGGTACGGACGCACAGACGGATATCGGTGTTCTTTCTGTAAAGGCAACCGGACTTTCTGTTGCAGAATTCGGTAACAGCGATGATATTCAAATCGGCGAGGAATGTGTTGCTATCGGATGCCCCGGTGGTCTTGAATTTCAAAACAGTGTTACAAGCGGCATTGTTTCCGCTCTTGCACGTCCTATATCCTCATCAATCGGCTATGATAACGAGTGTATCCAGGTGGACGCTGCTATTAACCCGGGTAACTCCGGCGGTGCATTGTTTAATATGCAGGGCCAGGTAATCGGTATTAACTCATCAAAAATTGCTGCCACCGATTATGAGGGAATGGGCTTTGCAGTTCCGAGTAATACGGCGGTTTCTACTGCCAATGCGCTTATCAAGGACGGCTATGTTGCCGGCAGGGCAAAGCTCGGTATTCAGTACAATTCGCTCAGTAATTTTAACAACGCCTCATCAATTCTTGCCGCTCTTGAGCAGAAAGGATTTAAGGACGCACAGGGCACTATGGTAATTTACAGTATTGATGACGAATCCGACCTTAAAAACAAGGATATTCAGCAGTACGATATGATAGTTGCCGTTAACGGAAAAACAATGACCTCAACGGATGTTATGACATCTGCATTGTCCGATAGCAAGCCCGGTGATACGGTTACTCTTACCATTGCAAGAATTAAGGATAATTCTATTAAAACCTTTGAGGTTAAGTGCAAGCTTATTGAAAGCAAGGAATAAATAAACAGTAAAAAATCACCGAAGGATTTTGATTTTGATTTCCTTCGGTGATTTTATTTTATCTGTTGAAATGCTGTACTGCGTAGTCAAGCTTTAAATCCTTGTGATATTCCAACTCAACGCCGTCAATTTCCAGCTTGTCCAAATCAATTTTAATTTCGGCAAAGCTATATTTGCCCTCGGGCTTAATGTTGATTTCATCATTGTCTATTTCATACTTAAATGTGCTTTCAAAATACTGCGGGTCCTCGCCGGTAATATTTTCGTCTGTAAACACCGCCGTCTTAACCTTGTTGCCATCCAAGAAGGAGAAGGCGTAGCAAACGGTATTTTTATCGTCAAAGTAATAATAATATCCGTCCTTAATGTCGTACTTGCCGTTAACGGCAGTCAGCCTTGTGGTTGACGTAGTGCTTTGGGTGGCCTCCTGAGATGACTCCGGTACTGTTGTCAACGTGGTTGAAAGTGTGTTGTCCTGCACCGTGTCGGATTCGGCAGGAATTTGGGTTGTTTCGTTTTTACTGCTATTACCGCCTGTGCCCACTGCAACAATTACGATTATTGCAATTACAACAACGGCAATTATTAATCCGGTAATTATTTTTTTATTCATAAGAACACCTCTTTTATATTTTGCTTTGTTATCCACATTTTATCACAATAAAATATAATTGACAACAAGGTGATAAAATATTAATATTAAATTATGAAAATTTTAATTATTGCCGATGTGCATAACAGACCTGGCGGCAGTGCGAAAACACTGCTCAAAATTGAAAATGTAATAAAGAAAGTAAACGCCGATTTAATTGTATTTTTGGGCGATATTGTTCACGGCCCGGATTTTACGGAAAATGACAAATACGAAAGATATTTAAGGCAGGTGCTTGATCTGACCGGCTCAGTACCTTTTGCAACTGTTTTCGGAAATCACGATGACGAGTGCCATATAACCAAGGATAAGATACTGTCCGTGATGTATAGCTATCCCAACTGCCTTACAAAAGGGTGCAATTATGTTGTTAAAATGAAGGGCGAGCAGCTGCTTTTTATGGATAGCGGTTCCTATTATCAGGGCGAGGGAAGCTATTATGATACGGTGAATTTGTCGGATACTCTCAATGCTGTTAAAGCAGTTAAGGATGGAGAAAAGGCAATACTTTTTCAGCATATCATTATGCCGGATATTATTGATATGTGCGAGGAAGGCAGGATTTATAAGCCCGGTTGCGTTTGGGGTAAAAACGGCTGGATTAGGTTTAAAAAGGGAGTAAAGCATACGGGTGTTATGCTTGAAAGACCCTGTCCTCCGGATATTAACACCTCTCAACTTTCCTGCCTTGCACCGTATATAAAGGCGGCGGTTTTCGGGCATGACCATTTAAATGATTTTGAGCTGTATATTCAGGGCGTAAAATTTATACAATGCCCAGGCAGCGGCAGTAATTCCTATGATTGGTACCGTCCCTCAAGCGTAAAAATACTTGATACAAAAACTCTAAAAACACAGCAAATTTTTTTATGATAGATAAAATCAGCACCGCAGAATTTTTGCGGTGCTGATTTTTACGGTGCTGATTTTTACCTTATTTTGTTACAACCCTAAGCGTGTCACTCCATGAGGAGTAAAGCTTTGTACCGTTTACATTTCTGTATGCCCTTACCTTTACATAATAAGCTTTTTTTGATTGGGCGGCGGTAACGGTTTTTGTCAGTGATGATGGTGATGTTACATATACGGATTTATAATTTGATGAAAAATCCTTAGTTGTGCTCCACCTTATCTGATAGCCGTTGCAGGATACCTTTGAATAAGTAACCTTTATCTTCTTAGACGACGGGGAAGAGGCGGTTTTGATTTTTGGTTCTTTAGGCCTTGTTGCAGTTTTAAGAATACTGCTGAATTCACCTATCAGTGTTTCTCCCTCGGCTGCATCCTTTATGGCTCTTACCTTAAAACCATAGGGGGTGTTTGGCTTTAGCGATGTTACCTTCAGCGACGTACTGTTGGCGGAGGTCAACTCCTTGTAAAACACATATTTATTTTTTGTTGCACTGTATTTGTAAACCTGATAACGTGTTGCGCCTGCCTGTCGCTTCCATGACAAATTTATGCTTGTTGTTGATGAGGCGGATTTAAGCTCTGTGACCTTCGCAGGCTTTGTGGCATGCTTGATAGCAGAGCTGTATGCACCGTAATAATTGACTTTGTCAACGGCTTTATACGCTCTTACTCTAAATGAATAGTTTGATGCAGATGATAAATTCTTCACAACGAATGCTGTGTCTGTTGTATATCCTGCAATCTGCCAGCCGCTGCTTCTGTAAACCTGAATTCTGTAACCGGTCGCCTGAGGAGTTTTATCCCATTTAAGCGAAATTGAGTCGTTTCCTCTTGACGTCATTTCCAATCCGGCGGATTTAACGGGAACAATATTGAAATTAACTGTTTTTGAGTATCCTGCATAATTGCCCTTTCCTTTTACTGTTAAAGACGCTTTGCCTATTTCAATATTGTTTTTGTATGTAATTGTGTAATCCGTGTCCTTAACAAGCCTTTTTTTGTCGCTTGTTACTACAGGAGTTGGCTCAATTGCAGAGCCTGTATATGCCTTTGCGGCGATGTCCTCCACCTCAAGCTTATCCTGCTTGAAGGTGTACATAAAGTTGCAGTCAACATCGCCGGATACGCCGGAAATTTTGCCTGTTGAAGAAAACTGCCATATATCGTAATCGCCACTGTAGTTGGTGTTAGTGGTGTAGTGTGCCAGCCATATTCCGTATTCCTGCTCAATTTTTGTATGATCCAGCTGGTCTGTAAAAAAGCTTTTGTTGGCGTAAACCATAGCGTCGTAGCCGGCGTTTTCAACAGTTTCACAAAATTTCATTGCTATTGCGGTCATTTTTGTTTTGTTAAGCTTTCCGCTTTTCCAGGCGGAATCAAGTCTGCCGGTGGAAACCTCGGCAAATTCGTAGTCAAACACAATCGGAAGCTGAATATCGTACGACTTAATTTTTCTTAGCACATAATTGGCCTCGGCCCTTGCCTCGGTTGTGGTTATTGCCTGAGAGTAAAAATATACTCCCACCGGTAAGCCTGCCGATTGTGCGTCATTTATGTATGTTGTAAAATTTTTGTCAGCATTTATACTGCCCGAGCTTCCGTATCCACGGTATCCGACTCTGAGTATGACAAAATCAACGCCGGCTTTTTTCACCTTTTTGAAGTCAACCGTATCATTGTGATAGGATATGTCAACTCCCTGAGTGATTTTTGCTGAGTCAAATTTTGTTTGGTGGGTGTAGGTTTTCGTGTTGAATATGCAACCGGTTTTTTGACTTGCATAAGCTGTTACCGGAAGCTGAATCATCACTAAAGCCATAAGTATAATTGCCGCTGTTTTCTTTAAAAAATTCATAAAATATTATCCTAATTTGTTGCTAACTTAAATACCAATAGTTTAAATCTACATCGTTTGAATTGATACCGCTGCAGGTGCCGTACTCTGAATACTGCCAAATATCAAAATCTCCCGAATAGGTTATATTTTTGTTGTAATCCGCTACCCATATCACTGCGTCTTTGTCCAAATCCTTCACGTTAAATTGGGTTTCGTAAACATAGGTAGAGGCGTATATTCCGGGTGTGTAGCCGGCATCCTTTACCTTTTTACAAAAGGCGTTAACAAGCCTCGTGCGTTCTTTGTTACTAAGGCCTGCATTGTGCAGTCTGCCGGTATGCTTGCCGTTTTTCATAGCGTACTCAAAGTCTATAACTAACGGCAGGTCAATATCATAATCCTTTACCACATCAATGAGATATTTAGCCTCTTTTTCAGCCTCTTTCTCGTTTATTGCCTGTGAGTAGAAATATACTCCTACGGGAACATTGTTTTTGTTGGCGTTTTTTAAATTTGTCTTTGCCTTTTTATCCTTGTAGATTTTACCGTCGCCGTAGCCTCTGTATCCTACTCTTATAAAAGCAAAGTCAGCCTCGTCCTTAACCTTATTCCAATCAATTTTTCCGTTGTGCTGAGATACGTCAATACCTGCAAGCTGGGTGGCGTCGGTTGAAAAGAACGTAGGTGCTGCAACTCTGTCCTCATTGTGGTAAACGATTATTCCCGAAATTATTGATATAACTGCAATAATCGCCACAAAAGCGGTAACCTTATTATATTTAAAGCTGCCTGTCCTTGATTTTGATGCAGTCCTTTTTTTACCGCTTTTCGCCGTTGGCTTTCTTTTCGGCGCAGTTTTTTGTCTTGTTTTGTTTTGGGCCATATTCTTTCCTCGCTATCGTGTATATATTATCATATCTTCGTATCTTTTTCCACAGTTTTTGTATTTTGTATCGGAAAATTTACAATTATTCCAAATTATTACATTTACAACATTAGGTGTATATTTTTAAATATTATTATGGTATAATGAGTTTATTAATAAACACAGAGGTCTTTTTATGAAAAAATTGCTTTGCTTTGTTACTGCTGTTACTGTTTTACTTTCGGTGTTTTCAATGCCAGTGTATGCCGCACAGGATGTTACTCTTAATATCGACGAAAAAGATATTACCCACGACGTTTCACCTGTATTGTACGGCTCCTCTATTGAGGATATATCCTACGCCTGCGACGGCGGACTTGTGTCCAATCTTGTAAATAACGGCTCCTTTGAATATGAAAAAAAGCCGGAGACGGCATGGCAGTTTGAAAATGTGCAGACTGTTCTTTCAACCTCCGACGCTATGAATAAAAACAATCCGTCCTATGAAACCCTTACAATAAGCGGCAAAGGTATTGTTAAGAATCTTGGCTTTACTGAGCTTTATGATTACAAAACATATGATTACAACGATGAGAGTGCATCAACTGCTGATATGGGCTTTAAGGAGGGCGTTGGATACGACTTTTCATGCTATGTTAAAAACATAGATTTTGAGGGGAGCATAAGCGTTTATCTTGACTCAAAAAGCAATAGCTACAAATCAGTTAAGCTTAATACCATAGCCCTGTCTTCTAATCAATGGACAAAGCTTACGACTACACTTAAATCTGTTGCAAGCGAGGACGGCGGACTTGCCATTGTATTTGATGGCGAAGGCTCCCTTCAGCTTGATTTTGTATCGCTTGTCCCTCAGGACAGCTACGGATACGGCACTGACGAGTGGAAATATACGACTTTGCGCCCTGACCTTTTTCAGGCACTTAAAAATCTTTCACCGTCCTTTATCCGTTTTCCCGGCGGTTGTCTGTGCGAGGGAGACAGCCTTGAAAAGCTTTATTGCTGGAAGGACACAATCGGCGCTCTTGAGGAACGCTCCCAAACGTATAATGTTTGGGCGAATGATGACAACGGCAACCATTATAACAACACAAATTCAATGGGCTATCACGAGTATTTTCAGCTTTGCGAGGATTTGCAGGCCAAGGCAATACCTGTTGTAAATGCAGGAATTACCTGCCAGGACAGAAATGGATATGAGGACCATATTGCCGCCCTTAATAAAGTAAATATGAGTGACTCTCAATGGAAAGCATATCTTGTTAACGAAAAAGGCTTTGACGAAAAGGACGATAACGGAATTAATGAATATACGCAGTATATTGAGTCGCTAAATATAAATTCTCAGCAGGATTTTGACGCATGGCTTAAAACCGTTGCTTACACTCCCGACACAGCTGAATTTAATAACTATGTACAGGATATTCTTGATTTAATTGAATACGCCAACGGTGACGCACAGACAACATATTGGGGTGCATTAAGAAGTGCAAACGGCCATAATCAGCCCTTTAATCTTGAGTATATAGCAATCGGAAATGAAAATTGGGGCGACGTTTATTTTAGAAATTTTGATGCCTTGTATAAGGCGGTTAAGGAAAAATATCCACATATTAAAATTATTTCTTCCGCCGGCGCATTGCCTGACGGCGATGCATTTGAAGCCGCATGGGATACCGTTAACAGTAAATACGGCGATACAATAGTTGACGAGCATTACTTTACAGACGATGATTATCTGTTTTCACATAACGACAGATATGATAGCTATGATCGTGACGGCGCCGGTGTTTTTGTAGGTGAATATGCCTCAAATGGCGCAGGCATAGGCACACAGATTACGAAGAATAATATATGGTCTGCGGTGGAGGAGGCAGGCTATATGACAGGCTTTGAGCGCAATAGTGATATTGTCAAAATGGCTTCTTATGCTCCTACCCTTGCTAAAATTAACGCAAATTCCCGTGATGTTAGTTTGATTTGGTTTGACTCAAGAGATTTAGTGCTGACTCCTAATTATTACACCCAAATGCTTTATTCCAATAATCTCGGCTCTCAGTATATTGATGCAGAGCTTTCGGGCATTGACGAAACCTCCGGCTTGTATCAGTCGGTAACGGTGGACAGCGACAAGCAGGTGATTTATGTAAAGCTTGTAAATTCCGGCTCAAAGCAAAGCGTAAACATCAATGTCAGCGGATTTGACGATATTAACTATGCTTCAAATCAGAATTTCTCAAATAAGTATAAATCCGCCTCAAACGAGCCTGGCAAGCAGCGTATCGCACCAAGCGATGATGAGCTTGAATTAAACGGCTCAAGTATAAAGGTAAATCTTGATAAATATAGTGTAAATGTTATTAGAATTGCCTACGGCAGTAACAAAGGTGCCTCCCTTTATCAGCTGCCCGACAGTATTGATTACAAAACTAAGGGTTACACTCCTACGGTTGTGAAGGCTGTTTCAATATCAGCCTGTGCGGCGGCTGTTGCGGCGGCAGGCGCAGTGTTTGCTTTTTATTCAAAATTAGGTGGAAAGTCAAAGGGAACAAAAAAGAAAAGAGATAATGAATAATGTACAATCTTACCTTCATTTCAGCGGTTACGACTCCCGAAAGGGCGTTTGAAAGCGTGCCGGAGCTTAAAAATTTCAATGTCCGTTTTTTTACTCTTGCCGACAGTGAGAAAAAAATTATAAAAGAGGCGGGGGATACGGATTTTATTATGGCGGACGCTATGGGAAAAATAAGTGAAGCTCTGATAAAATCCATGCCTAACCTTAAGCTTATTCAATCCGAGGGCGTTGGCTATCAGGGCGTTGATGTTAAGGCCGCCAAAAGGTACGGTGTTACCGTCTGCAACAACAAGGGAATTAATGATACCGCAGTGGCGGAAACGGCAGTGATGCTGATTTTATCCTGCCTCAAAAATTCCACCGCCGGTTCAAAAGCAGTTTATGAGGGACGGCAGATTGAAGCAAAGAAAGCCTCATTCGGCGTTGTAAAAGAGCTTTCACAGTGTACTGTGGGATTAATCGGCTTCGGTGATATTGCAAAAGCAACCGCAAGGCTTTTAAGTGCGTTTTCTCCGAGGATTTTGTATTCAAACCGTACCCGTTATCCTGAAATCGAGCAGGAGTACGGCGTGGAATATGTAAGCCGTCGTCAGCTTTTAGAGCAGTCGGATTTTGTGTCCCTTCATGTTGCCGTGTGTGATGATACTCGCTTTATGGCGGACAGAGAGTTTTTTGCTCAAA
>CAMFRO010000007.1 GCA_945982035.1 uncultured Clostridia bacterium | reverse complement strand
TTATTAAAATTATTTTAAATATTTAAAAATATAATTCACATATTTACTTAATTGTGGTACAATAATAAATGTTAAAATAGACCTATTTTATTTAGTTGTATTTAGGAAGTGCTGAAATGAAGAAAAAATGCTTAATAAGTGCATTTTCGGTTATTATGGCGGTGTGTCTTTTGTTTATCGGTACAGGTGCTATGTCCTCCGCCCTTGCCGCACCTGCTACCACAAAGACTCAGTCCTTGGAGGATAAGCGTGCGAATATTGAAAAAAAGCTTGCCGAAACCGACAAAAAATTAAAGCAGTTAGGGGAGGAAAGCAAGGAAACAGAGGAGTATATCAAGGTTCTTGACGAAAAGCTGCAATACCTTAAGGAGCAGTTTGATTTGGCAAAATCCGAGGCGGAGGGTGTTGAAAAGAAGGTTAACTCTCTTGAGGACAGAATTTCCAAAAACAGTAATGAAATTGTAGAAATAAAAGCGGAGATTTCTGCTTTGGAGAATGATGTTGCAAGGCTTAATGACGAATTTGCCACCACATACGAAATGTACTGTAAGCGCATCAGAGCCCTTTACATCAGCGGAAACAAAACCTCCTCATTGGGATTTTTGCTTGAAAGCGATGGGCTTCAAAATCTGCTAACAAGGTACGAAATGATTTGCGCTGTGTCAAAGCAGGACGGAGAGCTTTTGGAAAGCGTAAAGGAGCAAACACAAAAAATCGTAAGCGTTAAAAATAAGCTTGACGAAAAAAAGAGCAGCTTAACCTCCGCCCGGGCTCAACTTAAGGACGACAAAGCCTCTCTTGAAAGCGAAAAAGCCAACCTGTTGAAAAAGCAGGAGGATATGGATAAGCAAAGAGAGGTTATTGAGGAGCAACAGCTTGAGGCGAATCAGCTGCTTAAGGAGCTTAACGATAAAACTCAGCATTACGGCGAATACAGGGATATTACAAAAGAGGAGCTTGAGGAAATAGACGCTGCAATTGAAGAGGCGGATAAAAAATATCCTGTTACAACAACAACCACCACAACTACTAAAAAAACTACTGCTAAGAAAACAACTACCACAACTAAGAAAACTACTGCAAAAACCACCACCAAAAATAATAATTCCACCACTAATAAATCAACAACCACTACAAAAAAGACAACCACAACCACTAAGAAAACCACAACAGAGTCAAAGTATATCAAGCTAACCTATCCCTGCCCGGCATACACAAAGATTACCTGCGGATTCGGTGCTTATGCCGGTCATACAGGCTGTGATTTCTCCACCCAAAAGCACGAAAATCAAAAAATTGTTGCCTCCGAGGCGGGTACGGTTATTCTTGTAAAAAATCTCAATTACAGCTACGGTCACTATATAGTAATCAGGCATGATAAAACAACCTCGTCGGGCAAAACGGTATATACACTGTATGCTCATAATAATAAAATTATTGTGTCCGAGGGACAGCATGTAAGCAAGGGCAAGCAGATTGCGTACAGCGGTTCAACAGGAAACTCAACCGGACCGCATTGTCATTTTGAGGTACGTGTAGGCGGTTCAAGCCAGTCCTACGCAGTAAATCCGGTTTACTATCTACCGTAAAATCAATGTCTATACAAGCAACAACAGGGAGTGATATATTGAAACAGAAAGCATTAATCAGGGTACTTTCGGCGGTTTTGTCTGTTTCATTTGTTTTATCAGCGGTGTCCTTTAATGCCTTTGGCGAGGACACCACCACAGAGGTTACCGAGCCGGTGACCTCAGTAACAACCAAAGAGGAAGCGCAGAAAACCCTTGAGGATCAGCGCAAGGAGCTTGAGGAAAAGCTTAAGGAGAGCGAGCGGAAGCTTGCCGAATTTGAGGAATCAGCCAAGGGCACTGAAAAATACATCAATGCCCTTGATGAAAAAATCGGCTATCTCAATGAGGAGCTTACTCTACTTGACAACGAAGTAGTCAGCGCACAGGAAAAGGTTGATAAGCTTGAAAAGGAGATAAAGCCGTTAAAGAAGCAGCTTAACGCTCTTCAAAAGGAATATGATGAAGCAAAGAAGGAATTTGACGAGCTTAATGACGATTTTACGGATACATATAATGCCTACTGCCTGCGCTTGAGAGCAATGTATATCTGCGGTACGGACAGTATTATTGCCGCTCTGCTTTCCAGCAAGGATATATCGCAGTTTTTGAACAGATACGAAATGATAAAGGCAATTTCAAAAAGCGATACACAACTTCTTAAAGAGGTTAACACCAAAATGGAGAGGATTATAACTCAGCAGGACGGTCTTAACGAGAGAAAGCAGAGGCTTGCTACAAAGAAAAACGCACTTGACACAAAGCAGAAGGAATGTGAAGCGCAGAAAGCGACTATTGAGGCAAAGCAGGAGGAAATGGCGCAGAAAAAGGTTATTCTTGCTCAGGACAGAGCCGAGAGTGACGCACTGCTTGCCGAATACACTCAAAAAACACAGATGTACACCGAGTACAGAAACGAGGACGAGGCGCTTGTTCAAAGTGTAAATGATGAGATTGACGCCTTAATCAGCGGTTTGAAATCTCCCGATGAGGTTACTACCGCTAAGGAGTCGGAGCATAAGGACACCGGTTCAAGCACGGCTCCATCGGAGGATAATCCCCTTTACAGTAAATCCAACGCAGTGCTTAATATGACATATCCTGCACCGGGGCATTATGCGGTGTCTGCACCGTTTGGGCATTACAGCAACGGCAAGCCCCATACGGGAATGGATTTTCCATACCCCACAGGTTCAAAGGTTGTAGCGGCACAAAAGGGTATTGTTATCAAGGTTAAACGCCTTAACTACTCCTACGGATATTATGTTATGATTTATCACGGCACCGATGCAAAGGGCAGGTCGGTGGTTACGCTTTACGCCCATAATTCATCAATACTTGTCAGCACCGGTCAAACCGTAAAAAAAGGTCAGCAGATTGCCAAGGGAGGTTCTACCGGAAACTCAACGGGACCTCATTGTCATTTTGAGGTTATCCTTGACGGCACAAAGGTAAATCCGAAGAATTATTTAAGTAAATAAAATGAACAAGATTAATTATCAAAAGCAAACGGATACAATTATTGACGGCATAGTCAAATCAGGCGAAGCACCAAAGCTTTTGCTTCATAGCTGCTGTGCACCCTGTTCAAGCTACACGCTTGAATACCTGTCGCAGTATTTTGACATAACGGTGTTCTATTTCAACCCCAATATTTCACCGAAGTCGGAATTTGACAAACGCCTTGCGGAGCAGAAAAGACTTATTGAGCAGCTGCCCTCAAAAAACAGTATAAAGCTTGTTGCGGGGAATTATGATTACAACGAGTTTTTAACCGTTGCAAAGGGATATGAGGATGCTCCCGAGGGCGGCGAAAGGTGCTTTCGCTGTTATCGTATGCGTCTTGAAAAAACCGCAGCTCTCGCAAAAGAAAAGGGCTTTGATTATTTTTGTACCACTCTTTCAATAAGTCCCCTTAAAAATTCACAGAAAATCAACGAAATAGGTATTCTTACGGCGGAAAGGTACGGCGTAAAATGGCTACCGTCCGATTTCAAAAAGCGTGAGGGCTACAAGCGTTCCATTGAATTGTCACGTCAGTACAATCTGTACCGTCAGAATTTCTGCGGATGCGTCTATTCAAAAAAAGAAAGTGAAAAGGAAAACATAAATGAATAATCCTCTTGCGGACAGAATACGCCCTGCCGAATTAAGCGATGTTGTGGGACAACGGCATCTGCTTGAGCCGGGCAAGGCGCTTTACAATATGATTGAAAACGGCGAAGTGCCTAATTTGATTTTTTACGGCCCGTCAGGTGTGGGCAAAACCACGGTGGCGTCAATTATTGCCAATAAAACAAAGCGCACCCTTAGAAAATTAAACGGCACCAATGCGTCAACAAAGGACATAAGAGAAATTGTTGATGAGCTTGATACCTTTGCTGCGCCAAACGGTATTCTGCTTTATCTTGACGAAATTCAGTATTTTAATAAAAGGCAGCAGCAAAGCCTGTTGGAATACATAGAAAACGGCAAAATTACGCTGATTGCTTCAACTACGGAAAATCCGTATTTTTATGTGTATTCCGCTATTTTGAGCCGATGCACCGTGTTTGAGTTTAAGAGCGTTGAGTCCCGGGATATTGAAGAAGCTGTAAGACGAGGGTTTGATTTTCTTTCAAAGGAAAATGATATTAAAATTGAATACGGCGACGATGTTGTAAAAAGAATTGCCGTAGGCTGTGGCGGAGATGTGCGAAAAGCACTTAACAGCGTGGAAAACTGCTATTTTGCAGCCGTTGTTAAAGATAATGTTAAGCAAATTACACTTGAAACCGCACAGGAGCTTACACAAAAATCATCAATGCGATATGACCGTGACGGTGACGAGCATTACGATATTCTGTCGGCGTATCAAAAAAGCATGCGTGGCTCCGATGCGGACGCCGCCCTGCACTATCTTGCAAGACTTCTTGAGGCAGGGGATTTGCCCGGTGCCTGCCGTCGCCTTATGGTTTGCGCCTGCGAGGACGTGGGACTCGCTTATCCCCAAATTATTCCCATAGTAAAATCAGCAGTTGATGCGGCTATGATGGTGGGACTGCCTGAGGCGAGAATACCTCTTGCCGACGCAGTTATCCTTGTTGCAACAAGTCCAAAAAGCAACTCAGGTGAAATGGCTATTGATGCCGCTTTGGCAGATGTGAGAAAGGGCAATATAGGACCTATACCGAGAAATCTTCAAAATAAGCATTTTGACGGCGAGGACGCAGAGGTTAAAGGCCAGCATTATATTTATCCCCACGATTATCCAAACAACTGGACATATCAGCAGTATCTGCCGGATAAAATCAAAAATGCAAAGTATTATAATTATGGCAGTAACAAAAACGAGCAGGCATTTAAAGCCTATTGGGAGAGAATAAAGAATAATGAAAAAAATAACAATAGGTAAAAATATTACCGCATCAAAAATTGCATACGGCTGTATGCGAATAGGACGAAAAACAGAAAAAGAGGCACAAATGGCTGTGCTTACTGCCATTGACTGCGGAGTTAATTTTTTTGACAATGCGGATATTTACTGTGACGGCGTTTCCGAGGAATATTTCGGCAAAGCCCTAAAGGGCATTGACCGTGACAGTATTGTTATTCAGTCAAAATGCTCAATACGAAAGGGCTATTACGATTTTTCAAGGGAGCATATCATTAAGTCTGCCGAAAATTCAATTAAAAGAATAGGTACAGAGTATCTGGATGTGCTGTGTTTGCACCGTCCCGATGTGCTTATGCAGGGCGAGGAGGTAGCCGAAGCCTTTGAAAATCTATATTCACGTGGTCTTGTAAAGAATTTCGGCGTGTCTAATTTCACGCCTATGCAGGTTGAATTGTTAAAAAAATACATAGATTATCCACTTGTTGTCAATCAGCTTCAGCTTGGTATTTTCCACACGGGAATGATTGATTCCTGGATGTGTGCCAATATGGATAATTCCTTTGCAGTTGATAAGGACGGTTCGGTGCTGGCGTATTCAATGCTAAGTGATATGAAAATCCAGGCATGGGGACCTATGAGAAGTAAAAACGGCTTTTTCCCCGATGATAAAGCCGTTGCAGATAAAATGCCCGCCCTTGAGGAATTCGGCGAAAAATATTCTCTGTCAAAGGAGTCGGCTGCAATAGCGTTTATCAATGAGTTGCCCGTGGTTCAGCCGATTATCGGCACCACAAATCCCGAAAGAATAAGAGATTTGCTTGCCTGCCGTGATACGAAAATTGAAAAACCGGATTGGTATAAGCTTTATAAAGAAATGGGGAATTTAGTTCCGTGACAAGAAAAGAGAGAACATTAAATGCCATAGAGGTGCTTAAAAAGCAGTATCCCGACTCTGCATGCTCGCTTACTGCGTCAAATCCCTTTGAGTTGCTTGTGGCAGTACGCCTGTCGGCACAGTGTACCGACGCAAGAGTTAATCTGGTAACACCGGCGTTGTTTGAAAAATACAAAACCCTTGACGATTATGCAAACGCCGATTTAAAGGATGTAGAAAATATAATTAAATCCTGCGGCTTTTACAGGGATAAGGCAAAGTCAATCATCGGTATGGCGCAGATGGTTAGGGATGATTTCGGCGGAATAGTGCCGGATAATATTGATGATTTGGTAAAGCTCCCCGGAGTAGGCAGAAAAACGGCTAACCTTATTGTAGGCGACGTTTACCATAAAGAGTCAATTGTGGTTGATACCCATATGATAAGAATATCAAACAGAATAGGCCTTGTGTCCGTTAAGGACCCTGTTAAAATTGAAATGGCGCTGAAAAAGGTTGTTCCTGCCGAGGAGGGCTCGGACTTTTGCCACAGAATAGTAATGTTCGGCAGGGATATATGCTCTGCCAGAAAGCCTAAATGTGATATTTGTCCTATGGAATTTAACTGTAAAAAAACAGGAGTAAAATAATTTTATGTCAAAAACAAACATAGTTCTGATAGGTATGCCGGGCTCCGGCAAATCCACCTGCGGTGTTCTTGCGGCAAAGGCACTGCTGAAAAATTTTTTTGATACCGATTTGCTTTTGCAGAATTTGGAAAACAGCAAGCTGCAAAGCATTATTGACACAAAGGGTATAGATTATTTCCTTGACGCAGAGGAAAAGGCGGTCACGTCCCTTAATATAGAAGGCACCGTTATTGCCACAGGAGGCTCGGTGGTTTATAGCGAAAGAGCTATGGAGCACCTGAAAAGTCTTGGCACAGTAATCTATCTTCACCTTGATTACGATACGATGTGCGGCAGAATAAAAAATATAACCACCAGAGGCGTTGTGCTTAAAACAGGCTCAAGCCTTGAGGATATGTATAACGAAAGACTGCCTCTTTACAGGAAGTATGCAGATTATACAATTATGTGCAGCGAAAACACCGTGGAGCAGACGGTGGAGCAAATTGTAAAAGCAGTGGAATAATTATTGGAGAAAAAACATGAAAAAAGCTTTATCTTTTTTATTATCGGTTATAATATGCGTTACCTCCTTTGCCATGCCTGCATTTTATACTCAGGCGCAGGAAAAAGGTCCGGACGACGCCATAGCATTTGTAAATAATCCGTATTATGAGGGCCGCGAAATTGCATCGGGCGGTACTGATGCCGTTACCTCATCATCCGCAGTATCAACATATAATAATGTCAAATATTACGGTAGGGGCAAGGAGCTTTATAAGGATATAAGAAATAAATTGGAAAACCGCTCAAAGACCTTTGATGTGCATTTTCTTTCAACAGGAAAATACACAACCGAAAACGCTTTGCGTAATTTGGTTGATGATTTTTTTATGAACGCTACCGATGATTCTGTTTCCGACTCCTGTACGGACGGCGACTATCTGCGCTGGCAGGTTGGCGGTATGGGAATACTTATTGGAAATCTTGATTATTCAAAAAACGGTTACTACTATTACACCTTTAGTATGATTTCTTTGTATTATACTACCGCAGAGGAGGAAAAAGAGGTTAATGCCGTGGTAAATAATTTTGTTGCCTCGCTTGAAAAGAAAAAGCTTTCCGATTACGAAATGATGAAGGAAATTCACGATTTTATTTGCAACAAAACAACCTACGACCTCTATTATGACCAGAGATATTATGACGATTATAATTTCTCCGCCTACGGTGCGCTGGTTTTAGGCAGATGTGTGTGTCAGGGCTATGCACTGGCATTTTACAGAATTTGCAAGGAGCTTGGCTACAAGGTACGTTTTGTTTCGTCAGACCCAAATGAGGGCTGTCACGCATGGAATATTGTTCAGCTAAACGGCAAATATTATTTTGTTGACTGCACCTGGGATGATACCGACAAAAAAGAGAATAACTATGCTCCCGATTACAAATATTTACTTGTGGATTATGACGAATTGCGTTCGCTGGACTCGTCATTAAATGAGCACACCCTTTATGACTATTATTACGACGACGCATATTTTAACAAGAATTATAAAAATTATCTTTCCGATGAAACCTACGACCCGAATGATACGAGCCTAATTTCAAATTATACGGTGTCGCTTTCAAACACAAGCTACACATATAATGCAAAAGCAATATGCCCCACGGTTACTCTTACAAATTCCGATGGAGCAAATCTTGTAAAGAACACGGACTATACTGTTTCTTATTTAAATAATACAGATACAGGCAAGGCTTACGTCAGCATTTCCGGCATTGGCGAATATTCCGGCACATCAAAGAGGGGATATATAATAAATCCGCCAAAAATGTCGGCAATCACAGTTGACGGTGCTAACAGAACAAGCACGTCCCTTGTGCTTGAATGGAAAAAACCGTCAGGCTCTGTAACAGGTTATCAGCTTCAGCGTTATACAAACGGACAATGGATTACTGTAAAGACCATCACAAGTGCTACAACTCTTAAATACAAAATTACGGGTTTGTCGCCGGCGTGTACCTACAAATTCAGAATAAGAGCATATAAAAACGTTTCAAAGCGTACCCTGTACGGATCCTTCGGCAACACCTATACTACCTGTACAAAGCCTAAAGCAGTTTCAGTGTCATCCCTTAGCACAAAAGCAAAGGCTGTTACGGTAAAGTGGAAAAAGGTAAAATGCTCCTCTTATCAGATACAGTATTCCACCTCAAGCTCTATGAATGGGGCAAAAACATTAAGCGTATCCCCATCTTCTACAAGCAAAAAAATCAGCAAGCTTAAAAAAGGCAAAAAGTATTATTTTAGAATAAGAGCCGTTAAGAAGAGAACATTAGGCAGTAAATCATATAATTATTACACTAATTGGAGCAGTAAAAAATCTATCACAGTAAAATAAACAGTCTTGACAGATGCGTTTAAAAGTGATATTTTAGTAAAAATATTTTAATTTAGCGGAGGATAGTGTATGAACGGATACGGAGAAAAATTTGTAAAGGAAGGTCTTACCTTTGACGATGTGCTTTTGATTCCTGCAGAATCTGATGTTACACCCGACGGCGTAAATCTTCAAACAAGACTTACAAAGGACATCACCCTTAACATTCCTCTTATGACCGCCGCAATGGATACTGTTACGGAATCACGTATGGCAATAGCCATTGCCCGTGAAGGCGGAATCGGTGTTATTCATAAGAATATGACCATTGAGGAGCAGGCTACCGAGGTTGATAAGGTTAAAAGGTCTGAAAACGGCGTAATTGCAAACCCGTTTTATCTTTCACCGCAACATACTGTTAAGGATGCTGACGCCCTTATGGCTAAGTACAGAATAAGCGGCGTGCCTATCTGCGAGGAGGACGGTACCCTTGTGGGTATTCTTACAAACCGTGACCTGCGCTTTATGACAGATTTTAGCGTTAAAATCGCCGATGTTATGACTCCTAAAGAGGAGCTTGTAACCGCTATGTCAGGAACCACCCTTGAAGATGCAAAGAAAATCCTTATGAAGTACAAGGTTGAAAAGCTTCCTCTTGTTGACAATAACGGCAAGCTTACAGGTCTTGTTACCATAAAGGATATTGAAAAGGCCGTTAAATACCCCAACACCGCCAGAGATAAAAATGACAGACTGCTTTGTGCAGCTGCTCTCGGTGTAACAAACGATGTGCTTGACCGTGCAAAAGCACTTGCCGACGCAGGCGTTGACGCATTTGTGCTTGACTCCGCTCATGGTCATTCAAAAAATATTATTCAAAACGTAACAAGGGTTAAAAACGCATTCCCCGAAATTTCACTTATCGCAGGTAACGTGGCTACTGCCGATGCTACAGAGGCACTTATTAAAGCAGGTGCAGACGCAGTTAAAATCGGTATCGGCCCCGGCTCAATCTGTACAACACGAGTTGTAGCAGGTATCGGCGTTCCTCAGATTACTGCTATTTACGATTCTGCCGAAAGAGCAGATAAATACGGTATTCCCGTAATTGCCGACGGCGGTATCAAGTATTCCGGCGAAATTGTAAAGGCCATTGCCGCAGGCGGCAGTGTTGTTATGGTTGGCTCCCTTGTAGCCGGCTGTGAGGAATCCCCCGGTGAAATGGAAATCTGGCAGGGACGTCAGTTTAAGGTTTACCGTGGTATGGGCTCACTCGGTGCAATGAACCACGGCTCCGCAGACAGATATTTCCAGAAGGGCTCAAAGAAATTTGTACCCGAAGGAGTAGAGGGACGTGTGCCTTATAAGGGAGCACTTTCCGATACAGTATATCAAATGATGGGCGGTCTTCGTTCCGGTATGGGCTATGTAGGCTGTCATACTATTGAGGAGCTTCGCACAAAGGCTAAATTTATTAAAATTACAGGCGCAGGCTTGATTGAAAGCCATCCTCATGACGTATATATTACTAAGGAAGCGCCAAACTATTCCGGCAACAAATAATTCACCGAATTTTCTTTTCGGATGATTTAAGGGTGACAATATGCCTCAGAAAATTTCAAAGCGTGAGAAATTCAAGAAGTTTTTAAAACGGAATATGACTCCCACCTGGGCAAAGCATTTTTCCTATCAGGTTTTCTCGTTTCTTGTATCCGTTGCTATGATTGTAGGGGTTGCAAGCTATGCCTTTGAAAAATCCTACGATGAAAGGAAATTGACATTTGTGGACGGCTTTACAATAACGGCGCACACCGGCGCCTTTGATACTCCCGACAATACTCTTGAGTCTGTTCAGGCGGCTATTGACAACAATGTTGACGTGTTTGAAATTGATGTGCGTCAGCGTCCCGACTCTACCATAGTTATGAGCCATGACATAGTTGTTACAAATACCGACGGAGTAGAGGTTTCGGAAGCCTTTGATATGATAAAGAACACGGATATACTGCTTAATCTTGATATTAAGGAAACGAAATGTCTTAAGCTCCTCCACGATTTGTTGGTGGATTACGGAATGTTGGATAGAGTGTTTTTGACAGGCATTGAGTCCTTTCAAGCAGACGACGTAATTGAAAATTGTCCCGATGTGGATTTTTATATCAATTATACCCCCAGCCGTATTAAGATTTTCAGCGAGGATTATCAGAATAAACTTATTAAAATGCTTGACGAAAAGGGCGCGGTCGGCATTAATTGCAATCACAGATACGCCTCGCTCACACTGTCAAACGTGCTACACGACAATGGCTATAAGCTGTCTGTGTGGACGGTTGACAAACGCAGAGAGATGAAGCGAGCTCTTGTTAACAAGCCGGACAATATAACCACCCACAACTGTAATGAGCTTAAAGAGGTTATTGCAAGCTGGGGTAATAATTAAAATTTAGCAGACTGTGACAAAACGGTTAGTTCCGTTTATCACAGTCTGCTTTTTTCAGCAATATTTTTTGGCTTTGCCCCAACATTTGACATAGAGCCCAATATAAATAGAAGAAAGACCGGGCATAACGCTCGGTCTTTCCCCTCTCTGTCTATAACAAACTATAGGAGGACAGGTTACTTAAGCCGGTTGCGGCTCCGTCTTAAGTCTTAACTTATTATAGTAAATATTAACTAATTTGTCAAGGCATTGTTGAAAAATATTTGTTACAATGTACAAAATGCATAAATTTATCCATATTTTACATATTTATCCTTTTTGCTATTGTATGTTATCCGTTTTTTTGGACAAATTGTAAATTAATTCATTAAATTTCAAAAAAACGTTGACATAGAACAAATGTTCTATTAATATAAAAAACGAGACCGGCGATCCACTCACGGAATTTTTCGGCAAGGTTGGGCACCGAAATTTATTAAACCGTGCCGGGTCTGAATTTTTTGAAAGGAAGGGCAGAAATGACAATAGATGAATTGGCTCTGGAATATGAGCGGCAGTATAGCGTATTAAGTGCAAAGCTTGATGCGCTCAGGCCTTTGCTTTGCGTATATACCGGCGAAGACCTTTATCTGCTTAGAAAGCGAATTAAGATTTATTACAGTATGGCTTGTGAATGCAAAAGAACAGCGTCACTGCTCAGCGGCTATTATGAGGAGGAAGAAAATGATTGATTATGTTGAATGCTTTTATAACGGCAGGGGAGACAATGAAAATTACGAGATTGAAGCGGCCACACAAAAGGCCTTTTCCTCGGTACTGCCGTTGATTATTAACAACGAGCTTACACAAAAGCAGAGTATCTGCTTAAGATACAGATACATAAATAAAAAAAGTCAGGCGGAGATTGCGCAAATGCTCCATCTGTCACAGCCTACGGTGTCTCGTCATATCGCAGGTGCAAAGGAGATAGTAAATAATAAATTGAAATACTGTCATATCGCCGTGGCAAGCGGCTTAAACGAATTTGAAAAATTAATGATGCAGTAATATAAGTCCCCGGTACTGAGCGTTTTCAGTACCGGGGTGTTTTTTATTTAATATCTGCCAAGCTGCAATGTCAAGCTCAAAAATCCCGAATTTATTATGTGTTGACGGTTTAAATATCTCTGTGTATAATAGAATTGTTAATAATAATGAGGTAATGGTATGAAAATTAAAGGAAAAATTAACAGTATAACAAACAAAATTGTGCAAAAATTTACAGGCAGCGGCTTGGAGCAGGAGCTTTCCGGCGGTGTAGGCGGAGGAGAGCTTGCAGTAAAGGATATAATCCCCCTTGCCCGTCAGGCGGCGGCAGAGGGTATTGTTATGCTCAAAAACAGTTCTAATACTCTGCCTCTTAAACCGGAGGATACGGTTTCCGTTTTCGGCAGATGCGCCGTAAATTATTTCGGCGTTGGCTACGGCAGCGGCGGAGATATTGTAAAGCCTTACCTTAAAAACTTAACCGACTCTCTTGAGGCGGCAGGAGTAAAGGTTAACGGCGAGCTTAAAAATATTTATCAAAAATGGATTGATAACCCGGATAACGAAATATTTGAAGGCTTTTGGGGCCATTGGCCTATGAATTATCCCGAAATGCCTCTTACTGACGATGTTGTCCGTGATGCGTCAGAAAAAAGCAACGTGGCCGTTGTTGTAATAGGCAGAGCTGCCGGTGAGGACAGGGAAAATACTCTTACAAAGGGAAGCTATTACCTTACATCTGCCGAGCATAAAATGCTAAAGCTTATTACAAAATATTTCAGCCGTACAGTTGTTATAATGGACTGCGGAAATATTGTTGATATGGCGTGGTCAAAGGAGTACGGAAACAAAATCGGTGCCATTTTATATGCTTGGCAGGGCGGTATGGAAAGCGGCAGTGCCCTTGCGGACGTGCTTACGGGAAATGTTAACCCCTGCGGTAAGCTTACCGACACTATTGCTGTTACATACAATAAGTATCCCACCTGTGAAAATTTCGGCAATGCTAAATTTAATAATTATGCCGAGGATATATATGTTGGTTATAGATATTTTGAAACCTTTGCCCAGTATGATGTTTTGTATCCCTTTGGCTACGGATTAAGCTATACAACCTTTGATATTACCGCCTCCTGTGATGTGAATGATACAAAAGTTACCGTTAATGCACAGGTTAAAAACACAGGTGCTTACGCAGGCAAGGAGGTTGTTCAGGTTTATCTTTCTCTGCCACAGGGTACATTGGGCAATCCTGCAAAAATTCTTGCCGCCTTTGCAAAAACAAAGGAGCTTTCGCCCGGCGAAGCGGAAGACATCACCCTATCCTTTGATTTACGTGATCTTGCGCCCTATGACGACAGCGGAAAAAGCGGAACAAAGTCCGCCTTTGTGTTGGAGAGGGGATTATACACTATCTGGGCAGGCACAGACGTGCGAAGCTGTGAAAAAATTATCCAATTTGACCGTGACGAGAGGATTGTTGTGTCACAGCTCTCACAGCATTTGGCGGTGAAAAAGGAAAATGTATTTAAGCGTATCTCAAATAACAACGGTAAAATCGGTTACGAAGATGTACCTTGTTCAACTACGGACTTAAAATCGGAAATACTTTCAAATCTTCCCGAGGAAACACCTTATACCTTTAATGAGGGTATAAAGCTTGCCGATGTTAAAAGCGGTAAGCGCACCATGAAGGAGTATATTGCTCAGCTTACACCAAAGGAGCTTGATGATATTTCTCACGGTGAGGGCGAGATGGACTCACCGCAGGGCGTAAAGGGCAATGCCGGATGCTTGGCAGGCGTAACAAAATCACTGCGTGACAAGGGTATTCCTCCTGTTATCACCTGTGACGGTCCTTCCGGTATTCGTATGAAAAATACCGCCTCACTGCTTCCATGCGGTACAGCTTTGGCTTCGACCTTTAATACGGACTTGGTAGAAAGGCTTTACGAATTAATCGGTGACGAAATGGTACACCACGGGGTAAATGTTCTGCTTGCACCGGGTATGAATATCCACAGAGACCCCCTGTGCGGAAGAAATTTTGAATATTTCAGCGAGGACCCGTTGCTTACCGGCGAAATTGCCGCCGCAGTTGTAAAAGGAATACAGAGCAGGGGAGCTTCTGCCTGTCCAAAGCATTTTGCCTGCAATAATCAGGAGAAAAACAGAAACTTCAATGATTCACGTGTAAGCGAAAGAGCTTTGAGAGAGATTTATCTAAGAGGCTTTCAGCGTATGATAGAAAAAAGCAACCCCGATGTTATTATGACGAGCTACAATAAGATTAACGGCGTTCACAGCCATTATAATTACGAGCTTGTTACATCAGTACTCAGAGGAGAATGGGGGTACAGGGGACTGATTATTACCGACTGGTGGATGTCTAAGGGAGTATCTCCCGAATTTCCAGAAATTAATAACGACGGATACAGAGTTCGTGCTCAGGTTGATGTGCTTATGCCCGGAGGCGACGGCTACCGTGCATCTGCAAAGGTTGGCAGAACACTGCTTGACTCCTATCAGCTTCCTGAGGGTATTACATTAGGCGAGCTTCAGCGAACTGCGGAGAATGTTTTGAATTTGGCAATGAAGCACATTAAGTGAAATGCTATATATAACATTATAATAGGAGTATAAAAATGAAGGTTTACGAGCAAGTTGAAGAATATATGAATAAGGTCGGATTAAAGTACATAAAAAACACTCAAGACTTTGTATCCGGTTTGGCATACAGAACAAAGGACAAGCAATATACAAATGATGTGGTTAAGCACCTTAATTCAAGGGCAGAGGGCAGGCTTATTGATAACGATGAGTTTTATAAGCTGAAAAATTATTCCCTTGATGCCTCCGTGTATATTTCAGCGGCATTTGACGGCGGAGTGTTTCGCCATATTGGAAATATGATTATGGACTGCTCCGAAATGTTTTTCGGCAAGGCTCTTGATTTGGGCTGCGACTGCGGAATAGTAACCTGCTTTATGGCGCTGTGTTATCCGGATGTTCAATTTACAGGTGTTGACAAAAATCCCGACGCAATTGAAAATGCCAAAAGGCTTGCGGAAAAATTAGGGGTGAATAATTCAGAATTTGTGTGCTGTGATGTGTATGATTTCCACGGTGAATCACCCTTTGACCTTGTTACATCCTTTCGCTGCCTTCTTGACGTGGCTTATGATAAGGCCCATTATCTGCCGTTTATCGGTCTGAGAAGCGAAAGAGAGAATAATTACAAGGAGGCGTTTAGTGATTATGCCGGCGTTATTGCCGATAATCTTAAGGACGGTGGAAATCTGATTAGCGTTGAGCGATATACCGCCGATTACGGCTGGCTGGGTTGGCTTTCGGCATTGGAGGAAAAGGGCATTTACGCATCTGATGGATGCGAGCTTATGAAGGCACAGGATATTTCCTCCGTTAAGGAATATTCCGTTACCTATGCCAAAAAAGAAAAGGCACAAGTCAGCGCTCTTGATGTGTTCAACTCCGTGCTTTCAAAGGATTTTAAATCCGGTGCCGGACTTGCCGGCGGTATGGCAGAATTTGCTCTTTATTATGATGCCGATGGAGAAATTGAATTTACCGATGTTTATAAGAAGGACAGGATTATTCATCAATTTGCCTTTGCCACATCAAAAAGCGGAAAGCGTATGTATTATGACGCCGGTGCTGACAGTAAAAAGCTCAAATATTATAATGAGAAAAAAGAGCAGTCAATACGTAAAGATTTTGACAAAAAGCTGTCTATGTTTGACAAAAATACTTACCACATAAAAGACTATTCGTTATAAAATCGTCAAAAATGTGCCTCGTCTGTTTATATTCAGTTTATAAACAGACGTTTTTTTATTGCTTTATTAACAAATTATTACATTAAAATTGTTGCATATTTCACAAAAATAGCTAAAACTCTTGATTTTTTTGTGCAAAAATGATAAAGTTTATTTGTAAACAAAAAGTTAATTCATTGTTTACACTTGTTAGGATTACAAATGGAAAAGATTTTGATTATTAAACTTGTTATTTCAATTTTATATGGCATTGCAGCAGGATTGTTAACAATTCCTCTTTCAAAGAAGCTGACGTTGTCACGAACGGATGATCCGTCGGTAGCGGCAGTAATTGAAAAGCCTTTAACGGTGGCTGTGGTTGTACTTATTTCATTGGCATCATCTATTGCTATCTCTCTTACAGTAGATGAAACGGGGTTAATGATAAGGAATTTAGTTCTTTTGTTTCCTATGCTCAGTATAATGGTTGTTGATATGGTTGTTCGCAAAATACCGAATCCACTATTATTAACAATGATAATAACTGAGTTAGCGTACATTTTGTACTATTGTATTTCCGAAAAAACGGCGGATATTATTCCAAAGGTAATTATTGGAATAGCCGTGGGTCTTCTGTTAACTTGGATACCCGGTCTGCTGAAAATTCCGATTGGCAACGGAGATATCAAATATTGTGCAGTAATCGGTGCCTGCGTTTACATAATGGGATTTGCCCAGGCCATGGTTACTATGTCATTATTGGTAGGAATTGTGTATATCGTTTTAAAAATCACTAAAAAGGGTGATATGAAAACGATGCTTCCGATGGGTCCGTTCCTTTCTGTCGGAACTATTATTACAATGTGTATTCCTATTGCGGATGCAAATTTCGGGAATTTAATTTAGGGCCAGAATGCATATTGGTGTGCATTTTAGAATCATAAACAAAATTTTAATTAGGAGGAAAAAATTATGATGGCTTTTATTAAAGACGAAAACGGTCAGGGTATGGTAGAGTACGCTCTTATCATCGGTCTTATTGCAGTAGTTCTTATCGCAGCTGCTATTATCATTAAAAACCAGGCTAAAGATCAGCTTGACAGTGCATCTTCAATTATTGACGAAAACAAGAGCAAATAATTGATATTGTATTAAACTAAACGGAAAGGGACGGGTTTATCCCGTCCCATTTTCATAAAAAGGCTTAAGTGGGTGATATTCCCGTGAAATTTAAGAAAAAAATTAAGAGCGAAAAAGGACAGTCGGCAGTGGAATTTGCATTTGTTCTGCCAATCTTCCTTTTTTTGCTGTTTGCAATTATTGATTTCGGTTGGTATTTCTATAATTACATATCAATGGAGAACTCTGCAAGAAATGCTGCACGTATTGCTTGTGTGGAGTATAGCGAGTGTGCCATTGCAACGGATACAGGACTGCCTGATGACAAGGTTTACACCTTAGGAGGCGGTCTTTTAGGCGAGTATTCAACACAGGAGCAGAATATTGTCAACACTGTAAAAAATACTATGCCCAGTAGTATTCATGAGGTTGAGATAACCATTGATTATACTTACGACGATACTTTTGCCGAAAAAAATAAGGAATTTGATTCTGCCGACAGGTGCAATGGTGATGTTATTGTTACTGTTAAGGGTAAAATGACTGCGCTTACGCCTGTTTTAAGCACTATTCACGGCGGAAAAGAAATTGATATGACAAGCCGTTCTACCTTTAAGGTTGAGCAGCAGTATGACGATAGCTCAGAATAACTGTTTCTATATATACGTTTCGTATATGTAGTAAATATTTTATTTTAAAGCTTTAAAATTTTGACTGAAAGGTATTAATTATTATGAAACGAGTTTATCTTATAGCGGTTGTATTTGCCTTGATTGCAGGTTTTGCAACATATATGTTTGCATCGGAGATTGATAAAAAAACAACTCTCAAGGATGAGGAAACCGTTAACGTAGCGGTTGCATTGCAGGATATTCCGGCAAACACCGAGATTACAGAGGAAATGTTTGCCGAGGAAGCCGGCTACTTTGGACAGAAAAGCATTGTTATTGACTATTTGGTTCCCAATTACGTTGAATATGCAAAGGCAAACGAATTAATCGGAACTGTCAGCGACACTGATATTTATTCGGGTGAGCAGTTAAACAGCAAGCACTTTTTGTCAAAGGACAGCGACAAGGTTTCACTTTCATACAAGCTTGCCGACGGCAAGGTAGCGTATTCCTTCAACGCACAGACTGTAAACGGTGTTGACGGTTATATCAGCGAAGGCGATACGGTTGATGTTCTTACATACACCAAGGACGAAAACGATAAAACCGAAACAAAGGTTGCATACAAAGACCTTAAGATAATTCGTGTTTCAAGCAACAGTGATAATGCCGATGCAAGCACAAACGGCTCCAAGATTACCTCTTACAGCACGTTGACGGTTGAGGTTACGGAAAAGCAGGCTCTTAAGCTGTACGAGATTGAAAACAATTATAGCTACAAGCTTATACTCAATGCTAAAGAATAAAGGGGAGACGCTAAATGGAAAAAATTAATATAGTTGTTTGCTCAGATGATGTTGAGTATAAGGTTGCGCTAAAAAACAAAATTGTCAGAGATGAATGTGCAATTATCGGTTATGCCGATGTGGATAAAAGCGCCGGCGTAAGAATAAGAGGCTTCGTACCCGATGTGGTTGCGTTCCTGTTGGACAGCCGTGATATTGACGAATCATTTATGAATTTTATTGAGGAGCTTAAGCTTTCCTCAATCGGTGCAACACCGATTATTTTAACAGACAAGGTTACTGTTGAAATTGTAAATATGGCGGCTCAGGCAGGCGTTCGTCAGGTTATGGACATTAGTATTGGCGGCGAAACCCTTTGCGACAATATTATTAAGCTTGTTGAAAAGGAGCGTAAGTATAATACCTCTGCCATAGTTGAAAGAAAAACACGTTCAAAGGTGTATGCGTTTTTCAGCGGTAAAGGCGGTGTAGGCAAAACCACTATTTGCACCAGCACCGGCGTATCCCTTGCAATGCAGGGAAAAAAGACCTTGCTTATTGATTTGGATTTGCAGTTCGGCGACGCAGATATGGCGCTTGATTTAAACCCCACTGAATCTATTGCGGACCTTTCAAGAGATTCCAGCGGTGTTTCTATTGATAACCTTACAAGCTGCTGTGTAAACCATTCCTCCGGTTTATCACTGCTACCATCTCCTGTTTCTCCCGAGCTGGCGGAATATGTAACCTCCGCTTCCGTAAAATCAATTCTTGATGTTGCGAGAAACTATTACGAATATGTACTTATTGACTGTGGATGTGCAATTACAGACCCGGTTATTACCGCACTTGAAAGCTCTGACGATATTTTCATTGTTTACGATATAAATATTCTCTCTCTTAAAAGAGCGAAAACGAGTATGAATGTTCTTCAGCAGCTTAATCAAAGCGATAAAGCAAAGCTTGTTATAAATAAAAATGCAAAGAAGAACAATGTTAAAATTTCAGATTTTGAAAATCTTTTGAGCATTCCGGCTTACGCCGTTATATCCGAGGACTTCAAAAACATTAACGCCTCTCTTAATAACGGTAATCCGGTTACTATTTATAAACCTCGTTGCGTTGTTTCAAAGGACCTCAGCGCTTTTGCAGACAAGATAATTATGGAGCGTGAAGGCGAAGTAGCAGTACAAAATAACAAAAAGAATAAAAAGTCTAAGAGGAAGATTAAGTAATGGGATTACTGGATAGAATTAATTCAGAGGAAGAAATTCAAAGGGGCAGTGCTGAAAAAGCAGAGAAAAGGACCTTTGCTCCCGTACAGTCAAAATTTACGGTTGATGACCCCTTTGCCGATGTAAAGGAGCAAATCCATAATGCCATTGTCGCTCAGCAGATTAGAGAAAACAGAACTGTTGATGACGATGATGAAATGAAGGAAATCATTAGGGACTTTGTTGAAAGACCGGAGTATTCAATTCCCAGAGTTGAACGAGGAATGGTGGCAGAGGACCTTTATGATGATATTATGGGTTATGGTCCTATCCAAATCTTGGTTGACAGCGATGCCTATTCTGAAATTATGGTTAACGGACCCTATCAAGTATATGTTGAAAGTCGAGGCAAGCTTTCACTTACCGACATAAGATTTAAGGATACAGCTCATTTGATGCAAATAATTGACCGAATAGTAACGAAGGTAGGTCGTCATATTGACGAGGCAAGCCCAATGGTTGATGCCCGTCTTCCTGACGGTTCCCGTGTAAACGTTATTATTCCCCCTGTTTCACTTGTAGGTCCGATTCTTACTATACGTAAATTCGGTAAAACGCCTATCACAGAAGAAAATCTTATTAACTGGGGGTCTGCCTCTCCAAAGATGCTGCAGTTTCTTGAAGCTGCTGTTAAAGGTAAGCTTAACATAATCGTTTCCGGTGGTACAGGCTCCGGTAAAACAACGCTGCTTAATATTCTTTCCTCGTATATTCCTGCGGACGAAAGAATTATTACCATTGAGGACTCGGCGGAGGTTCAGTTAAAGCAGCAGCATGTACTTACTCTTGAAAGCCGTCCTGCAAATATGGAGGGCACAGGTAGAATAAGTATCCGTGATTTAGTAGTAAACGCACTTCGTATGAGACCTGACAGAATTATCGTCGGCGAGGTTCGTTCCGAGGAAACTCTGGATATGCTTCAGGCGATGAATACAGGTCACGATGGTTCTCTTACAACTATCCACGCCAATTCGCCGAGAGATTCTATTTCACGTATTGAAACAATGGTAATGATGTCCGGCTCCGAGCTGCCATCAAAGGCAATCAGAGACCAAGTTTCATCGGCGATTAATCTTATTGTTCAGCAGGCCCGTCTCAGAGACGGCTCAAGAAAGATTACCTCTATCTCCGAAATAGTCGGAATGGAGGGTGACGTTATACGTATGCAGGAAATATTTACCTACGAAACTGACGGTGAGCTTGATACAAACGGAAAGTTTAAGGGTAAGTTTAAAGCTACGGGAATTGTTCCCCAGTGCTTGGAAAAAATCAGAGAGAACGGAGTTATGATAAGCAATGAGTGGTTCAACAATTAGTATTTTATTCATATCGTTTGCTTTTGCGTTTTTGGTATTTGCACTGGCATATATCATCGCTTCTCTTGCAATGTCAAATAAAATTGCTGCCGAAAAGCGTCTTGATGAACTCAAGAAAAAAGAGGGAGATTTTGGTGAATTAGCCCTGGTAAAAAGCGAAAGCAAAAAAACAAGAGCACAAAGGATTAAAAAGCAACAAAAAAATAAGCTTAGTGAAAAAATCGGTTCTATTCTGTACGACGAGCTCAAGTCGGCTGATATTAAGATGCGGCCGGAGGAATATGCTATTATATGGATTTTGGTTGCCTTTCTTCCCGGTGCACTGTGTGCAATGTTTACAAGCGATTTAACTATTTCTCTTGTGCTTGTAGTCGCAGGTGTTGTTGCACCGTTAATGGCAGTAAAAATCAAGCAAAAGCAAAGAGTTAAAAAATTTGATTCACAGCTCAGTGACGCACTTATGATTGCATGCAGCTGCTTGAAATCAGGTCTTAGCTTCAATAAGGCTATGGAGAATATTGCCAAGGATATGGAAGATCCTATAGGATATGAATTCGGCGTAACCATTCAGGAAGTAAATATGGGTTATTCAATGGACGAGGCTATGCGTAATCTTGGCAAAAGAATTAACAGCAAGCAGCTTAACTTTATGATTTCAGCGGTACTCGTTCAGCGCCAAACCGGTGGTAATCTGTCACAGATTTTAAACAACATTTCAAATACAATCAGAGAACGTGAAAAAATGCAAAAGGAATTAAAAACATCTACTGCATCAGGTAAGATGTCAGGTATTATGGTAGGTGTAATTCCTATTGCGTTGACTCCTGTATTCATTTTGTCAAACAGCGATATGTACGGTATGCTTTTGACGGAAACAAGAGGGCGAATGGTTCTCTTGGTAGCTATTGTATTGGAGGCTCTTGCCTTTATATCAATCAAGAAGATTACAACCGTAAAGATGTAGAGGTTTACTATGTTAGAATTTTTAGTAATATCATATTCTCTTTTTGCCTTAATACTGGTTGTTGTAATACTCAGCAAAAAAGGACAGGAAGAGGATAATAATCTCAGAAGAAAAAAGTCTATAGGTAAGGAAGCGGTTAAGGCTGAATATAAAAATGTTGATACATCATTTTATGACCGTATTATCAAGCCTATTGTTGATAAATTTAACAAGTCCAGACAAGAAAATGCTTCTTCAAACGCTAAGCAGATTAAGCAGGAAAAGCAGATTGCAGCAAAGCTTCGTAAAGCAGGCTTACATATTACCGCCTCTAATTTCCGTTTCTTTAAAACTGCATTTTTGGCAATATTCTCTGTAATTTCAGTAGGTATAGGACTAATATTATACAGTGTAATGGATATGAAAGCATTTATTATTACACTAATCGGTGTAATGATTGCTGTGGCAGGTCCTGATTTGTACCTGAATCAGCGTGTTAAAAAGCACCAGAACGCAATCAAGGCACAGGTTGCCGATGCAATAGATCTAATGTGCGTTTGTATGGATGCCGGCCTTAGCTTTGATGCTACGCTTGTTAAAATTTCGGATTATATGGAAGGTCCCTTTATTGACGAGCTTATGACTGTTTTCAGACAAATTCAGTTAGGTAAAAACAGAAATGACGCCATAAAGGATATGGCTGATGCCACTGATGTGCCCGAAATCAAAACCTTTGCGTCTGCCGTAATTCAGGCAAATCAGTTAGGTATTCCTATCACAAACGTGCTTAACGCTCAAGCGGAGCAGCTTCGTCTTGACAAGAGGGAAGAGATTAAAACAGTGGCAGCGAAGGTGCCTACAAAAATGACGCTTCCCACAGTTATATTTGTATTGCCTGCATTGCTGGTAATTATTTTAGGTCCCGTAGTGTTTAATATGATGGAAACATTTACAGGTATGTAAATTATGAAATATCTCAGCTTAGAAAAAGACGGCAAAATTATTTGCCCTAATATTGAAAATGCCAATAACTTTTTTCGCAGATTTATGGGTTTGATGTATAGAAAAAGTATGCCCTTGGACCATGGCTTGCTTTTGACGCCTTGTAACGAAATTCATACGTTTTTTATGCGGTTTGCTATTGACACAGTATATATTTCAAAGGACAATACTATTGTATATATAGACGAGGCGGTTGAACCTAACAAGATAAGAAAAAGGGTTAAAGGCGCCTATAAGGTTTTGGAGCTTAATGCCGGCATTGCAAAAGAAATTGGCATAGCAGCCGGTGATAAAATAAATTTTCTGTCAAATAAATAAACTTTCGGGGGAATTATCTAATGGACAATACGTCAATAAATAGAAATAATATTTTAGGCGACTCGGCAAGGGATTATAGCTTTGATAAGGTGTTAAGAGGCTATGATACTAAGCAGGTTGACGAATATATTGAAAAGCTTATAAAATCAAACAAAAGCTCAGCAGAGTTTTCAAACGAAAGAATTTCGGATTTAAAAAACGAAAAGGAAATGCTGGAGTTAGAGCTGGAGCAAACCCAAATGAGCCTGAAAAAATCCACAAATCTTGCGGAGGAATTAAGGCAGGAATGTGACAAGCTCAGAATACAGGCAAGCAAAAAAACGGTTGTTGAGGCGGACAATACCGAGGAGGTTAAAGCTCTTCAGGAGCGTCTTGAAAAGGTGCTTACCCAAAACCGTCTTTTGCAGGATGAAAATAGAAATTTAACAAATCAAAACAGAGATTTACAGCGTGATGTAGCGCATCTGTCAAAGAAAACAGACAAAAACAGAAAAAAGATTAATGATTTAATGGAGCAGGTTGAATCGGATATGGATACCGATGATAAAAACTTTTCCGAAATTATTAAGATTTACGAAAGTACTATTGATAAGGCGGAGGATCTCATCTACCGCCTTCAGACAGAATTTTCGCTTGCTCACTCAAAAGCAGAAGATTTAAGCAAAAAAGCCGAGGAATAAGCTTCGGTATTGTTGAAGGAAGGTGTATGCCTTGAAAAATCACAAGACAAAAAGGTCAAAGTCCGAACACGGCGCTATTGCGGTTATGACAGCGTTTATGATGACTCTTATGATAACCTTTTTAGCCCTCTCATTTGATATAGGTATGCATTACTATTACGGTGCAAGGCTTCAAAATGCCGTTGATTCGGCTGCAAGTGCTGTTGCCGGCTCTTTAGGTGCAGAAGAGGATGATTTATATAGCGTAGCATATAAATATCTGGCAAAAAACGGATATGACTATTATGACGATTATAAGGACAGAATGACTGTTGACATTCAGTCAAAGGGCGTCCTTACTGAAGAAGCGACTAAAGAAAACGGTGACGATTATATAACCTCGGGATTTTATAAGATTACTGTTACCGTTAAGGATAAATCATTTTTTGCCTCTGTTGCCGGAATCAGTGATTTTACTCTTACAAAAACAGCGTGTGTTCGTTGTCAGGCAAATTATGTTGATATGCCCGACTCTCTCAAATATACTGTATTTGCAGGCTCGTCAACGGGGCAGGTAGCTAATCCTGCATTGAAAATGGATGGCAGAACAGGCGCAACGGTTGACGGTGTTGTATCTGTTTTTGAGCAGTTTATCAATGCTGTAAACTCCGGAATAGTACAGCCTATTATCGGCATTATCGGCGGAACACCGGATTATACCGATCTTGTGCATATCAATTTAAGCGAAATTATTACCAACGGAGATGTACATTCTAACTCTAATATTTCAATAGGTGTTCAGGCTCTTAACGCCAGTCGTGTTAAAGACCACGATTTTGATGAGAATCCCGATAACGACAACGGCGAAGCTTACGATAAAGCCGGAAAAGAAGAAAACGAATTTGACGATTACGGCCAGGTGACATATACCGCCGTAACGGATATATTGTTTAAAAATTCACTTAAAAACAACATGGATGATTCTACCCATGTTTATGTTCAAAATCAACAGTATCTTGAGCAGACCCAGGCGGCTCTTAATATAATCAATAAAATAGATTTTTCGCAAATCAGTACTACCCAAAAGCTTCAGGAAGCATATTTGGCACAGGCACAGATATATCTTGGCACACAAAACACTATGACCACGTCACAAAAGCAGGCCATAGCAAATCAGTATCAAAATCTTGAGTATGTGTCGGAAAATAAATTTGCTCTTAAGGGTCAGTCAATGGTTGTGTACGATGTTTCTCAAGGCAGAGCTGAAAAGTATCTTGCCGATTTCAGAAACGAAGGTCTTGACGCCCTGATAGCTGAACTGGACGGCAAAACCGACCCAATGTATGCAGATAGTGAAAATACTATTTTGAAGTATGCCAATGTGGCTGATAAGCAGTCCGGCATTGACTATGACATTGTTTACCAAAAAAAGGATAGCAATGGCAAGGTTACAAGTACGGCAGCTCTCAACGTTTCCGGTACTACTGCAAACCGTGACCTGTCAAATATTTCGTCCTCAAGCATGGATTCTGCCACGGATACAGGTGCAAAATTTGCAGTGGCAAGGACTTTCCTTGAGCAAAGCGATTATATTTCCGTACCTAATATGAAGCCGTATTTTATACGCCAGATTAATCAGTCTGTCAGCAACGCCACTACTAAAAAGTATGAAATGGGCAGTGACAAAACAGGCGCCGCAAAGAATATTAATCAGGCAATGCAGAATGCAAAGAGTGATTTCAGCAAAATTTCAACATATAACGGCAACAATGCTGAATTTGATATAAAGAAAGCAACATCAACCCTGTTCAGTAAATATAAATCCTCTGCTGACGCTTCCCCTGTAAACCTTACAAATACAGCTACTGAATATACTTCGGTAAACAATAACAAGATTACTCTTTCTAAAAAATCATATAAGGGATTTAATTTATATAACTCCGAAGGAACGCTGAAAAATTCAAATGATTTCATTAAAGAATTTGAAAGCGGAAAGTCAAAGTTCGGTAATGTTAGACACGGTGCGGCTGAGGTTACTAAGTTTTATGAAAATAATGTTAAAACAAATGACAGTCACGCTTATGCAACGGATGCAGTAACTGCTAAGAAAAATCAGCTTACTGCTAAGTACAAGGGAGATTACGATAATTTTAAGCATTCAGGTGTAACAGATCCTATCGCCAACTCACTTCCGGCGGTAAGAGATGTATTCCTGCGCGAAGGCCTTATTGATGGCGGTGCCATTGAAAGTAACGTCGCAAAGTCAAAATACAATCCGTTTATGGAAATGGCAAAGAAAAATATTTCATACTATATGCCTACCATAAATGAAAGCAGTCTTTCTATTACAACTACCGATAGTGCACCCTGGGCTGACGGAACGGCAAGTACTGTTACACTTAGCTCAAATAACGACTGGTCACAAGACGGCTGGCAGTCCGGCACCATTAATCAAACCTCATCATTAGGCTTAAGTGCGGGTAAAAAGAGAGTATTTATCGGTAGTATTACAATTAAGAATACAGGCTGGCCTGTAAAATACAGAAACCTTGATATAAACTCCGGTGCTACTCTTTATGTAAAAGGCGATGTTGTTGCCAAAAACATTCTTCAGATAAGATCAAATGCGGTGGTATATGTTGACGGTAACGTTAATGTTAACGGATTGTATATGGAGAGCGGTGCGAAGCTCATTTGCACAGGCACCGTTACTATAGAAGGATGGTCCGATAAAAACGATGGTTCCTCCACAGTTGCTGACTCAACAATAATCACAAATAATCTTGTAGTTCAAAATTCCAATGTCAGATTAAATGGTACCACTGTTATTACCGGTACAACCTCAGGCAGCGGATTTACTGCTACTGTCGCTTATGTTCTTGAAAAGGACGCAGTTACGATATGTAACGGTGATTTCAATTTGAACGGCCAAAGCAGTAACAGGTCTTTCTCCAACAAGGGCAGAGTATTTGTTTCCGGCAATTTAAGTGCAGTGGGAGAAATATATCTTGAACACGGCGAAATTTACTGTATGGGCGACTTAAGTGCGGCTAACAGTAACGGCACCAATGTTCTTGATTTCTATAACGACGGTAAAGTATATATCGGCGGTGCACTTCTTACCAACGGCTCAAATAGGCATATTTGGTTCAGAGATGTGGGCAGCGGTTCCGTTCTCAGTGTTTACGGTACAAGCGAAAGAGCTTTATCAAATAATATCATTGAGCTTGCAAACGAACAGCCTAATACGGAGGTTTACCTTTGGGGATATTGGGCACTATCACCTACAATACTCAATAAGACTACATATCTCGGAGGTACAAGCAATACATATTCACTTCGCAATGAAGGAAAAATGTACTTCTATTCCGGTTATGTACAGGTGTCCAGTAAGCAAATACTGTCTAATGGCACCCTTTACATTGCGGCAGGATTAATCCATAACGGTACCGATGCCCTTACCTTTAAAGGTGACGGATACACTTATATTGACAAGGATCTTTCTGCCTTAAACAATATTGTCACGGTGGATACAACAAACACCCTTGTTTGTAAAAACCTTTATACAAAAGGTATTAACGTAAAAGGCGGCGCACGTGTTTATGCCACAAATGCTTTGAATATTACATATTCGGCAAGCGGTATAAGCTCCGATAGCTACGCCTCTGCTCAAGGCTTTATCAATATTGAAACCTCATCGGCAGACAAGGTAAGCCTTCTCTACGGCGGTAAATATTCAACATATAACAGTTATCTGTATCTAACAGCCAACGGCAAATGCTATCTGCCGAAAATGACCTTCAATTTGTATAGAATTGATATTGGCCCCTACGGATATTTTGCCACAGACGGAGATATTAACGTAAGCTCATACGCCAACGTTCAGGAAGGCGGCTTGCTATACTGTGGAGGAAAAACAACTGTAATTGGATGCCGCTTCAAAAATAACGGAAAAATGTACCTTGTAGGAGAATTTGATAATTCCAATGCATCGTTGAGATTAGAAGACGCAGATGTAATGATGGAGAGTGCCAATTCCGAAACCTATTTAGGTAAAACCGCAACAGGCACCTTAACTTATACAGGCTGGTACCAGGGTAACGGTAATGTTTATATTGAGAATAATCTTACAATAAACGGTTACACCTCAGGCATAAAGGTCGGAAACAGATATACAGGCTTCTATCAGGGAAGCGGTAATCTGTACATTGCCGGTAACCTTTGGGTAGGCGACGGAAACGGCGTTAAGATAGAAAAGGGCGTTGGAGTAAGCTGTTACGATTGCAGTGTCGGTACTACTATATACAACTTTGGATATTTGTATATTTTAGGTAATTTTGAATCACGTAATTGCTCTTACTGTACCGACAGAGATGTGACCGATACCGAAAAGAATGATTTTGAAAAGCTGCGTACAGGAATCTCAATTAAAAACGGTAATTCTGACGCAACTGACGCGATATTATATATCGGTGGTAAGCAGGATATTACTTTCGTAGGTTATGTAATGAACTATGGAAGAATATACAGTAATGCTTCAATGAAAATCAGAGGCTACTTCATTTACGGCTTGGTATTCGGCACCCGTCCCACCAGAACCGATAACGCCAAGAACTGGCCCAGGTTTGCTCCGCATATCAGTCTGGAGAACTTTGATAATTCACAGTTCCATTGTGCAGGAAATATTGAAACATATTCGGCAATATATAACCACTACAATGCCGAATCCACCAGCGATGGATATATTAAGTACGGTATGGCTATCCTCAACGGAGGCGTGTTCTATGCCGCTAAGGGCACCGGATATGCGTCTGAGCATTATGAGATAAATCATATTGAGGTATTTGCCGACTCAACCTATGTTACCAGGAAGGGTTCATATTCAATAGTTAACGGCTTCGTTAATAATACTAAAGACGACGGATACAACAGAAATGCTATTTTCTACTCCGGCGGCGAGGAGGGTATTACTCTCGGCACAACAGAGAATGAATCAACAGAGTTATATGTGGGCGGCACCTTCCAAAACTGGGGTACTGCGTATATCCGCGGTGATCTTAACGTATATTCAAATAAGGTCCTTGCATATAACATTTCATCAATCATTCTTCAGAATGAAACAAATACCTTCATCGGCGGAAATTGCTTTAGCTCAAGCGTTACTGCGCTTATGAACAATGCGATATTTATGTGCGACGGTGATTTAACCTCAAAGCGTGCAATTAAAATAAATATCGGTGAGGAATTCCGTGATGATGATTTCTTCCAAACAAGCTATACCTATGTGGGCGGAAATCTTCTTGCTAATACGATGGGTACCGCATCGGGTGATTCCACCAACGGTAACGATACCCGTGACTTGGATATATATTCCAACGCAAATATATTTGTAGGCGGCTCAATGTATGCAAACTGCCAGTTATATATGAAGCAGAATGTATCCATTGTTGTAGCAGGCTTGAAAAAGCTTTGGGATAAAAACGGCAATGTTCTTGAGAGTATTTTAAAAGATATAGTCAGCGGAACAACATTAGAAACTCTTAAAAAGATTATCTACGGCGACAAATATACAATGTTTATTTATATGGCTCTTGATGAAAATATTTATTCAAACCTTTGCGTAAACGGAAATATGTTTGTCCGTGATACATCAAAAATCCGTGATAATACCCGAAATTATATTTTCGGCGACTATATAGGCAACGGATATATTGAAATAGGTAAGAGCCTAAACAGCACCTCGGAGGGCGACACGTACATTTACTGTAACTGTTGTGAAAACTGTACCGGTAATCCGGGATGCCACAACACAAAATATCCAGACGGCAGAGACCGTCCAACGGATGAAATATGTACCTGCGAAAACTGTGTATGCGATAATTTCGGCGAGGACGATCCCAATGATGTTGAGGATACCTCTCAAAAAGCGTCGGATATTGCAGCACAGCTTGCCAGCGACTCCTCTGACGGAGCCCACGGCAGTGAATGCTTTATCACAGGCTCTCTTGTTTCCTACAACGGTTATTTAACAGAGTATGCATATACTGAGGTTAAAGTAGGTAGATATGTATATGTTCCTCAAAAGCTTAACCTCCACCACAATGCAGATTTGTGGGTTGTTCCGGAGTTATTTGGCAACAAAACATACGTTCATCAGGATTATCAGAGCAGTATTACCGAGGATTCAACCTTCCTTGAAAGAGCCAAAGACTTTATTGACAGGATTAAGTTTGAAATAGAGGACACCTTCTCACCGAAGAACGGCAGTGTTTATACCTTCGGCGAACTGCGAATGAATAAAAACGCCTCCCTTATCGGTACTTATGACAACTATGTCAGCGGACAGTGTATTTTTGATAAAAACGCACTGATCTATATGGGCCACGACTTCTCATGTACTGCACCAAGCCTGAATCTTTCATGGGCGTCTATTACAGGGCAGGATCCGTTGGCAGGATTCTATGCTGCCGGCAATGCAACGTATCACGAGGATACAGGACAGCAAACCTCGTTCCCGGTTGTTGTTTATGCTAATAATGATATTAATATTTCCACAACCGTTGATATGAAGATGACATATCTTATTGCCAACGAGGGTGACGTTAATCTTTACGATGTATATACAGAAACAAAGAATGCCGACACCAACGCAAGAGAGCTTCCAAACTCAATTGCTTCCTTCAAGGGTGATATAAATTACACCGCCCTGTATGGCAAGATAGGCGCACTGTTCTATGCACCTAAAGGAAATATTGATTTCGGCGGCTGGTACGAGGAAGTTTGGGGAAGTGTTCTCGGTAACACAATTGAAATGAATACATATTACCTGTCGCTTCACAGATTTACAAACTGGAGAACTATGAATCTTCATATTGCCCAGTCAGGTAATGTTTACTTCATTCCGGAAAGTGAATTTGACGCAGCACCTAACAATGTTGATTCTTCAGATATGTACGACAATAACGATTGGTACATTTTTGACGAGAATACATCATTTTAGGATAATAGTTTAGGCGTTTGTAAATCATTCAAATGAAAAGTGCCGAACAGTTAATCAACTGTTTGGCACTTTAAAGAATAAGATGAATTAAAGAAAGAAGTGTGATTTATGGCGATTTATAAATGTTCCGTCTGCGGAGCA
>CAMFRO010000006.1 GCA_945982035.1 uncultured Clostridia bacterium | reverse complement strand
AGTAAAGAATACGCTCGGTAGTAGTAGTCTTACCCGCATCAATGTGAGCCATAATACCAATGTTTCTTGTCTCTTTAAGAGCTACTTTTCTTGGCATAATATCCTCCTTGGATTAGTAAACGGATTAATATCTGAAATGAGCAAATGCCTTGTTTGCTTCTGCCATCTTGTGTGTATCCTCACACTTCTTAACTGCTCCGCCTGTTGAATTAGCGGCATCCATAATTTCAGCAGCAAGACGTTCCTTCATTGTTCTTTCGCTTCTTGCACGTGCATAAGCGGTAATCCATCTAAGACCCAATGTCTGACGTCTTTCAGGACGAACCTCAAGAGGAACCTGGTAGGTAGCACCGCCGACACGGCGAGCCTTTACCTCAAGTACAGGCATTACGTTTTCCATAGCGGCCTCAAATGTTTCAAGAGGATCGTTGCCTGTTTTTTCTTTAATGATGTCAAATGCGCCGTAAACTATTTTCTGGGCAACACCTTTTTTTCCATCATACATAACGTTGTTGATCAAACGAGTTACAACCTTTGAGTTGTAAAGCGGATCAGGTAAAACGTCACGCTTAGCGATTTGGCCTCTTCTTGGCATCTTCGCTTCCCTCCTTCATTATAATTGATGAGTTCATAGGTACTCGGTTTTACCGTGGAGCCAACAAAAGTCAAACCACCATATATATGGTAAATAAACTATTGTCGGATATCCTTAGGTATCTAAAGAATTTAAGGCTTACTTCTTAGCCTTCGGTTTCTTGGCACCGTACTTTGAACGGCTCTGCATTCTGCCTGTAACACCCTGGGTATCAAGAGTACCGCGGATGATATGGTAACGAACACCGGGAAGGTCCTTAACACGTCCGCCACGAACCATAACAACAGAGTGCTCCTGAAGGTTATGACCTACGCCGGGGATGTAAGCAGAAACTTCCATACCGTTTGTAAGACGTACTCTGGCAATCTTACGAAGTGCTGAGTTAGGCTTTTTAGGTGTAGCAGTCTTAACTGCTGTGCAAACGCCACGCTTTTGAGGTGAAGCATTGTCTGTTACAACATTCTTCTTTGTGTTGAGACCCTTCAAAAGTGCAGGTGCTTTAGCCTTTTTCTCAAGGGACTTACGTCCTGTTCTTACAAGCTGATTAAAGGTAGGCAATAGTTTATCTCCTTTCTGTAAATTTATTAATGTGCGGTATGCACATATTAAATATTTTTGCACAAAATTACAAAAATATTTAATAAATGCACGCCGTGGGGCACGCAAAAGCGCACCCCGTTTGGCGTTTTTAACAAATTATCACGGCACAATTTGGTAAATGTTTACAAATTCTGTCGCACACAATGTAGTATTATATCACTCTGATGTGCTATTTGTCAAGAGTTCCTGCAATTGTTCTAAATTTAAAATTTCTTCGCTGCCCTCGGCACTGAAATAACTTGGAACAACATCAACATCTCTAAACACATCCATACCTGTACCGGCAGGAACAAGCTTACCGATAAGAACGTTCTCTTTAAGTCCCATAAGCGGGTCAACCTTGCCCTTGATAGCGGCATCAGTGAGAACACGAGTTGTTTCCTGGAAGGAAGCGGCAGACAGGAAGGAATCTGTAGCAAGAGAAGCCTTTGTAATACCCATAAGAATAGGAATATAAGTTGCTTTCTTGAGATTTTCCTCGCCTGCGGCAATTCTCTCGTCAATCTTGTCGTTGGCCTCATCAACTGCGGCAACGTCAACCATAGTACCTGCGATAAGGTCTGTATCACCTGCATCGTCAACTGTGCATTTTTTAAGCATTTGACGAACGATAACCTCAATGTGCTTATCGTTGATATCAACACCCTGGGTACGGTATGCGAACTGTACCTCTTTAATAAGGTAGTTATATACAGCCTCTTCACCAAGGATAGCAAGTACATCGTGAGGATTCTTTGAGCCAAGAGTAAGCTCCTGTCCTTTTTCTACGTGACAGCCTTCGGTAATATCCTCACAAAGACGTGCGCCGTAAGGAATAAGATATTTCTTCTCGTCGCCTGTTTCTTCGTTGAATACAACAACGTGACGGCTCTTCTTGATTTCCTCAAATCTAACCTCACCGTCAATTTCGGAAAGGATTGCAAGCTGCTTCGGCTTTCTTGCCTCAAATAGCTCCTCAACTCTGGGAAGACCCTGAGTGATGTCCTCGCCTCCGGCAACACCGCCGGTGTGGAAGGTACGCATTGTAAGCTGTGTACCCGGCTCACCGATTGACTGAGCGGCGATAGTACCAACTGCCTCACCCACCTGAACAGGCTCATTGAAGGCAAGGTTGGAGCCGTAGCACTTACAGCATACTCCGTGACGTGATTTACAGGTGATAAGTGAGCGGATTTTAACAGAGGTGATGCCTGCGTCAACAATGCGCTTAGCGTCGTCATCAGTCATCATTCTGTCTGTATCCATAAGAACCTCGCCTGTGGCAGGGTCAACAACCGGATCAACAACAAATCTGCCCACGAGTCTTTCCTGAAGTGACTCAAGCTCACGATTGCCGTCCTTAATTGCATAAACCTCAATACCGTCGTGGCATCCGCAGTCATTATCACGGATAATAACATCCTGTGATACGTCAACAAGACGCCTTGTAAGATAACCGGAGTCGGCTGTACGCAGAGCCGTATCGGTAAGACCCTTACGGGCACCACGTGAGGAGATGAAGTATTCAAGAATGTTAAGACCTTCACGGTAGTTAGCCTTAATCGGTACCTCAATGGTTTTACCTGATGTGTTGGCGATAAGTCCACGCATACCGGCAAGCTGACGAAGCTGTGAAGTACTACCACGAGCACCTGAATCTACCATCATATGAATTGGGTTATGGGTACCGTCAAAGTTACTTGTAAGCTCGTTTGATACTTTATTAGTACAATCTTCCCAAGCTTTGATTACCGCAGAGGAACGCTCCTCGTTAGTAATAAGACCGAAATTGTAGTTATAGGTGATTTCGTCAACCTTAGCCTCAGCCTCATCAAGAAATTCTTTCTTTCTTTCAGGGATAAGAGCGTCAATAACGGCAACGGTTGTACCGGAAATTGTTGAATACTTATATCCCTGTGCCTTAAGCTCATCCAGTACACGGGAGGCAACGGATACGCCATGCTTTCTGATACATTTGTCGGCAATCTGACCAAGCTGCTTTTTCTTAACAACGAAGGAAACCTCGGGAAGGAACTCGTTTTCCGGCTTTGTTCTGTCAACAAAGCCAAGGTCCTGAGGAACAGGTCTGTTGAAAATTACACGACCGATTGTTGTTTTAACAAGCTGTGATTTGGTTACGCCGTCAACTTCCTTAGTAAAACGGATAAGACATTCGGAATGAAGACCGAGAGAGCCCTCCTGATAAGCCATCATAGCCTCGTCTGTATCACGGTAAATATTATACTTTGTATATTCCTCGCCGTTTACAATTTCTTTACGAGGAGCACCCGGCTCGCCGTCCTTAATCATTGTAAGGTAGTAGGAGCCGATAACCATATCCTGTGTAGGAACGGCAACAGGCTTACCGTCTGACGGCTTAAGCAGGTTATTTGCGGCAAGCATTAACATTCTTGCCTCTGCCTGAGCCTCTGCCGAAAGAGGAACATGAACAGCCATCTGGTCACCGTCAAAGTCGGCATTAAACGCTGTACAAGCAAGAGGATGAAGCTTAATTGCTCTACCCTCAACAAGAACAGGCTCAAACGCCTGAATACCAAGGCGGTGAAGTGTGGGAGCACGGTTAAGCATAACAGGATGATCCTTAATCACAACCTCAAGGGCATCCCAAACCTCTGAACGGTTTGCTTTTTCAACCATTTTTCTTGCAGATTTAATATTTGATGCAACGCCTGTTTCCACAAGTCTTTTCATAACGAAAGGCTTAAACAGCTCAATAGCCATTTCCTTAGGAAGACCGCATTGATACATTTTGAGCTCAGGTCCTACAACGATAACGGAACGGCCTGAATAGTCAACACGCTTACCGAGAAGGTTCTGACGGAAACGTCCTTGCTTACCTTTAAGCATATCGGAAAGAGATTTAAGAGGACGGTTATTAGGTCCGGTAACAGGACGTCCACGTCTGCCGTTATCAATAAGGGCGTCAACAGACTCCTGAAGCATTCTCTTTTCGTTTCTTACGATAATATCGGGAGCACCCAGCTCCATAAGTCTTCTCAAACGGTTATTACGGTTGATAACACGTCTGTACAAATCGTTAAGGTCAGATGTTGCAAATCTGCCGCCGTCAAGCTGTACCATGGGACGAATATCGGGAGGAATTACCGGAATAACGTCAAGAATCATCCATTCAAGCTTGTTACCGCTGTGATAGAAAGCGTCAACAACGTCAAGTCTTTTAAGAAGCTTAACTCTTTTCTGACCTGATGCTGTTTCAAGCTCGGAGGTAAGCTCCTCACGAAGCTGTGCAACATCAATATCCTGAAGCAGCTTTTTGATTGCCTCGGCACCCATTCCTGCTTCAAAGTCATCCTCGTATCTCTCACGCATTTCTGCATATTCTTTTTCGTTAAGAATCTGCATTTTTTCAAGCGGGGTATCACCGGGGTCGGTTACGATATAAAGTGCGAAATAAAGCACCTTTTCAAGATATCTGGGGCTTATGTCAAGCACAAGTCCGAGACGACTTGGAATACCCTTGAAATACCAGATATGAGATACAGGAGCGGCAAGCTCAATGTGTCCCATTCTTTCACGGCGCACCTTTGAACGTGTGATTTCAACACCGCAGCGTTCGCAGACCTTGCCTTTATAGCGAACTCTCTTATATTTACCGCAATGACATTCCCAGTCCTTCATAGGACCGAAAATTCTTTCACAGAAAAGACCGTCACGCTCAGGCTTAAGAGTTCTGTAATTTATAGTTTCGGGCTTGGTTACTTCACCGTATGACCATTCGCGGATTTTTTCCGGCGACGCAAGTCCGATTTTGATAGAACTGAAGTCGTTTGTTGAATTATAATCCATTTGGAAGCACTCCTTTATATATAATGTAATGGTAAGTTAATCAAAGAACCGAACGAATTATTATTCGTCGCCGCCGTCATCATCGATGTCTGCAAATGCGTCGGCAAAATCAGCAAAAATGCTGTCGCTTTGATCTGCTTCCTGTTCTTCTTCACCCTCTGCATCGAGAAGGCCGTAGCCCTCCTGACCTTCAAAGTCGTTAACTGTGGTGAATGCTTTATCGTCAATAGGCTGAATACCGTCATCGTCAAGATCCTGCTTAAGCTCAACCTCGTTGCCCTGCTTGTCATAAAGTCTTGTATCAAGACCGAGAGCCTGAAGCTCCTTAAACAGCACCTTAAATGCTTCCGGAGTACCGGCAGGAGGAATATTCTCACCCTTAACTATTGCTTCGTAAGTCTTAACACGTCCTACAACGTCGTCGGACTTAACTGTTATAATTTCCTGAAGGGTATATGCTGCGCCGTATGCTTCAAGCGCCCAAACCTCCATCTCACCGAAACGCTGTCCGCCGAACTGAGCCTTACCGCCGAGAGGCTGTTGTGTAACCAAGCTGTAAGGACCTGTTGAACGGGCATGAATCTTATCGTCAACAAGGTGATGGAGCTTAAGATAGTACATATAACCTACTGTAATTCTGTTATCAAATTTTTCACCGGTTCTGCCGTCTGTAAGCTCGGTTTTACCGTCATAAACCTTGTTGCCGTTTTCGTCAATGTAGTAACCGATATCGGCTAATTTAAGACATTCACGGATGTCATCCTCGTGAGCACCGTCAAATACGGGAGTCATCATCTTCCAACCGAGAGCCTTTGCGGCATAGCCGAGATGAACCTCAAGAACCTGACCGATATTCATACGAGAAGGTACGCCCAACGGGTTAAGAACGATGTCAAGCGGACGTCCATCCGGAAGGAATGGCATATCCTCTTGAGGAAGCACACGAGAAACAACACCCTTGTTACCGTGACGGCCTGCCATCTTGTCACCGGCTTGAATCTTTCTCTTCTGGGCGATATAAACTCTTACTACCTTATTAACACCCGGATTAAGCTCGTCACTGTTGGCTCTTGTGAACACCTTAACGTCAACAACGATACCGTACTCACCGTGAGGAACCTTCATTGAGGTATCACGAACCTCTCTTGCCTTTTCGCCGAAGATTGCACGAAGCAATCTCTCCTCTGCAGTAAGCTCTGTTTCGCCCTTAGGTGTAACCTTACCTACAAGAATATCGCCTGAACGAACCTCTGCACCGATACGGATAATACCGTCCTCGTCAAGGTCCTTAAGAGCATCCTCACCTACATTTGGAATATCTCTTGTGATTTCTTCGGGGCCGAGCTTTGTATCACGTGACTCAACCTCGTGTTCAATAATATGGATAGATGTATATACATCATCACGCACAATTTTTTCATTGATAAGAACGGCATCCTCGTAGTTATAGCCCTCCCAGGTCATAAATCCTACAAGAGCATTCTTACCGAGTGAAATTTCGCCGTTGCTGGTAGCGGGACCATCGGCAATTACCTGTCCGTCCTTAACCTCCTGATGAAGTGATACAATAGGACGCTGGTTAATGCAGGTACCTTGGTTGGAGCCGGCATACTTAATAAGCTCATACTTATCAATTTCGCCTGATGCAGTTTTAATCTCAATAGTATCGGCGTCAAGAGCAACAACGGTTCCGCCTCTCTTTGCGATAACTACTACGCCTGAGTCGTAAGCGGCCTTGTATTCCATACCGGTACCGACAACAGGCGCTTCTGTTTTAAGAAGCGGTACAGCCTGACGCTGCATGTTAGCACCCATAAGAGCACGGTTTGCGTCGTCGTTTTCAAGGAACGGAATCATTGCGGTAGCAACTGATACAACCATTTTAGGCGATACGTCCATATAGTCTACTCTTTCGGGAGGAAGAGTAAGGAACTCGTCACGGCATCGGCAGGTTACCTTTGAATTAAGGAAGTGACCTTCCTCATCAAGAGGCTCGTTTGCCTGTGCTACAACAAAATCATCCTCAACGTCGGCAGTCATATAAACTACTTCGTCTGTAACAATTCCTGTTTCCTTATCTACCTTACGGTAAGGAGCCTCAATAAATCCGTATTCATTAAGGCGGCTGTAACAGGCAAGGTAGGAAATAAGACCGATGTTAGGACCTTCGGGAGTTTCAATAGGACACATACGTCCGTAATGTGTATAGTGAACGTCACGAACCTCAAAGCCTGCACGGTCTCTTGAAAGACCGCCGGGACCGAGTGCTGAAAGACGTCTCTTGTGTGTAAGCTCTGCAAGAGGGTTGTTCTGGTCCATGAACTGTGAAAGCGGTGATGAACCAAAGAACTCTCTAATAGCGGCAACAACAGGTCTGATATTAATGAGAGCCTGAGGTGTGATTGCGTCCTCGTCATCCTGGGCCTGAAGAGTCATACGTTCACGGATAACACGTTCCATTCTTGTAAATCCGATGCGGAACTGATTTTGAAGGAGCTCGCCTACGGCACGGATACGGCGGTTTCCGAGATGGTCAATATCGTCGGTGCTGCCTACGCCGTTGGCAAGATTAAGAAGATATGATACTGTTGCGAAAATATCGTCAACGATAATATGATTGGGAATAAGGTCGTCGTGGCGGATTTTGATTTCTGCTTCAAGAGCTTCTTTGTCATCGCCGCACTTATCCATAATTTCGGAAAGAACACGGTATGAAACCTTCTCGTTAATGCCGAGAGCCTTAAAATCAACGTCAATATATTTCTTTGCATCAACCATTCCGTTTGATACAACCTTAATTTCTCTGCCGCTTTCAAGACGTACGAACGCAAACATAACACCTGCGTCCTCAATCTCCATAGCCTTTTCCTTAGTCAGCTTTTCACCCTCGTCGGCGAGAAGCTCACCCTGAGGAGAAATAACGGGACGGCTGAGAACCTGACCGGCAAGACGGTCAAACATACCCAGCTTTTTGTTGTACTTATATCTGCCGACTCTGGAAAGGTCGTAACGGTGAGCGTCAAAGAACAAGCCGTCAAGATGAGCCTGTGCAGTTTCAAGTGTGGGAGGCTCTCCGGGACGAAGCTTTTTGTAAACCTCAAGAAGCGCTTCCTCCTGGTTCTTGGTGGTGTCCTTTTCTATTGTGGCTTCAATTCTCTCATCGTCGCCGAAAAATTCTCTTATTTCAGCGTCGGTGCCCAAACCGAGAGCACGTAGGAATGTGGTAATATAGATTTTTCTGTTCTTATCAATACGAACATAGAAAAGGTCGTTGGCATCGGTTTCATATTCAAGCCATGCGCCGCGATTAGGAATTACAGTATTAGTATAAAGCTCCTTACCTGTCTTATCGTGCTCCATATGGTAATAAACACCGGGAGAACGGACAAGCTGGGATACAATACATCTTTCGGCACCGTTGATAACAAATGTGCCTGCATCTGTCATAAGCGGGAAATCGCCCATAAAGATTGTATTTTCCTTAACCTCGCCTGTTTCCTTATTCTGAAGTCTGGCTCTGACCTTAAGAGGTTTAGCATAGGTAACGTCACGGGCTTTGCACTGTGCAATAGAATATTTAGGCTCGTCATCCATGGAATAATCAATGAAATCAAGAATAAGATTACCTGTGTAGTCGGTTATTGAGCCGATGTCACGGAAAACCTCTTCAAGACCTTCATCAAGAAACCACTGATAAGACTTCTTCTGCACTTCAATAAGGTTAGGCATTTGCATAACTTCATTGATTTTCGCAAAGCTTTTTCTTGTGGTGGTACCAAGCTGTACGTCTTTCACATTTACCATAAAGGTATTCACTCCATTCATTTAGTTTCGCATAAAACAGTGATTTTGAACGCCTGACCGACTGAAAAATTTTTAATTTTTTGTTTCGGCTGCAACAGGCAAAAAATGCCGTAGGCACACAAAATTCCATTATAATCGTGCATATAATATAAACTAATGTTTATATAAAGTCAACACCTAAATATGTAAAAATTTCACAAAGGCAAAAAGTTTTTGTTATACGGCTCCGTGTGTTTCGTAATTATGCCCTGCTTTACGGGATTTAATTCAAAATTAACAAATTACTTTCGGTGCGGTTGTTGATTTAACAGATACAATTTGATATAATGTTAAAATATATAATAAGAAAATAACCGACAGGTTTTATATACGGAGCGAAAACACCTGATGAAAAAATTATTCAAGAGAGCTTTGTGCATATTTTTGTGTACCGTGATGATTTTAACATTATTTTACGGCTGTTCAAAGGAGCCGGAAAAAATCAATTTTATTTACCCCTTCAGCGGTGACGTTGACAGCTATGACCCACAGGTTGCCGAAACGGCAGACGAATTTTTGATAATAGAAAACACCTTTGAGGGCTTGGTTAGAATTAATGATGACGGAAAGGTTGTTCCGGCGGCGGCTGAAAAATGGGAGATCAGCAATGACGGACTCACCTACACATTTTATCTGCAAAAGGGTCTAAAATGGAACATAGACACCGAAACTGACGAAAACAGTGAGCGTGAAGAGGACGACAGGCTTGAATATATGGGATATGATTTTAACCCGGATATTACGGCACACGATTTTGTATTCGGACTTCGCCGTGCCGTTCAGCCGGAAACCAACTGTCCCCTTTTCTCCTCTGTTTCCTGTATTAAGAATGCCGGTGAAATCCACAGCGGTAAAAAGAAATCAACGGAATTAGGCGTAAACGCAGTTGACGATTACACCCTGCAAATTACACTTTCTACTGCTGACGAGTCATTTATGTACTCGCTTACGTCTGCGGCGGCTATGCCCTGTAATGAGGAGTTTTTCAACGCCACAAAGGGCAGATACGGTTTAGGTACGGAATACACCTTGTTTAACGGTCAGTTTTATGTGGACCAGATACTTGAATCCTCATACTTGCTTAAAAATAATCAGCAATACGCCGGTCCGTCACCTGCCGTCGTTAACGAGCTTACCTTGAAAATTCCCGATAACGAAAGCGATAATTCGGTAATCATAGAAGGACTTGAAAGCGGATACTATGACGCAGCGTTTATCAGCGGAACAGACAGTGAAAAAATCAATGAAAAAAGCGGTGTAACGTACAATCCGTATAGCGACACAACCTGGGCATTTTTACTTAACACAAATGACGAGGTGCTTCAGTACAAAAAGCTAAGACAGGCAATATGTCTCGGATTTACGCATCTTAACGATACCGGCAAGGAATATATCAGCGACGCAGTAAATCTTGTTCCGCCCTCCTGCACCATTAGCTCAAACAACGCAGTTAAGGCATTGGGCGCATCGTTCTACAAGCAGGATATTGAAAAAAGCAAGGAGCTTTGGAAAAAAGGGTGCATAAATCTTGACAACAAAGAAGTAACCCTTACCGTAATAACCACCGAGGAAATGCAGAATTATGTTAAACAGATAATTCAGGGCATACAAAGCGGTATCGGCTCTCTCACAAGAGACGATCATTCAAATCCAATTAGCTTTACACTTAAAGTACAGGCAATGACCGAAAGCGAAATGGAGATTGCACTGAAAAAGGGCGAATACGATATTGCGTTTTATCCCTACAAGTCCACAAATACAAGTGCCTCAGGCTTTCTGAAAACCATTGCCGACGACAATTACACAGATTTTGACGCAAAGACCTTTAATAAAAACATAAAAAAAGCCGACAACGCATCAAACATTCAAGAGCTGACAAATGCGGTTAAATCAAGTGAAAAGTCGCTGATTGACACATACAGCGTTTATCCTATGCTTTATGAATCAAGCTATTACGCCAGTGCAAAGGGTGTAAAAAATGTACAGTTCCACCCCGGAACAGGAAGGGTGAGCTTTGTAAATGCCACAAGAGAGGAATAAAACGATAATTGCAGTGTGCTGGGTACTTGTTGCAGCTTGTATGGTACTGATATTTTATTTTTCATCACGTACATCTGTTGAATCAGCTCAGCAAAGTGCAGGAGTGCTTAATTGGATAACCAGAATATTCGGCGAGAATGCATTTACGGATTTTATTGTAAGAAAAACTGCACACTGCCTTGAATTTACGGGTCTTGCACTACTATTTAACATTGCGCTTTATTTCACCTGCATAAAAATTAAGCCTATACAGTCAATAATTTTCACCTCCCTTTATGCCGTAACCGATGAGGTGCATCAGATTTTTGTTGATGGCAGAAGCTGTGAATTAAGAGACTGGGCTATTGACACGGCAGGAGCTTTAATAGGCACAATCGGCTTTTTAACCATTTACGCAATAATAAAAAAAGCCGTACAAAAGCGAAAAAGGATTGACACCGCCTCAAAGTAGTAATAAAATATTAAAAGTATATGTTTAAGTACACGGAGGAAAAAATTATGAATGTACTTGTTTTTGATACAGAGGAGCAAATCGGTGTAGCCGCAGGATACTATATGTGCGGACAGGTTTTGCAAAAGCCGGACTCCGTTCTCGGTCTTGCCACCGGCTCAACACCACTTAAGCCATACAGCCACATGATTAAGCTGTACGAACAGGGCGCAGTTGATTTTTCAAGGGTTACTACATTTAACCTTGACGAATACTGCAAGCTGGACGTAAACGATAAAAATTCCTATCACACATTTATGCACGAAAATCTCTTTAACCATATCAACATTCCCGAGGAAAACATCAATTTCCTTGACGGCAATGCCGAGGATATGGAGCTGGAGTGCAAGAATTATGAGGAAAAAATTAAGGCATCCGGCGGAATTGATATTCAGCTTTTAGGTATAGGCTCCAATGGTCACATTGCATTCAACGAGCCTGCCGACGCTTTTCAGAGATGGAGCCACGTTGTTGAACTTAAGCAATCCACAATCAACGACAATAGCAGATTTTTCAACTCCATTGAGGAGGTGCCTACACACGCCGTAACAATGGGTATCGGCTCGATTATGCAGGCAAAGCGCATACTTATCATCGCTTTGGGCGAAAATAAAGCAAAGGCTATCAAGCAGCTTATTGACGGTAATGTTACACCCTGGTGTCCTGCTTCTGTTCTTCAGTTCCACAAGGACGTAACTCTTATGCTGGACAAGGGCGCTGCTTCGTTACTGTAACAACAAAGGAAGAACAATTATGAAAAAATACATATCGGCAGTTATGTGCTGTATTCTTGCGGTATGCTGCGGCGTTGGATTTGCCTCCTGCTCTGCTGACAAGACGGAGGCAACCACCGTTTCTGTAACAAGCACAACTCTTGAACAAAGCACAGAACAGAGTCAAACGCAGACCACGGCAGTTACCGAGGAAACAACCGAAGCCACCACAGAGCAGACAACAACTGAGAAGAACACCACTTCTCAAAAAGCAAAAACTACCACAAAATACAAGGGTGAGACAAACATTTCCGTCAATCAGGCATTAAACGTCCTTACGGATATGTATGGCTCCAAGTACGATGTAAACGGCACCGTACAGGAGGACGAGTATTACTACTTTTCCGTAACGGATAAAAAGGGAAACAAATACGCATCGGTTAAAGTAAATCTTAAAACAGCCGACGCAGAGGAAACTATAACTAACACAGGCGAGATTAACAAATACAATCTTCTCGCCTAAAGATAAACGGAGGATAAAATGGCAGAAAAAGAGAAATTTTATATTACCACACCGATATATTATCCGTCGGGTAATCCTCATATCGGTCACTGCTACACAACAGTCGCCTGCGACTCAATTGCCAGGTACAAGCGTCTTCAGGGTAAGGACGTAATGTTCTTAACAGGTACGGACGAGCACGGACTTAAAATTGAGCAAAAGGCCGCTGAAATGGGCATTACACCTAAAGAATACGTTGATAATATTGTGGCAATTTTCAAAAAGCTGTGGAGCTATATGAACATCAGCTACGACAGATACATCAGAACCACAGACGATTATCACGTAGAAAGCGTACAAAAAATATTTAAGGCACTATATGACAAGGGCTATATATACAAGGGAAAATACACAGGTAAATACTGTACTCCCTGCGAAAGTTTTTGGACCGACAGCCAGCTTGTTGACGGCAAGTGTCCTGATTGCGGACGTGAGGTAACAGAGGCCTCCGAGGAGGCATATTTCTTCAAAATGTCTCCATTCGCCGATAGAATTGAAAAGCTGCTGACCGAAACCGATTATTTACAGCCAAAATCAAGAGCCATTGAATTGGTTAATAACTTTATCAAGCCGGGCCTTGAGGACCTTTGTGTATCAAGAACCTCATTCACCTGGGGCATACCTGTTTCATTTGATGAAAAGCATGTGGTTTACGTTTGGGTTGACGCCCTTTCAAACTATATTTCAGCATTAGGATATGCCAACGAAAAATATAATGATTATGACAAATTCTGGCCGGCAGATGTTCATATGGTTGCAAAGGATATTATGCGTTTTCACGCTATTATCTGGCCTGCAATTCTTATGGCACTTGATTTGCCCCTGCCTAAGCATTTGGCAGTACACGGCTGGATTACCTTTAACGGTCAAAAGATGTCAAAATCAATAGGAAATGTTGTTGACCCGTTTGTTCTCGGTGAGAGATACGGCTGTGATTCTATAAGATACCATATTTTAAGAGAAATGGCTTTAGGTGCAGACAGCTCCTTCTCCAATGAGATTATGATTAATCGCATCAATTCCGACCTTGCCAACGATTTGGGTAATCTTATTTCAAGAACCGTGGCAATGGTTGACAAGTATTTCGGCGGTACTTTGCCCGAGGATAGGGAGGCAGACGGTGCAGACGATGAGCTTATTGAAATGATGACCTCATTGCGTGACAAAACAGATTATTACATTGATGAAACCCAATTAAACAATGCCCTTGCGGAAATATTTAAGGTTGTTTCAAGAGCAAACAAATACATTGATGAAACTACACCTTGGATTTTAGGAAAAGACGATAGCAAAAAAGCAAGACTTGCCACAGTGCTTTACAATCTGCTTGAAGCAATACGTATAACCACTACCCTGCTGTCCTGCTTTATGCCGTCAACAATGCCTAAGGCTTGGGAGCAAATAGGTGCTGACGATGCTCTTATCACCTACGAAAATGCAGGAAGGTACGGCGTACTGCCTGCTAACGTAACAGTTAAGAGAGGACCTGCTCTTTTCCCGAGAATTGACGTAGAAAAGGAAATTGACGAGTTAAATGCTCTTATCAAAAAGCAAATGGACGAGGCCGAAAAGAAAGCAAACCCCGAAAAGCCGGAGGGCATTGCTCAAATCAGCATTGATGATTTTGCAAGGGTTGAGTTGAGAGTGGCTCATATCACCGACTGCGAGCCTGTAAAAAAAGCAAAGAAGCTGCTTAAAATACAGGTTGACGACGGCAGCGGTAAACCGAGGCAGATTGTATCGGGAATTGCTCCATGGTACAAATGTGAGGACCTTATAGGAAAAAATGTAATTATTGTTGCAAATCTTAAGCCTGCAAAGCTTTGCGGTGAAATGAGCAACGGTATGCTTCTTGCAGGCGATGTTGACGAAAACGATGTTAAGGTTGTATTTGTTGATATGCCGGCAGGAACAAAAATAAGATAATAAAATTGCGGCGGAGAATGGTATTACCATAATTCCGCCGTTTTTTAAGGATAATTATGTACAGTAATATTTTTGACACACATTCCCACTATGACGACGAAAAATTTGACAAGGACAGATTTTCCCTGCTGACCTCCCTGCCCGACAAAGGTATTGACAGGGTTGTATCCTGCGGGTGTGATATTGAGTCGTCACGGTACAATCAGCTATTGTCCCGCAAATTTGATTATTTTTACTTTTCCGCCGGCTTTCATCCTGAAAATCTGGAGGAACTGAGTATCAGAGACTTAAAAACCGTTGAGGAGCTTTGCAGTGACGAAAAATGCGTTGCCGTAGGAGAAATAGGTCTTGATTATCATTGGATGAGCTCCACAAAGGAAAAGCAAAAGGAATTTTTTGAAAAGCAGATTGAGCTTGCAAATAAGCTTGATATGCCTGTAATAGTCCATGACAGAGAGGCTCACGGCGACACTCTTGATATTTTGAAAAAAACAAAGCCCAAGGGCGTTTTGCACTGCTTTTCCGGTTCAAAGGAAATGGCGAAGGAGATTATCAAATTGGGTATGTACATCGGGCTTAACGGCGTTGCCACCTTCAAAAACGCAAAGAAAAGTCTTGAGGTGGTAAAGGAAATTCCCATAGAACGCCTTGTGCTTGAAACCGACTGTCCCTACCTTGCTCCCGAACCACACAGAGGAAAGCGCAACGATTCGTCATATATTCCCTTCATTGCAGAGAGAATAGCAGAGATTTTGGACACAGACGCTCAAAGCATACTGGATATAACAAGAGAAAATGCTTACAGTCTTTATAATTTATAGCAGGTACTGATATGAAATTTTATTGCGACGATACAAAAATCCGTGACGAACACGGAAGGCAGCGAATATTCAAAGGCATTAACCTTTGTATGAAGGACCCTAATATTTCTCCGAGACGACTTAGAAAATTTTTATACACGGCAGGCAGTACCACCTTGGAAACCTGTAAAAAATGCGGTGTAAATATTATAAGGTTAGGAATTACCTGGGCACTGATTGAGTCAAAGCGTGGTATATATAACAACGAGGCGCTGACTATTATCAAGGAATTTGTCAACGACTGCGAGGATATGGGAATATATGTTGTTATTGATATGCACCAGGATTTGTTTTCTAAAAAATTCCACGGTGACGGTGCACCCAACTGGGCAATAGACGATAATATTAAGGGGCAGAAATATCTTGCAATTTGGGCAGAGGGATATTTTTATATGGACAGCGTTCAGCAGGCTTTTTTTGATTTTTGGAACAATAAAAACGGCTGTCTTGACGATTTTGCAAGGTGCTGGGATTATCTTAGAAATTACTTTAAGGATTGTTCAAACGTAATCGGCTTTGACTACCTCAACGAGCCTTATGTTGATAAAAACGGCAGAAAAATATTCCTTGAAATAGTTAAAAGGATTTACTCCCTATCCTTTGGCAAGGATTTTGATTTTGAAAGGTATTTTATCAATTCAAAGGACAGAAACGGATTTATTAAATCCGTATTAAAAATAGCTTCTGCCATAAAATCTCCAAGCGGTGTGAAAAAGCTGTTATCGGACATTGACGATTACGATAATTTTAAAGCTGTAATTGATGGTCTTGAAAAATACACCGATGAATTTAACAAAGGAAATTATCAGAAATTCACCGATATGATGGCAGATAAAAACAAAACCGATAAATTTAATTTGTTTGAGCATAACTACTATGCAAATTTGGGAATTAATTTTGATATAGATATGCCGAAAAACAGCATTTATTCACCTCATGCCTATGACATATTTATTGATTCGGCGTTATACGACAATTACTCAAGCAATGACCGTGTGCAATACATTCTTGACAAAATCAGGGATAATCAACTGAAGATGAACGTACCTGTAATTTTCGGCGAATGGGGCGGAACAGGATTTACCGGCGAAAAATGGACCGAGCATATTGATTACATATACAGGCAATTTGAAAAAAATCAGTGGAGCAGTATTTACTGGCATCTTGACAACAACAAGAAAAAACTGATTGAAATTTTCAATCGTCCGTATCCCTGTGCCGTATGCGGTGACATATCCGAATATTCCACCGATGCAAAAAGCCGTGTATTTAAAATGCGGTGGGTGCAGGAGGATGACTGTAAGGACGTTAAAAACATTGTTTTTATACCGCAATTAGGCTTTACTGAAATTGACGGTAAAAAAGGCGAAAATTCAATTACAATGAAATACTGAGATAACAAAGCACCGCAGAAACGTAAAATTTCTGCGGTGCTTTCAAGTATGTACATATTAAGCTATTCAATTTTTCCTATTGACGGATAGTAACGGAACATTACCTTTCCTATAATAGCGTCACGGCGAACATAGGTATTTTTCCAAAATCTTGCGTCAACGGAATTATTCCTGTTATCGCCCAACACAAAATAGCAATCCTCCGGCACCTCATAAGGTCCGTAATTTCCCGTAGGAACGCAGTTCGTAACAAAATCATCACGCAGCTGCTTTGTGTTACCCTCGGTATCGGTTACATAAACAACGCCGTTAACAATATTAACGGTTTCGCCGGGAAGACCGATAATACGCTTAACATATTGCTGAGATTCATCATCGGGAAAATCGAATATGATAATATCGTATCTTTCGGGGTCATCAAAATTATAAACAATACGGCTGGCTATAATTCTGTCACCCTCGTGAATTGTATTAAGCATTGAGCCGGTAGGCACTATCGCATTGGCAAACACAAAGGTTTTAAGCAGTAAAGCAACAACAACTGCAATTACAATAGGAGTACAAAAATCAAGAACCTCGCCGAATTTACTTTTCGGCTTTTTTTCTTTTTTGCCATCCTTGCTCTGAGCCTGCTGCTTTTCGTTTATTTTGCGTATTGCCTCCTCGTTATCGGCGTCTGCAGCCATAGCACCGCAGCTTTTGCAAACATAGATGTCACCCTGCTTTTCAAGGGTGTCTTCACCGCATTTTTTACAAATCATATACTATTCTTCTTTCCCGGTATTACTGCCGTTGATAAATTTAAAAACCATAACCTCAAATGGCTGGAGTGTTAAATCAATCTTATCGTTGTAGGAGATAGACTTCTGGATTTCGGGCATTGATTTATTATAGACATTTATACACTTAGCATTTGAAAGTTTTTCAGGCGTACCCATAAGCTTGTTAAGAGTAAGGGTAAGCGCCGTTTTTTCGTCGGTGGGATTACGCATAGCGATAATGCCGTCACCGTTCTCCGCCCAGCTTATATAACCGTAAATGTTGTTATCTGTAGGGTCACCGCCGATAAATGAGGCATTTTCAAGGATATAATAATTGTCCTTTTGCCAATTCATTACATTGGCAAGACAGGTCCATTTAGCATCGTTCATCATATTGTATGACAAATGAAGCTCATTTAATGCCTGACCTCTTACAGTACACCAATAAATATACTTCTCAAATTCTTCGTCGGTATATTTAACCTTTGCAGTATTACCGTATATAGGCTCGTGATTATATATATGCTTTGTGGGAAATTGAAGGGATCTTGTGCAAAGACAGTCATAATATCTGCCATCTCTGTACGTGATTTCCGCTTCAACCTGCGGCTGCGAATCAAGATTTTTAGCAAATCCGATATCACTGCTGTTTTGAATCCAAAGAGAATTTACCCATTGAAGCCACCAGGGAGAAACATTCACATAACAGGTCATATTTATCCACATATCCTTGGACATTTTGGCACGTGCGTTTCTAAGTGATTCAAACACCTTAATCCACCTGTGCCACAATTCTGTCACGAAATACATATCGTTGTCGCCGCCGACTATATGGTCGTGGGACTCATTTTTACAGGGCTTAAGGCAGAAGCCGTCAAGCTTCCAATAATCAATATCAAACTCGGTAGTACATTCAACCAAAAACTCCTGAAGGTTATCAAGATAACGCTTAGACGCAACGCAAATATCCTTTGCCTCGGCGTTATAATAGCCTTTTTTCGCACGTTGCATACGCTTTGCAAAGGGCTTGTTATAATTATATCCACCTCTTGGACCAAGCCACATACCGAAATTGCTATTCAAATCCTCCTTGCACTGCTTGGTAATGTCGTACATTTTGTTGGGGAATTTCTTGTTAAATGACCAAAACTTACCTTTATAATCATTCCATCCGTCATCAACCACATAAGCGTCAAGGGCCGGCGCACCATGAGCATCAAGCTCTTTTTTTACCTCTTTAAAGGAGATATAAATATTGTCCTTATCAATATTCAACATATGGTCGTACCAGCTATTATACTGAAAACGCAGGGTTGATTTTACGCTGATAAATTCAATGTAATCAAAAAACGCCTTCTGCACACCTGCCATTGTATTATCTGCGGCGGCACCGATTACGGTTACAGGACAAAGGTACTGTGTTCCTGCCTTTTTGCCCATATAGTATTTTATCTGTCCTGCGCCGTGTACTATTCTATTATCTGTTGCCGGAAATTCGCAACCGAAAAACAAGCTATCAACATAAAAGGGCTGACCGAGAGAGGTCCAAGGGGCCGGAATTTCAGAGCCCTTAACACTGCGAACGGAAAAATGAGTTTTTGAATTAATAATACCCACATTTTCAAGCAAAACATAATCAATCTCATTATCCTCGCTTTGATCAAGCATTATCTGCTTGCATATTGAATTCCCGTCGTTATGCACCCAATAGCTAAGTGTGACGGTTGTGCCGAATCTTTCCTCAAACACAAAGGTAAGACGTCCGTTTTCGTCCTTAGAGGACACCACTGCCGTACCCTTTGACATAAATTCATCGCCATTTGCAAAATGAACTACAAATTCACATCCGTTGCCGTCGGGAACAAAATTCATTTGGGAATATTTATTTAATATCTGGCTTGCAAAAAAATTATTTTCAATGATTTTAAATTCTCTTTTAAGCCTATTGCTTTCAAGTTTAAACATAAATTTATCCTCAATTATAATTCTTCTTTAATCTGCTCCAACGCTCTTGCAAGCTGATCGGGACAGGAGGTGCCACGCATATTGCAGTCAATTCCTTTAAGGGTATTGATTACTTCGTCAATTTTTTTACCCTTAACAAGTGCGGAAATACCCTGAAGATTGCCGTTGCATCCGCCTAAAAAGGATACGCTTTTAATAGTTTGGTCATCGTTTAATTCTATTGTAATCTGTCTTGAACAAGTACCTCTTGTTTTATAGCTATAAGTCATTTTTTAGCCTCCGTTGTTTTTATTAATCCCGGTGCAATATTTACACCTCAACAGATATTATTATACATTTAATCCCCCGTTATTTCAATATATAAATTATTAATTAACGATTTATTTAAACAAAACCCTCTGCACAGCCGTGCAGAGGGTTAATATAACTATTTTTTAGTTGTAACGGATTTTGCGCTTGACCAAGAGGAGTAGTATTTTGTTCCGCTTACGGTTTTGTATGTGCGAACTCTTACATAATACTTTTTCTTGCCTTTAAGCTTTGAAATCGTCTTTGATGTGGTTTTGTAGTTTGAAACTGTTACATATTTGGGGCTTGAAAATTTACTGCTTGTTGAATACTGAATTTGGTAGCCTGTAACCTGTGTGCTCTGCTTTTTCCACTTTACAGTGAATTTCTTTGAGCCGGCAGATACACTTGAAATGCTTGTGGCTTTCGGCTTAATTGTAAAGTACAGGGTTTTTGTTCCGCTGTAATTACCCTTAAATGTAATTTTTACTGCGTACTTGCCAACATTCTTTCTACCGCTTGCATAAGAAACAGTATAGTCGGTATTCTTAACAAGAGTCTTGCCCTTGCTGTCCTTGACCGTTACAGACGGAATTTTTACTTTACCGTCATACGTATACAGTGTTGTTGCAAGACTAATTGTTTTTGGAAAATAAATAGTTGTGCTATTTGAAACACTACCGCATACGGAACATTTTGTTATAGTGTTTCCGTTCTTTCCTGTTGTTGCTTTTGTGGTTGATGTTATATATTTGTGTCCTGTTGGTGAAACATAGTCGTATTTTTCATAATCGTCATACCCACAAATAGCACAACGCTTACTGGTGTATCCTGATTTAGTACATGTTGGATCCACAACTGTAATAATTTCATCACTATGATTACAATTTATCACTCCGTCATTGCAAACTATCATTTTGTTTTCAAGTCCGGTTACTGTACCTGAAACAAGATTGTTCCACTGCTCTAAAGTACCATCATAATTAACACGCTTAACATCGCTTAGATAAAAAGCATTATATCCAATATGCTTTATGTTCGATGACAAATTAATTATGCGTTTATTAATCCAAAATTGACAATCATAAAACGCTTCCTTACCAATATATTCTACATTTTCAGGAAAAGCTGTCAAATGACTTTGATAAAAGGCGTAGTCTCCAACTGTTTTAACAGATTTCAAACCATTTTTAATTAATTCCTCCATGAAATCTCTTGAATATTTGTAGCACGCATAATTTGCTACCTCTGTAATTTGACTTGAATCCAAATTAACCGAAAAATCATTCCAACCCGTATTTAGATATGTTACATTTTTACCTATATTTAAAGTACATCTAAGAGCACTTTTTGATGTGATATTGTCTATTTTTATAGGATCTACCTTTTTTAAATGCATTTCCTTATTGTTTGAATTCATATTAATTGTAGTTTCATTTAAAACAGAACCTACAGACAGAGTGCCACCCATATTTTTTCCAATATTAATTATAGTAACATAATTCTTTGAATAATTAAATAGATTAGTACCGCTTACCACTGAATCGCAACTATCTGAAAAGTTTATAGTCAAACCGTTTTGCGTGTTTTTCCCGCTATCGTAGAAAAGATACGATGAGTCTGCACTTGTTATAAGCCCTGCTTTAACTGCATTCCAATTTACTGTTTCAAGATTTTCGCATCCTGAAAATGCATCATTTCCTATTTTTATAACGTTTTTCGGTATTGTGATTGTTTTCAATGAACTACAACCACAAAAAGCACCTTGACCAATCTCTTTTAATGCTGATGGTAAACTAACGCTCTCTAAGCCGGAGCATGATTCAAATGCACCTTCATCTATTTTTGTAACAGTTGTTGGTATATTTACACTTTTTGCATTGCGACAATATAGAAAAGCATTCCTACATATAGAGGTAATTCCCTCGGATATTTCAATGCTCTTAATATTACTTCTATAACCAGACCATGGTATAGACTCATAATATGTGACATCATCTTCCGTATATGAATTTAATGTCATTTCTCCTGTACCGCTGATTTTAAAGCTACCATTAGCTGAATTGTAAATCCAAACAAGGCTTCCCAAATTACCACTTGCCGCAAATGCAGAATAATCAAGCCCTGCCATTATGCTGAACAACATAACCAATGATAATAATAAACTAATGGTTTTTTTCATAAATTAACACCTCTCGTAAATCTTTATATTAATAAGTTATCATTATCATTATTTAAAATCAATATTGTAATGGTAAACGACCACATTTGCAAGGTAAAAAACAGCAGTCCATTAATGAATTGTTATCATTAACGGACTGTCAATTATTATTTTTTAGTTGTAACGGATTTTGCCTTAGACCAGGAGCTGAAATATTTTGTACCGTTTACGGTTTTGTAGGTACGGATACGGACGTAATATTTTTTCTTGCTCTTTAATTTACTTATGGTTTTTGATGTGGTTTTATAGCTTGATACTGTTACGTATTTGGGACTTGTGAATTTTGACGATGTACTGTACTGAATTTGATAGCCTGTAACCTGTGTGCTCTGCTTTTTCCATTTTACAGTAAAACCCTTTGATTTGGCAGAAACGCTTGAAATGCTTGTTACCTTTGGCTTAATCGTAAAGTACAAAGTTTTCGTACCGCTGTAATTGCCTTTAAATGTAACCTTTACTGCGTACTTGCCAACATTCTTTAGTCCGCCGGCATAGGTAACAGTATAATTGCTTGACGAAATTGTCTTGCCCTTGCTATCCTTAACATATACTCTCGGCGTTCTAACCTTGCCGTTATAGGTTAATGTGGATGCCTCAAGCTTAATGCTTGATGCCTTATAAATTACTGTTGTTAAAGCAACCTCACCGCATTCAGTACAAGCCTTAACAATTTTTCCGTCCTTGCTTGTCGTTGCTTTTGCAGTTGTTGATTTGTAGCTATGGCCTTTAAGCGGTATTTCCTCATCAACTATAATATCACCGCAAACGGTGCATTTTTTACCGTTTATTCCCTTTTGTGTACAGGTTGGCGCAAGATAATAATCCTGATAATTATGGCCTTTTGGGGGAATAATGTCGCCTATAATAATATCACCGCAATTTTTACACCTTTGTCTTTCAAGGCCTTCCTCTGTACAGGTAGCTTCTATTTTATAATCAACATAGCTATGACCGGTTGCCTTTAAAACATTACCTTCTATTATATCGTTACACTTGGTACATTTTTGTCTTTCAAGACCGTTCTCCGTACAGGTTGGCTCTATGTTGTCGTCAACATAGCTATGACCTGTTGCCGGGATGACATCGCTTGACGAAATCAATTTGCAGTTATAGCACTCTTTAATGCTAAGTCCTGTTTCAGTACAGGTTGCAGCATAAATACGATTTACAAAATAATGGATAGTTGTTTCATAAGATTTGCCGCATTTTGAGCAAACGTGTGTTTCTATACCCTCAGCCCCTAATGATGGACTTTGAGTAACGTTTGATGCATAGCTATGAAGGCAGTCAATACTCTTTAAAAGAGAATCCGGATTATAAATTACATTTTTACTTGCAACATTTTTTGCGTTGCTGATAGAATACTGCCACATATCTGCGGTTAAATCCGTATTGCCCACTTTAACAGGTGTGGTAAAATCGGGATTGGATGTTGCTTCGGAATACCAAACCTTATAACCCTTTGATGCAATAACCGAGGAATCAAGGTTATTATTGTAAAAATTGCTGCCGGCACAAACCATAGGGGTATAGCCTGCATCACTAATAATATCACAAAAGGTTGTCATTTGTGATGTATCATCATCAGGGAGGATATTTTCATATTCTAAAAAGCTTATTGCAATCGGAAGCTGGAAATATTGCTCATAACCACCTATGGTTGATGATAATTTAGAAATTACAAATTCTGCCTCAAGCTGAGCCTCGTATTCATTGGTGGCCATTGATGACAGATAAACACCAAAGTTCATTTTAGCGTCAACTGCTTTTCTGACATTCTGTAAAAATGTATAATCGTAATCGGTAAAACATCCTATTCTAATCATAACAAATTTATTAGAGTCATTGAATATTGTTAAGATTTCATTATCACCGGATATATCATATCCCTGTGCCGGCTGGGACGCAGACACGATAAATGTACCCGAAAATGCCATAATTGCCGCTATAATTAGACACATTGATTTATACATTATATTTTTCACATTATCACTCCGTATTTATTTGCTCTGCTGTAGAGAAAGTAGAAGATCTGTACATCTATTATTTATTTTAACATAATCTAAGATTGTGTCAAGTCCTCCTGTTTTAAGTTTAAAACACTATTCAGGGAATATCAAAAAGTTGTTGTCAAAAAAGTAGTCTAAGACTTGTTTTATAAAAAGGAAGAAAGGTTACCGTTAAAACTAACTTGTATTGATTATAAAACCTTATAAAAAACATAAATCTGATTTATTAAAGATTAAAAGCCATAATAAAGCAATAGCAAAAGAAAAACTCCCGACATTTCTATCGGGAGTTGTTATTACTTAGTACATTGGACTAACCTCATAATTTTATTTAATAAATAAATTAGTTAGTACATTGGAGTTTACCTCTCTATCTAAAGATTTATTCAGAAATTAAAACATACTTAGTACATTGGAAGTCACCATTATATTAAATGATTTGTTTATATTCTTATAAATCTTTTATATAGCGTCATTAACGCTAATCGTATGCAGGCTTACGATTTATATAACTTTATTATTCAGTTGTTAATTACTCCACCTGTAAGTAAAATCCAACCCTGCAAATAACTTTTATCAATCTTCATAAAGCTGCAGCCCGTAAATCATTTCCGTATGATTTCTGTCGGTTGCTTAAAATCCGTTATAATAATTGGATTACTTTCCAGGCGGCTGAGTTCTCTGGTTCAATACCCATCGGAACGGCCTCCTTTATTAAATTTGAACCTTGACTTCATAAGCTTTGCTTCAATGAAGCCCCTCTCTTAAGTTCATCTTTATAATAGCACCTGATTTGTAATTTGTCAATAGTTTTTTTCAACATTTTTTAATTTTTTTAGTTAATTTATACAATGGGATAAAATGTAATATTATGGCGACAAATTTTCAGTTATTACCTGTTGACGAATGAGGATATTAATTATATAATATCATTATGACATTTGAAAGTGAGTAAAATAATATGAGTAATGAAGAATTTTATGAACCGGATATTCTTTCGGTAACAGATGAGGATGGCAACGAAATCCTGTTTGAGCTTCTTGAAAGATACGAAACAGAGGACGACGTTTATGTTGCCATAACGGAATATCATGATGAGGCAGAGGAAATTATCGATGCCGACTACGAGGTTATTATCCTTAAGGTAGTTAACGAGGACGGCGATGAATATCTTGCCGAAATTGAGGATGAAAACGAATACGAGCAGGTTTCCGATATTCTTATGTCAATGGTAGAGGAAAAATTTGACGTTGAGTATTTTGAGCCGGAGCAGTAATAATTGTTTTATAAAGTCTAATAATAGTTAATGGTCTGTGCATCTCGACAACCAAAGGCCCAAATAACCCGAACACTTACTATTTAGGGATTCAGACTCCGTTTTATGGGAATGCAGACCTCCCTGTTTCACAGGACGTTGGGAGCACAAAGTTTTACGGGATGAAGCCCACCTGCCTTTAACAGCAGGTTATCATCGGTCTTTGGCGGATGTACGGATTATTTATAAAAAGCAACGCACAAAAGCATTATGCCTTGTGCGTTTAATTTTTCGCAAAAAAAGCGTTTGGCAAAACCAAACGCTTTAAATTTATATAGATGAATTACTCGCCCTTCATTTCAAGGAGCTTTGCTTTGCCCTCAAAAGAATCCTTAGAAAGCTTGATTGAATCAAAGATTGCAGCCTCAATATCATCAGGAGTACAGCCAAGCTCTTTAGTATCATCGGTAGGAATAAAGAGATTCATACCCATAATATCAGCAAGTCCAACAGGATCAATACCGGACTCAACATTTCTCTTAGCATAATCCTTTCTCATAACAAGGCCGAATGCCTGGAAGGTCCACTTAGGAACGTCAACAATCTTTCTGTCCTGAATACCGTCCATTGCACGATAAACAATTTTAAGGAATTCTCTCCATGTCATATTGTAGCAGGAAATACCATAAGCTCTTGCACCCTTAACCTGCTCTGCGGCACCTACGATAGCCTCGCCAACCTGGCGAACTGTAAGCATTGCAGTACCTCCTGCAGGATACATTGTGAAAGGCATTTTTTCAAATCTCTGGAGCTGTTCAATAAGGATAACCCAAACAGGACGTCTGCCGGGCTGTGTACCAAAGATATAGGGAAGCTCAAGAACTGCTACGCCCATATCGTCGTCGGCATATTTGAAAGCAACCTCCTCCTGGTCAATACGTGATCTGATATAAGGGTGCTTTTCGCAAAGCTTCATATCAGGGCGCTCTTTAGCAAGCCATGCAAAGTATGAGCCGAGTACTACGCAACGCTTAACTCCGCACTTCTTAGCCATCGCAAGGCAACGATCAACAGGGTCAATGTTGTACTTCTTATAAGCCTCATATACAGGATGAGGGAACTCAACTCTCTCGTCAACGCCGGCTGCATAAACAAAGGCGTCAATGCCTGTCATTGCTGCTTCAAGCTCTTCATCCGTAAGCTCAAGGAAGTTGCCGAAGGAAATTTCCATTTCCTCAGGGATAGGTGCGCCTTCCGGAAGAGGAGGAAGAGCAATAGTCTTAACCTTATGTCCTCTGTCAATAAAAATCTGTGCTGCAGCAGAACCGAGAAGTCCTGTACCGCCGAAAATAAGTACGTTCATAAACTACCTCCGTCAAGGGTAAACCCTTAATTTATAATTATTTAATAATTATTATAGCATTATATAATTATTCCGTCAACTAAAATATTACTTAACAGACTTTTTTACTCAATTATGGTTATTATTTCCAAAAAATAATCGCCGCAGTATTTCTGCGGCGATTACTTCAATTAATAGATTTAATTATACCGGATGAACCTTGTTTTTAATATCATCGTGCTTTCCGTCAAGACCGTATTTTTTATCTCTTCTCTTTTCAAAGAATTTAACGGCAACCTGACCGAACTGAGCATAGGAAAGCACATCCTCCTCCTGCTCGTAATACTCTGAAATTTCGCTCTTGAACTGTTCAATGGTATCGGTAAGCAAATCTGCAGGACGACAGGTGATAATTTCATCATCGCCAACAATTTTCTTCTGGAATTCAGGGTCAATTTCGCAGGGGGTCTTGCCGTATTTGCCGGCAACCATATCCTTAAACTCCTTAGTAACCATCTTGTAGCGTTCACCCATAATTACGTTGAACACAGCCTGTGTGCCTACAATCTGTGATGTAGGAGTTACAAGCGGAGGATAGCCGGAATCCTTACGAACTCTCGGAACCTCGGCAAGCACCTCTTCAAGCTTATCCTCTTTACCTGCCTGCTTAAGCTGGCTGTTAAGGTTTGAAAGCATACCGCCGGGAACCTGATAAAGAAGTGTATTTGCGTCAACGCCAAGCATTTTAGGATCAAGAAGACCTGATTCAAGATACTTCTGACGCAGAGGTGCAAAGTGGTCACGCACTTCGGTAAGGGCTTTCAAATCAAGACCGGTATCATACTCTGTGCCTTTAAGAGCGGCAACCATGGACTCGGTAGCAGGATGAGAGGTACCCATTGCAAGTGGTGACATAGCAGTATCAATTACATCTACGCCTGCCTCAATACCCTTGAGAAGAACCATTGAAGCAAGACCGGAGGTGTAATGGGTGTGAAGCTGAATAGGAATTTTAACTGTTTCCTTAAGTGCTTTAACAAGGTCATAGGTTCCGTAAGGAGTAAGCAAGCCTGCCATATCCTTAATACAGATAGAAGCGGCGCCGGCCTCCTCAAGCTCCTTAGCGTAATTGCAATAATACTCTATATCAAATACGGGACCTGTTGTATAAGAAATAGCCGCCTGAACGTGACCGCCGTACTTATTTGCCGCATTGATAGCAGTCTGGAGATTACGCACATCATTAAGAGCGTCAAAAATACGAAGAATATCAATACCGTTATCAATACTCTTTTTAACAAAATAATCAACTACCTCGTCGGAATAGTGACGGTAGCCAAGCATATTCTGTCCTCTAAAAAGCATTTGAAGCTTTGTATTTGGACATTTTTTTCTAATAAGGCGAAGTCTTTCCCACGGGTCTTCATCAAGAAAGCGCAGGCAGGAATCAAAGGTTGCACCGCCCCAGCATTCAAGTGAATGAAACCCGATTTTATCCATTTTTTCAAGGATATCAACGAATTCATCAGTTCTCATTCTTGTGGCAATCAAAGACTGATGTGCATCACGGAGAACTGTCTCGGTAATTCCAATTTTAGCCATTTTTTTACCTCGTATAATTAATTAAGAGTTACAAGAGTTGTTCCTGCTTCCACGCTGTCGCCCTTATTTACGTTTACGCTGGCAACAGTACCGTCCTGAGGAGATACAATCTCATTTTCCATTTTCATTGCTTCAAGGATAAGAAGAACATCGCCTTTTTTAACAGCGGCACCGTTAGATACCTTAACATCAAGAATATTACCGGGCATTGGAGCATCAACAGATACTGAGCCTGCTGCAGCAGGAGCCGCAGGAGCAGGTGCAGGTGCCGGAGCCTCTGCCGCAGGTGCCGGAGCAGGTGCTGCTGCAGGAGCGGGAGCCGGAGCTGCCGCAGGAGATGCTGAAGATGCAGACGCACCCTCCTCAACTGTTACGTTATAAGGTGTACCATTTACTGTAATTGTATAATTTTTCATATTAATATCCTCCTGAAAGTTTATTTAACTGAGTGCTTTCTTGCTATTGTGGTTTCGCGTTTACTGCTGAGCATATAAAGTGCGTCAGCTATTTTTTCTCTTGTTGCCTGAGCAGGGAAAACATCGTCAACTGCACCACAGGCGGCAGCAGTAAAGGGCGAGCCTACTGTATCTATATACTCTTTTTCAAGCTCGGATCTGTTTTCGCCGTCGGCAAGTCTATCGTTATAAAGGAATGCAACAGCCGCCTCTACATCAAGCGGTGACGCAACTGCACTGTCCCAAGCAAAGGTAAGGTCTGCATTAGCGCCCTTGCCTGCAAGAATGATATATGCAGCACCGATTGACCGACCTGTAACAAGACTTATTTTTGCAGATGTTGCCGAGGCATAAGCAGATGTAAGCTTTGTTGCCGCAACAAGCATTTGATTTTCCTTTTCTTTTTTGAGTCCGTCGGCGTTTGCAACTGTAATTATAGGAATATTGTAAGCATCGCAGAGCTTAATCATAGCCTCTGCCTTATAAGCACAGGAAGGACAAACTGCCTTACCGTCAAATGCCACAAATCCAACGGGCTGTCCCATAACAGCACCGAGAGCGGTAACAACATTTTTACCGTAGCCTGCCTTTAATTCCACAACGGTAGAGGCGTCGGCAATTGCTTCAACAGTCTGTGCGGCGGTAATTCCGTCGGCTGCCTGAATTGCAGGAGCAAAGCTGCTGTCTGCCGCAAAATATACTGCCTCAAGATTATTTGCAGGAAGAAGGGCTTTAACCTTTTTAGCTGCGTCTAAAGCCTCCTCAACGGTATCTGTCATAATATCAACTGTACCTGCAGAGAAGCTTTCTTCAACAGTTACATCGCTTGGTGCGGTAACATAGAAATCCGCATCCTTTACTGCGATAACAACATCAGCCATATTTGCCATAAGAGCTGATGTGCCCACACATGCACCTGCTACAACTGCTATCTGGGGTACTACGCCGGAAAGAGCAGTAACTTTTTTAACAAGATTGCCATAGGCGGAAAGAGCCTCAAAGCCCTCTGTAAGCTTAACTCCGTTAGAGTCGTATATTGTGATAACGGGATATCCTGTTTTTTTAGCCAGCTTGTACACCTTTTTTATCTTAGCACACTGAGCAACGCTGATAGCGCCGCCGTTAACGGAAACATCCTGTGATATTGCATAACAAAATCCTGCCTCGCCGATAGTACCACATCCTGCGATAACCTCAACCTCGCCGTCGGCAGACTTTGCGAAGGCATCAATTTCCGTAAATGAACCGCTGTCAAAAAGATATTCAATTCTTCTGCGTGCTTCGGTTACTTCTACTGAATTGTCCATTTTGGTCCTCCTTCAAAAGATTTATATACGAAAAATGTTAAAAGCTTCATATATAACCATTTTACATTTTAACACGTAAATAAAATAATATCAACATTTAAATTATTAATTTTCTATTATTTTACACACGTTTTTACCAAATATCAAAAAAGCAGACCGTAAAAACGGAGCCAATTCCGTTTTATACCGGTCTGCTTTATGTTATTAGCTTTTAAGGGAAATACCCTTTGATTTAAGGTCGTCTATAATTGAATCCGAAACTGCCTGCACTTCTTCCCTTGTGAGTGTTCTTTCGGGATGAGCAAAGGTAATTCTTGTGGTGATTGATTTGGAATTATCGTCCTCGTAAACATCCGTTACCTCAACCTTTTTAATGAGCGGACATTTAGCATTTTCAATAGCCCTTGCAATAGGCGCAAATTTATCGCTGATAAAGGACAAATCCATATCCATAGTTGGAAATTTAGACGGCTCCTCGTACTGAATTGAAGCATTTTCAATTTCTGCAAGGAGATTAACGTCAAGCTCGGCAAAAACGATTGAGGCTTTTTTATCAATTTTCTTTGATACAACAGGGTGTACAATACCGATTTCTCCGATTTCCTTGCCGTCAACAATAATTCTGTTGAGATTTCTCGGATGCTTATAATTGCTTTCAGCCTCTTTTGACTCAAATTTTACTGCTTTATGACGCAGGTCGGATACCATAATTTCAATCATATCACGAAGTTCAAAATAAAGCTGAGGAACACTCTTTGTTTTAGAGAAAAGAGTTACGGCAAGCTTCTTATTCTCAATGCAGAGGTTATTTTCATCAATACCGCTTACAACTCTGCCGATTTCAAAAATACCGAAATCAGTGTCAAAAGATGTATTGATTTTAACCTGGCAAAGCTGTGTGGGGATTATTGATTTTCTGATTGTTTCAATATTCGGGTTTGTGGCATTGACGAGTTTAATTTCACCCTCAACATCTATACCAAGAGCCTTCAGCTCGTCATAGTACGCCCAAATGTATGAATGAAGCTCGTGGAGAGAAAAACGCTTTACAAGAAGGTCTTTAATCCTATCCTCAAGGGTTTTCTCGGCATAAGGTCTTACGGGATAAAGCGGAGAACGTGTTGTATGAACATCAAAATTATCATAGCCGTAAATTCTTGTAATTTCCTCAATAATATCGGCGTTCATTGTAACGTCCTTTGTAGCTCTCCAGCTTGGAACAACAACATCAAATCTATCATCGCTTACGCTTGCGGTAAAGCCAAGAGAGGTAAGGGTTTCAATAATTGTTTTGTTGTCAATGTTAATACCTGTATATTTGTCAACAAAGGCTTTGTCAAAATTAAGCTCAACGGTATCATAATGATATGCATATTCATCGGTAAGAGCGGAAACGAC
>CAMFRO010000005.1 GCA_945982035.1 uncultured Clostridia bacterium | reverse complement strand
AAATTTACCCATAAATTAAAATAACCGCTGACAAAAACTAATTTGTCAACGGTTACAGTTTTTATAATAGTCATAGAATATTTTCAATTAAACAGGATTATTTTTCAACTATTTCCCAAATTCCTCCCGGGCTTCTTTCGTCAAGGGGTGCAGGATTAATTTTGGAATACAAATAATCTTCTCCGCTGTCGTCTATTACTCTATAATAGTCATTATCTTCCACAACGGCATCATAAATTTTACCATTCGTTAATGAGTCAACGCCAAAGCTTTCGCCTATGTATCTTAACTTCATTTGTGACGTTCCTTTCTGCAATTGAATAGAATTATAGCTATAATATAATCAACTAATAAAAATATGTGAGTATCACCTTATTAATTCCTTAGGAATTTGGTCGTGGTCAAACATAACGAGTGAATGGTTGTCCCATATAAGCTCTCTGTTAACAATCTCATTTGTTGCTTTATCAATAGTGTTACGGTAAATTTTTGACACACGGTAATAATCGTCGCCCTCTTTTGAAAAGTGGTGGTCCTCCTCCACAATTTCATATCTAAAAGGAAATTCCTTTTCGCATCTAATTTCTCCGCAGAGCTTACCGTCCTGACACCAAAGCAGAAGTTGAATATCCTGGTCGGTGTTGTTTTTAAATCTGTAATCAATGTAATTATAGCTTACGGAGGTGCCGTTGGCAAAAGGAACTCTCTTCCCCTCGTCCGGTGCTAAGGCGTCAGAATGGGTATGAAATTCAACAATTTCCAGCGGAGTATGTAAAACAAGCACATTGATTGTGTTTGCCAGATTGCACAAGCCGCCGCCTGTTCCGGCAATAATCTTGCCGTTTCGGATAACCCTACCCTCCTTGTAGCCGTCCTTTTTGCTGACGTTGCCTATAGTTTTCCAATATGAAAAAACCTCGCCGGGATGAATTACCATTTTATTCATTTTAGCCGAGGCGAGAGAAATATTAACCGCCTTGTTTTCCTGAAGAACAGGGTCTATTCCCTTGCCCTTTTTTATAACGGCAGAGCTGTACTCAGCCGCAACAACAGGCAGCTTTTCGTCAATAACTTGGGTGGAAAAATTAACCTTTTCCTTCAAATCTTTAATATTACGCTTGCAAATTTCCTTTTGCTTTGAAATTGCATAGCATACAGGTCCAATATCACAAAAATTCTTATTTTTATTAAACAGCATTGTATTCATTCTCCCTGATTATTTTTCCCAAACGGTGCTGTGATTTTTTACTTTTGCGGTAAAATTTTAAAATAATATTTTCCGCCTGCCGTCTTTTGCCAAAATCTGTCTCACCCTCAAGACGAATAAAGTCCACCAAAACATTTGGAATGCCGCTTAAATTTGCACCCAAAATATCGGTAAAAATCTGGTCGCCGAAAAACACCGTCTGCTCTTTTTTCAAATTCATCATTTCGGCAGCTTTTTTATATCCGCCTGGCTTTGGCTTTGAGGCGTTGCAAATATAATATGAATCTATATTTTTCAGGAATCTTTGGACGCGTTCCTCGCCGTTATTACTCAGCAAAAGTGTTTTAAATCCTATTTCGTGTAGCTTATTAAACAAATTGTCAATTTCAGGGGTTGAATCATCGCCGTGATGAACAAGAGTATTATCAATATCAAAAATCAACCCTCTAAAGCCATTTTCATACAATTTTTCATAATCAACTGCAAAAACACTTTTTGCGCATTCATAGGGATACAGAAGCTTCATCATTTTTCTATATACTCACACACATTATCAATCTGACGGGCAAAATCATCGCCGTAAGCATTATCAAAAAACGCACTTCCTATTGTAAACGCCCAAGGCTTAATTGATTTAAGCTCATCAAGTCTTTCATAGCTGTTAACACTACCCGCTATACAAACAGGTGCATTAACCTCATTAACAAATCTTTTGTTAAGTTCAAAGGCGTCCTCAACAAATCTGTAGCCCAAAAGGTCAAAGCCGTCAACGCCTTTTTCAATACATAATTTGGCCTCGTTTATGATTTCATCAACATTGCCCTTAAGCACAGACGGACGTTCCTCAACAGTGCCTACAAACGGCATATACTTTAAACCATGTTCCTTGCAAAATTCATTTATTGAATCAAAATACATTGTACCCATAAGCACGTCGCAGCCGTATTCTGCCGCCATTTTTGCACCGGCAAGGCACTCCTTTTCCGTATATGCTACAACCTCAAGAAAAACTGTTTTTCCGCATTCCTTCATATATGCAAACAGCTTTTTCATTTTATCAGGCTCAAGGCCTTCTTCCTTAAAGCCCCAGCATTGTGCTTTTGAATTTTTGCAGGCTTCAAAAATTTCACAGGCATTTTTTACTGTTTTGTCGTTATATGTCAGCATAACGATTAAATTCATATTATCCTTCATAAAGCTTTTCCTTTTGTCACAATATGGTACATATTATAATCCATATCATACAATTAGTCAACAAAAGCACCGTCTCGGATAGGGAGACGATGCTTTTTATCAGAAGTTAATAACATTATCACTTTCGGACCATTCAAGCTGGCCGTTATCATATACCTTTACATAATCAATTATGTAATCATAGGGAAGCTTGTTTTTCTTATTAGTGATAATACCGTTGCCTAACCAGAAGGTACGGTTTGGCTTGGGTACACCGTTTCTTGTAAAGCCGTTAATTTCCGTACTCATTTCAAGTGTCGTCGGACAATGGCTGATATGATTGGGATTTGTAATATGCCATATCATCTTATTGTCATAATAAAATTTCAACCCATCCTTTTTCCAGTCAACAGCAAAGGTGTGAAAGCCGTCATACAGCTCCTTAACTCTCCTGCTTTTCATTTTCTGGCCGGTATAGGCATCCCAATGGAGTGTGGTTTGCAGTCGGTAAGGCTTTGCATTTTCAAAAATATCAATTTCACATCCGTCCTGCGCCTTTTGAGCCTTGTTGTTAATATCCACTATATCCGGCATAAGCCAAAAGGCAGACCAGCACCCGCGCACATTGTCAATTTTGCAGCGAATCTCATAATATCCGTATTTACTGCGCTTATTTTTCCAATGCAAATCACCGGTATAATATCCGGGCTTGCCGTCTTTTTCTTTATATTCCGTTCGGATAATCAGCTTGCCGTCTTTAAGAATAACCTGCTCCGGTGACCAGTAGCCGCCCTTTCTCGGTCCGTTGGAAATAAGCCACAAATCCGTATCAAGAGGCTTTGTAAAATCCGCCTGCCAGGCAAGCTTGTAATTTTCGGGGAGCTTGAACATTTCGTATTTCTTGTCCATATTTTTCTCCTTTAAATTTGATACCATTTAATTTCGTTGGCGTCAAGATGCAAATCAAAGCTGCTGCCGTCGCCTACATAAACAGTAGTGTCCTGCGGCTCGTAGGTGTTGTTAACAACGCAGTATTTGCCGTTTTTAACATAAGCGTGCACCTCAACATTATAATTTGTTGAGTACCAGCGGTTAAGCTCCTCCTCTGCCGAGGCTGACCAAAGAATTGCACGGTAAAGCACACGGCTGTTCTCAAAGCTATACGGAAGTCCGCTGATATACACACCCCTACCCTTGCCGAATGACTTAACCGCCATCTGCACCTCTTCTGCGTGTCTTACAGCAAATGGAAGCTCTGTTGCATTTTGAATAAGAACCTGTGTTCCCTCAAGGGCAACGATATTCTTTTTGCCCTCGCCGAAATCAACGCTTCCGTCAGTGTCCGCAAGGATGAAGTGGTCTCTATTTTCCTCGGTATTATATCTGCGGGTGTTAAGGGTAAATCCGTTTTCTCTTTCAACGCCGAGAATATCATCAAGCTGGAAGAATTTACCCTGCCACTGATGAGCCGCCGGCTCGCCCACGCCGATAAATCCGCCGCCGTTATAAACAAACTCCTTAACTGCGGTAATTATTTCTTCGTCAATCCAGTTTTCGCCGCCGGACTGAGCAGTATCTGCGTCGCCCACATTGATAATAACGTCAAAGCCTTTCAACAAATCCTTGTTTTCACGAATATCGTCAAAGCTGATAAATGATACATCAAAGGGCGCACCGCTAAGTGCCTCAATAATTCCGAAATATGAATAATTCTGTCTGTAATAAAGTCCGTGATGCACCATATGGTTGCCCCAGGCACGCATTTTGCCCCAGCAATTAAGCACGGCAACACGCTTAACACAATATGGTGTAACGCCCTGAATATTATCGTATAAGGTACGAAATTCCTGGCATACCTCTTTAATATACTCAACAAAATCAGGAAATTTAAGGGCAAGCTTAAGATAACCGCCGTATCCGATACGCTGAATAGGACTGCGTAAAATTGCCCTTCTTGCAGTTACCCAGTTAACCTTTGCCTCTTTAACCGGGTCGCCGCCCTCATAGAAGGTATCCGGGAAGAAATACGGAAGGAATCTGCCCTCGGTGTATTTTACGTTTTTAATGTCACTGAAAAGACGGAGAGTTGCACCGTTACCGACGCTGCCAACAACGGCGTCAAGACCGATTGACGCAAAATCGTCCATAAACGGCTCCATACCAATCCAATGGTCGCCCATAAACATCATAGCCTCTTTGCCGTATTCATGAACAATATCAACCATTTCCTTGGCAAGCTTTGCAACCTCTCTCATTTGAAAAGCCTGAAAATCCTTAAATTCCTTTGATGGAATCCTGTATGTGTTATTCATATATCCCTGATCAATTATGTACTCGGGACGGAAAGGATAACCAACCTCTTTTTCAAACTGCTCAAGAATATATGGGCTTACCGAAGCAGAATAGCCGAACCAGTCAACAAATTTTTCTCTTGCCAGCTCGTCAAAAACAAGGGTAAATTGGTGAAAAAATGTTGTAAATCTAACAACATCAACATATTGATGAGTATCAAGAAATTCGCGCAGGCGTTCCATAGAGTGTGCTTTTGTTTTAGGCTGACGAACATCAAATGTAATCTGAGGCTCAACGTCCTTCCAATCATTAACAACAGCATTATACATATTTACCGGGTCCCACATAATGTAGGCGAGAAAGCTTACGGTGTATTCGTGGAAGACTTTAGCAGGTGAAATAACCACATTACCGCTGTTTTCGTCATAGCTCCAGAAGTCATTAGGTACAACCTCTCCCGTTGTGCGGTCAATAACCTCCCACCATCTTTTTATGTCATCGTATGTGTTAACCTTCAGCATTTTTGGGTAAAGATGATCCATAAGATGAATTTCAAGCCTGTCGCCTACCGCAGTGTGAAAGGACGTCATAATATACATCTGCTGAACCTCATCGGGATTTGCCTTTGCCCATTCGTTGTCCTTTCTTGTGGTGCAGTATGTGGCGTAAATCTTTGCACCGGAATCCTTAAGCTCCTGAGGAAATTCAGTTCCGTCGCAGTCACGTATAGCGTCTGCGCCCCATTCCTCGGCAATTTCCAGCGTTTCCTTTATTACGTCCATATCGGTGGGGATTGTTACTCTTCCTTTTTTATTTTCCATAAATTTATCCTCTTTATTTATTCTAAAATTGTAATTTTGTTGTCCTTTAAGGTTATGTTGCCGTCGCACATACTTTCACGTATTAGGGGTACACCCTTTCTTACATAAAATTCATTGCATACAACATAGGCATCCGGATTTCCGGCAGGGCTAAGAACACCGCCTAAATCATCGTAGCTTACATTGTTCTTAAAGGTATTGTGTATGGCTTCTTCAAGACAGAACATAACGCAGCCGCCTTCATTCTGCCTACTGTAATTGTATGCATACAATGTACCGTCGCCGGAGTCTGCGTCATAAGCCATACCGTCCTGATTAAGCCGTGTGTCCGTGACCTCGTTGTATCTAAACACAGCGTTCTTGCATTTCCATGGCCAAACTGCCGCCGCCACCTTACCCATTCTGTTTTCGGGATAGCGGTAAATTCTGTCGTTAATCTCTGCGGCGCAGGAGTCCGCTGTATTATGCTCAACAATCGGTGTCAGCGCATACATAGGCGTAATCGCATCTCCTCCGGCAGATTTAACATAATTGTTTCTCATAAAAATATTTTCATTGCCATACCTTTTGAAAATATCCTCGTTCAGCTCGGCACCTGTAAATTTTGAGTGACAGTAGGTGTATCCGACGGCTACACCCCATCTGCTGACATTTCTAACAAAGCAATCCTCAACCGTTACGCCGTCATACCGTGCAACGCCGGTTATGTCTTCATTATCCGGCTTAAAGGCGGTCATATATATTCCGCCGTTGTTCATATGCTTATTGTAAACATTTCCGTTAATATCGTGAATATAGAGATTGGTTAAAGTGATATTATGAAGTGTTCCCCTATTCCTTGAAACCACCGCAACGCCTGTACGGTCCATTTTGTGAGGAGCGCTGTATTCTTCACCGTCTTTAACATCGTCGGCGTTGGTAATCTCAATATTGCTTATAACGATATTTTCCGTATCGTAAAGCAAAACCGCCGAGGATACGTTGCCTTTATAAACGTGGACAGGTGAATCCAATTCATCACCGTAATCCTGGTACCATACGCCTGTACCGTCAGCTTCAATGCGAGGCATTGCACCCTCGCCGTAGGAGCTAATTTCTATTTCGTCCTTTTCAAAATCACCGCAGTTTTTTATATGCAAGTATTGATTTTTAAATACGGAGCCTTTTTCAAGAAGCACCTTGTCTCCCGGATTAAGAGGCGTTTCGTTAATTTTATCAAGGCTTTTGAACGGGAAGCTCGGAGTCAGTCCGTCATTGGAGTCACTGCCGGTCAGCGCACTGACATAATATGTTTTTGATTTCATTATCATATTCCGCCTCCCTTATTCTTTTTCTGATTACGGCTTCAACCTCGCCGAATGAAAAGCTGTCGCCATTGTATCTTGTAAACAAATCTGCATTGCTTTCAAAAAATTCTTTTTCCTCATCGTGAGAAATTTCTTTATAATTATAATTATTCTTGATTTTTTCGGCTTGAGAGACAAAATCAAGCTTAAATCTCGTTAATTCATACTGAATATATGCAGGAAGTGAAAAATGAGTTACGCCGTAAACTATTTCGCCGTTTTTGATTTTTTCTTCTCTTGCTTTATTTTCAGCATCACATCTCGTCTTGACTGCGTTAAAGCTGTCATCATCAATCAGACCGAGCTTTTTTGCAAAAGTATAGCACGCCTTTGCATATTGCATTTCACGGTTGCTTGTAAAATATTCTATATCCATATAACAAAACAGCCTTTCATTGTATTACGGCATAACCTTGCCGTAATTATATAATACTTAAAATACCTATATATTGCAAGTTAAAATTATACATATCAGACGAAATCCGAAATAAAAATGCGTAACAAATAAAACTTACTCTCATAGAATATTAGGGTAATGATAATAAGAGGTGATTTAATGAACAGAAACAATATATGCCCTAATGGCGATATAACCGACTACGGACCTGAGCCCTTCGTCACCAATATCAACTCTGCGGTAATGCGTAACAACAACTACCGCCGAGCCTTGTGGACAGGAAAGCATTTGCAGTTAACGCTTATGAGCATTCCTATCGGAGGAGAAATCGGTCTTGAAATTCATCCGGACACTGACCAGTTTATAAGAATTGAAAACGGCTACGGTCTTGCTATGATGGGCAGTGATAAAAACAATATGAATTATCAGCGGCCTATAAGAAGCGGGTTTTCCGTCTTTGTTCCGGCAGGAACCTGGCATAATATACTTAATACCGGCAGAACACCGCTGAAAATTTATACCGTTTATGCTCCGCCCCACCATCCCCACGGCACTGTACAGGCAACAAAGGCTATCGCCGACGCTGAGGAGCACTAAACAAAAACCGAGCTTTGAGAAATCAACAATTCTTCATAGCTCGGTTTTAAAATATGTTCTTTCTAACTAATTATCATTAGATATTGTACTTACGGAATTTGGCACCTGCTCTACAATTCGTTAATCAATATCTCTATTCCAACAACACCATATTTCTCGATTTGCTCTGTTGAATAATAAGCGAGCATATCATTGGAATTTGCCATTTCATCTTTACTATATCCAATAGATGTTTTATCGTGGTTAGAATACAACTCATCAAAGCTTTTATATTTAAACAAATTGTTCACTTTACAAGTAATTGTTTCTTTTGTACTGTTATCAACAAAAACAATATCATCACCAACGGATATTTTAGAACGCTTTTCATCAAATAATCTCATTTCTATGGTCTTTGTTTTGGCTTTGATTTTCACGAAAGGCTCGTGTTGCAAGTTCATTTTGTGTTTCATAAATTAACCCTTTAAATAACGCCTCTCTTTTCTAATTCTGCAAGAAGGAATGGCTGAATTGTTGGGTAAGTCCAATTTGTCGGTAAATCATCAGTTATTATTATTTTTTCTATTTCACTGTCAATATTTCCAAAAGAATATATATCGGCATAACATAACAAGCCAAATGTTTCTTCACCATTGAAATTACTTTCTTCCGTAACAGAATAAACACAAACAGGCTTTAAGTTAAAATCAATCGCACCTGTTTCTTCAATTAGTTCTCGCTTTGCTGTGTCAATAATGCTTTCGTTAGGCTCACGATGACCACCCGGAACCTCTAATGTATCTCTCTCCTTATGCTTACAAAACACCCATTTACCATTTGCTTTTGATACAATAACGGCAAATTTTAATAAACTATCTTCAACTGTATCATAAAAATTTATGCTCATATATGTCTCTCTTTTTGGGTTTAACGTATTGGTATTACAAAGCAACTTGGATTTATACTATAATACCATAAGTTTACATAATAAACAAGTTCAATTAGTAGTACAAAAAAGAATAATCCGAAACAGTTACCAACGATAACGAGTTTCGGATTATTCTGTCCTGGTGGAGATGGTGGGAGTCGAACCCACGTCCGAAATTATCTTGCCAAGGGCTCTACGAGTGTAGTTTGTTGTTTAAGATTCCCCTCGCCAAACGGGAGCAAACACCCTTTTGGTTACGGTAGTCTTTATTACCTGACAGAAGCCAAGACGTTCTTCTGTTCATGTTCGCCGCTAAGTCGACGCTCTCAATCAGTCCGCGGCACTACCGAAGGAGAACGGAAGGGTGCTTACGCAGCCTTCAAAGAAACTGTTTTATTGTCAGTTAATTTTAAAGTGTTACTTTTAAAGCGGTGCAACTCCGCTACTCGCTGACCAAGGTTCAACAACCCCGTCGAAATCCTTTCATCCCCATATAAAATGTTTGCACATTTTGGAAGCCTTTATCCGTATTGAACAGAATTAATAACGCTCCTTATATTCAAGTTCAATAGTACGGTCTGCCGCCTTTTTCGCTTCAACGGCACGCTTGTCGTAAAGCTTTTTACCTTTACACAGTCCTATTTCAAGCTTTGCTCTGCCTTTTTTTAGATACAGCTGAAGGGGAATTACAGACAAGCCCTGCTGCTGAGATTCGCCGAAAAGACGCATAATCTCTCTTTTATGAAGCAGGAGACGTTTTTTTCTCATAGGGTCACGGTTAAAACGGTTGCCCATTTCAAATGGTGAAATATGCATACCGATTGCAAACATTTCGCCGTCGTCAACAGAGCAAAAAGAATCCTTCAAATTAACCCTGCCCTGACGTATTGATTTAATTTCCGTTCCGTAAAGCTCTATACCTGCTTCGTAGGTTTCAAGAACAAAATAGTCGTGATAGGCTTTTTTGTTTCTTGCGATTATCTGAATATCATCATTCATCCTATCACGTCCTTTCACAATTATATAAGACTTCTGCCCTCAAGGGCACGGCTGAGCGTAACCTCGTCGGCATATTCCAAATCTGCGCCCACAGGCACGCCGTAAGCAAGTCTGCTGACAGTTATTCCCATAGGCTTCAGCAGTCTTGAAATATACATAGCCGTAGCCTCCCCCTCAACGGTGGGATTTGTTGCCATAATGACCTCCTCCACCGTGCCGTCGCCGAGACGGGCAATCAATTCTTTAATTCGTATTTGGTCGGGTCCGATATTATCCATGGGAGAAATTGCGCCGTGGAGAACGTGATAGGTGCCTTTATACTCGTGGGTACGCTCTATTGCGGCAACGTCACGAGGGTCCTCCACAACACAGATAACACTTTTATCCCTGTTTTCGCTTTTACAGATAGGGCATAAATCATCGTCAGCCAAATCACAGCAAATTTTACACTGCTTGATTTTGGTATGGGCGTCGGTAATGGCTTTGGCAAACTGATGAGCCTCATCATCGGAAAGTCCAAGCACATAAAACGCCATACGCTGAGCGGTTTTATGGCCTATACCCTGCATACGCTCAAACTGGTCTATTAAATTTTGAAGCGGTGCAAGATTATACGCCATTATTATACCTCTTTTTAATCAAATTTATTAAAGTCCGGGAATATTCATTCCGCCTGTTACGCTGTTCATTTCTCTTTCTGCTTCCTCGTCAATCTGACGGGTGGCTTCGTTAAGAGCGGCTACAAGCATATCCTCAAGCATTTCAACATCCTCGGGGTCAACGACCTCAGGGTTGATACCAATTGCTTTAACATTATGAGAGCCGGTCATTGTAATCTCTACCATACCGCCTCCGGAGGAAACAACATATTCCTTTTCCTCAAGCTCGGCTTTCTTCTGCTCAATTTCCTCCTGCATTTTCTGTGCCTGTCTGAGCATTGCCTGCATATTTTGTGGGCCGCCGCCCATACCCTTAGGTAATCTTGCTTTCATAATTGTTCTCCTTTATGTACACTTTATTTTATATCAACATTCGTGCCGCCCCGTGTCATATTAATTAAATCTTCAAGGGGGTCACGCTTTTGCTGCTCTGTGCTCTTTCTTTTGAAAAGTCCTAATTTATACTGATTTCCCGTAAGCTCATAAAGTGCCTTTTTCATAGCCTTGGTATGAGTTGACGTTTTGATAAAATCACGAAAAGCGGGATTTGGACTATCAATAAGGAAATATTCGCCTCGGACATATCCCTTTGCACCGGCAAGAATGCCGAACAGACCGATATCGTCTCTGTGAATAATATCCATAAAATCCGCCCACTGTGAAAAGGGCTGAGTTTGATCACTTTGGGGTGCTTCCTGCTTTTCATCATCGCTTTGAACAGGCACCTCCGGCTGAATAGGTGTTGCAGGCGAAATCTCCTCTGCAGGTGCAGGTACAGGAGCCGCTTCGATTTCCTTAGGCAGTTGATTTGATTCGGTTATCCGTGGGTTTGAATTTTCAATAGATACGGATGGTTGCGTTGTCTCAGCTTTTTCAGCCGAAACAATTTTTACGCCGTTTCTTACTGCTCTTTCAAGAGAGGAAAGTCTGTCCATAACCGCGTCCATAGACTGCTCAAGCTTTGGCTCGCAGAGTCTTGCAAACGCCATTTCAACCTCAATTCTCGCAGTGGCTCCGCCTTTTATTGATACCAATGTGCTTTGGAATAAATCAAGGGCATAGATAATATTCTCAAGTGTAAAATCCCCTGCTGACTGCTTAATCATATCGTATTCATCATCGGTGCAAACAATAAGCTCTCTGCTCTTTTTGACTGTTTTTACAACAAGGAAATTACGAAAATGGCTTATCATTTCAACGCAAAGACGTTCCATATCATAGCTGTTTTGATAAAGAGATGCTATAACCGACATTGCCGTGTTGGCGTCTTTATCGGAAATGGCTGAGGACAGCTGATACAGTGCCTCTCGTCCGGCAATTCCGGCAACCTCCGATACAAGTAATGAAGTAACATTTTTACTTCTGCCGGCGCACTGATCAAGAATTGAAAGCCCGTCACGCAAAGCTCCGTCGGCAATTCTTGCAATTAACACCGCAGCATCATCGTCAAGTGAAATACCCTCTGCATCGGCAACCTGCTTTAATCTTACCGACATTGTTTCGGGCTGGATACGTTTAAAATCAAAGCGCTGGCAACGGGATAATATGGTGGCAGGAAGCTTATGAACCTCCGTTGTAGCAAGAATAAATATTACGTGGGCAGGAGGCTCCTCAAGAGTTTTGAGCAAGGCGTTAAATGCACCTGTACTGAGCATATGAACCTCATCAATTATATAAACACGGTACTTGCCTCGTGTGGGTGTATAATTTGCCTCTTCACGCAAATCACGGATATTGTCAACACCGTTATTTGATGCGGCGTCAATTTCCACAACGTCGTATATTGAGCCGTTGTCAAGTCCCTTACAAACCTCGCACTCGTTACAGGGCTCGCCGTCAATACTGTTTTCACAATTTACAGCCTTGGCAAGAATTTTTGCACAAGTGGTTTTACCGGTACCTCTTGAGCCGGTAAATAAATAGGCGTGAGAAACTCTGCCGTTCTTTATTTCATTTTTTAGAGTGGAGGTAACGTGGTCCTGACCGTAAACGTCACTGAACACACGTGGTCTGTATTTTCTGTATAAAACCTGGTACACCCTATCACTCCTTATGGTAACGGTAATAATCTGCGGTAATAAAAATTAAGTGCCATTGCACCCTTAATGTAACGTACAGACTTGTCTGAGGCACACAGAATAATCCACTTATTGCTGCTCGGTTCCCCGCCTGACAAGGTTCGTAGCATCCCGTCGCACAGGGCCCATACGCTACATAAAAGGTGTAAAAGCACTCTTTTCGCAAATATTATACTATAATGCAATTATAAAATCAATAGTTTTTTATATTAATATTTTATACTGAAAATTAATGAATTCATCCTACATCCAAATCTTTTTTTGCCGGATTTTCAAGCACGGTGCCATTTTTGTCAAAGCGTGAGCCGTGACAGGGACAGTCCCAGCTATGCTCAAGCTTATTCCATTTAAGTGAACATCCCAAATGGGTACAGCGTTTGCCTGAGAAGGTCAGCAAATTTTTTATCGCCTCACCTGTGTTAAGTGCAAGCTGAGGAGTAAGCATACTTCTTGACGGATTAAACACATTGGCATACTGATTTTCCTTGTCGCAAACAAGGTCACTGAGAATTAAAGCCGACGTCATTGAGGAGGTCATTCCCCACTTATTAAAGCCCGACGCCACAAACAAGCTCGGCGTTAAGGCACAGTATCTGCCAATATAGGGCACCCCGTCAAGACTCATACAATCCTGTGCCGACCAATGATATTCCTCGGTGGAGTAAGGATAATACTTATTTGCAAATTTACGCAAAATTTGATAATTTCCGCCGGCAATGCCTGTTCTGTGAGCACCGCCGCCCAATAGCAGATAATCGTTATAATTCCTAAAAGAAAGCCCATAACCGCTTTCGTCCATATACATACCGTTAAGCCTTTGAGCGTTACTCAAGGCAATTACATAAGAACGGCTTTGATAAAGCTTAAGAGGATAACTACCGTGAATATTTACCATAGGAAAATGGGTAGCAACAATAATTTTATCGGCTTTTATATTACCGCCGGGAGCTTCGGCAATGTTTTTGTGAATTTTCGTCACAAAGGTATCCTCATAAATATTCAGCTTTTCCGAAAGCAAAGCGAGCATTTTTAACGGATTAAACTGTGCCTGGTTCGGAAATTTCACCGCACCGACGGTATCAACAGGAAGCTGCACATTGTCGCAAAATTCAAAATCTGCACCTATTTCATCCAGCGCCTTCGCCTCTGTTTCAAGCAGTCCTCTGTCGGTAAGAGAATACACATAATTGTCCTTTATCTCAAATTCACAATCATAAATTTCACTTAATTTTTTATATTCAAGAATTGAAAGCTGATTTATTTTGTAATACTTTTCAGCATATTCTTTACCTCGTCGTGATAATAGCTCGTGATAAATCAATCCGTGCTGAGAGGTAATTTTTGCGGTGGTATTATGGGTAGTTCCCTGACAAATTCTTCCCTTTTCCGCAACTACGCAGTTTACGCCCCTTTGAGTGAGAAAATAGGCTGTCAGCAAGCCTGCAATTCCTGCTCCTACTATTAGCACATCGGTGGTTATATCACCGCTTAGCTTTTTAAAATTTTTTCCTTTTGAATACGCATCCCATACTGAAACGGGAGCAGAATAATTATCCACAAAATCATCTCCTGTAATAATTAATTTGCCCCGCAATTCAGTGATATAAACAAAAAATCCTTCACGAACAAAGGAACGTGAAGGATTAATTTTAAATTGTGCCGTCAATAACCTTTTTGTCGCTGGTTTCCTTGTTTTTATGGGTATTATACTTAAGCAATAGCTTATCCATATCCATATCGTCAATTTGATTCATAAATTCAAAACGCATCTGAGTAAGCTCAATAGGCGACTTATGATTAAATCTGTACGCCTCTTTATAGCTTGACTCATACAAATCAAGACTGTCGGAAATATTATCAAAGAAATCCAATCCCTTTTTGGTGTTAATCTTAATTATTGAAACACCGTTTTCGGCATTAACCTCCGGGTGAGTCTTTTTGACTCCCCAAAAATCTCCGATAGTGAAATCACTTTGCTTTGTATTACCTGTAAATTCACAGTTATAGCAGCTCGGTCTGTCATCATACTTGCTTCTAAACGCTCTTGTATAATTGTTGTGAACAATAGGCTCGGACTTAACAGTTCCGTCCTCAAAATACACTGTAATACAGGAATTATCCCATGAAATACGCTTATCTCTGAACTTAACATCAACAACCTTGGACTTATATTTCTTTTCAAGAGATTTAATGTAGCCTTTAAACACCTTAGGACTTGGTGTACCGTGACAGATAAATTCTGTGATAATCAAATTGTCGTAATCTTTTTTAAGATACTTTTTAAGGGCAGACACCTGACAGGGATTACCCACAAAAAGCACAAGTGCGCCTGTATCAAGCTTTTCCTTGACACGTTCCTTTATATCGCCCACATAGGCGGCAACGTATTTTGCGCCACGAAACTCCTCACAAACCTTTGCATTATTTGATATATCGTAAACTGCACGCATATTTTTGTCATATCTTACACCGACAATATAACCACCGTTAGACAAAACATATTTGTACATTGCACTGAAGGCACCGCCGGAGGAGCTTTGAGACAGGATTCCCTTATCTTTATTTACAGCGGCGTAAACCTTGGATTTCATTGGCTTTTTCTCGGTTTTAATAGGATTATGATAAATACATTCCCTCTCGCAGAGCTTGCAGTTAATGCACTTATCATTATCAATTACAGGATAAACGAAGCCCTCGTCGTCGGCTTTCATAGTTATGGCGTCCTTCGGACAAATTGATTTACACAGTCCGCAGCCGCAGCACTCAAATTTATCACCCGATAAAAAGTAGTTGCTTTTTGATAAAACCTTACCGTTATTAAGTGCTTTATTTAAAAATTCAACTGAGCCTATGCGCTCGAGCTTAATACGACGGTCAACGTCATCCCAATCAATTTTAAGAGTTGAAGGGTCGGGCATAATTCTCACATCTTCAATAAGGCGGTTTTCAAGTCCAACCATTTGAAGAAGATTTCTCATTCTCTCCGGGCGTGTTTTGTGGGGCACGGTGATAAACGGAATGTGATAAATAAGTGCCAGCACTGTAAGGTGGAAAGAGTTTGAAATAATCATCTCGGCATTTTCCACCATACTGATTAACTGCTCGGGACGTTCAAGATAGTGAAAATCAAGCTCGTTTTCAAATCTGCCCTGGTTACGGTTATGGAGCACAGGAACGCCCATATTGATAGAAAACCAGTCCGCAAACTCGGTGACCTTAGGCTCTGCACCGATAAAATGAGCATATATATACTTTTGATTTTCATACCTTGACTTCATTTTAAGGCTGTCAAAATCCGATTTATCAAGAAGAAGAGTGGGATCAACAGTAACCTCAATCTCTTTATCCGCAAGAGGCTGAAAAATATCAACCATTGATTTTTCTCGAACAGAAACATAGTCAAATTTTTTAAGATAATTTCTGTAAAGAGCCTCGTAACTTCTGTCAATATCGTCTGCACCCAAGGAAGCAGCATAGGCAATTCTCACGGCACTGTTTTTACCGAAATTAAGGAAATATGACGAATCAAAGCCGCCGGTAAGCTCCGTATTCCAAATTTGGTCGGAGCCGGCTATTAACACATCAAACTTAAAATTACTTTTCTTTAAATCCTTAAGAGTAAGACATTTATTGGTAACATTAAGAGTATGGTTAATATACTCCTCAAAATTATTATATTTTGTTATTTTCCACTTATCCTTTGTTTTTGTTTTTATATGGGCTTTAAGTGTTCTCACTGTACGCCTTACAAAAGATTTTGTGGGCTTTATTTTATAGAGCCTGTAAACCTTATCAATAGCCTCAGGTCTGTAATTAATAATATATGCGTCATACCCCAAATTCTGCAAATATTTTTGAGACGCATAAGCCTGAAGCAATGCACCGTAGTTATGGGCACTGCCGAATGTAATAATTCCCGCTTTCAATATCTTTTCACCTATTTGAATATATTTTCGTACTGAGTTTTTATATTGTTATTATATTCCTGTGGGTCAAAATCCATCATCTTAACCTCACCTCTCATAAAGGCGTTCATACCGTCATAAATACCCTGCTCGCTGTTTTCAACAAGAGTACCGCCGTGGCTGAGCATAAAGCCTCTCGGTCCGCTGATATCGGTTGAAATTACCGGAACACCGCAGGTCTGCGCCTCAAGAGCAACAAGGCCCAGTGCCTCGTAAAAAGAGGAAAGTATAAACAAATCACACTGCTTTAAAACAGCGAATGGATTACTTATATATCTTATAAGAATAACATTAAAGCGGCAGTCCTTCGTTCTTATATATGAATTTATTTCTTTCCAAGTTTTGCCGTAACCGCCGATAATAAACAGATATGACTTAGGATGCTCAAGATAAAATCTGTTAAAGGCGTCAATCAGCCTTTTATGGCCTTTTTCGGGAGAAAATCTGCCGATATTGATAAACTTTATATAATCCTCTCTGCTAAGGAGAGTGTTGAGAACATTCAAGCTTACATTGCTGACAGTTTTTTCATCATAAGCCACAGGCAGCTTCATTTTTTCCTGAATATTCTTATAATTATGGGCATTATTAACAATAACAATATGGTCGTTTCCGGGGGTTAATTTAAGGCAGGATTCCTTAACATCCTCCGTAACACATACAACCCGATCATAATTTTTATATGCACTTTGAAGTGCAATCTTCTTTTGATTACCCTTACTTGAAATTTCCTGGCACATATCGTTGTGTACAAATATTGCCTTCGGAATTTTAAAGCGCTGATACATTCCGATAACTCGGTACTCGTATCCCATAAACTGAATGGCTCTGTCAAAATGGGAATAGCCGTAAAATCTTACCAGCTCACGCTCATAGAGTCTGTCCAGCTTTTTATTAACCCAGCCTGTGTTAACGCTGAATTTATAATAAAGGGCGTATGCAATAAGCTCCGTAAAGGAATACTTAAATCCGTTAATTAATGGAAAAATATTAACATCCTTTGAAAACTTATCAGGTCTTAACGGATCCCGTTTAACAGATTTTTCACGGAATGACACAAAAATGTTATCCTTTTTTAGATCAATGATTTCCGTAAGGGATACCAGCGATGATGTAATTCCGTTCAATGCAAGGGAGCCTGAATAAATCAGCACGTTTTCCTTGTTGCTTGTACGGGCGTTTTCACATTTTACATAATCGGACGCCTCGCCCTTAACAACGAATTTAACAAGCTCGCTGTCGGCACAGGAATTATCGTAGGTGCAGAATTTTTCATTAAACTCCGTACTGTCATAATTAATGCCTGTTTTAAGCTCTTCTGCAAGCTCCTCGGGTGTATAAACCTTGGGAAACGGAAAGTCGTCTAAATCATAATACATACCTCTGCCGGAGGTATATTCTTCACGGTCATAGGTATAAAGGACAATTTTTTTGCCTGTATTGGCAAAATCAAAAAACACGCTTGAATAGTCGCTGACAAGCACGTCCGCCGTATTCAGCACATCATAGGTTTCATATCCCTCGGGAAATGCCCTGATATGCTTAAATGCAGAAAAATCAAGCTCTGTCTGCACTAAAACATGCATTTTTACAAAAAACACATAATTATCATCAAGCATTTTATCAAGAACTCGCAGGCTCTCAATAATACTTCTGAACTGCTCATCCTTGTTCCTGTCGGTCATAACACCGCGCCACGTGGGCATATATACGCTTATATGCTTGTTTTCCAATCCTAATTCACGCTTTAATTCGTTCGCACGTTCTTTATTGAAGAACACCGCATTTCTTGGATAACCTGCCCTGAGGATTTTGCCGTTTGAAAGCTTGTCTATAAAATAGGACGATGTCATTTTGTCCTTCATTTCGCCGTTAGGATATACAAGATAATCCGTCATCATAAAATTACGCATTATATTGCCCATGGCATATCTTCTGTCGGCAACGTCATTGCCCATATGTTTAAGAGGAGTGCCGTGCCAGGTATTTGTATAAACCTGCTCCTTCCTCTTTATAAAAAGCAAAGGAAAGGATGTATCGTTAAAGAGATATTTTGCTGTTGCCAGAACCTTTAAATACCCAAAGGACATTTCCTCAATCAAAATTACATTATCAATATCGTAACGGCTAAATAGCTTTTGAAATTTAGGAAAATTTTCCTTCGTTGCAGCTAAATAAACAGTATAATTTTTATACTCCGGTAATGAAAACTGCTTTAGAATGTAGAACATATTACCTGCCACGTCTGCGCCGTGCTTTGATTCAATCAAAACTGTGTTTTCTTTAACGGGGCATTTATAAAATCTGTTGATATAATATGCATCCTGTAATTTTTTTACAATTTTTCTTTTTAATTGTCTAATTCTTTTTTTTAGTGACTTTTTCTTTTTTTTCTTCTTTTTTGCCATTGCAACATACTCTCCTAATACTGCACTTTTTGGCTGTCTAATTAATTTAGACAATTATATCATCTTTTAGATACTGTGTCTATAATAATCACAGTTTTGGTATTAATTACAGCTTTGTGGCTTCGTATGATACAAGACGGTATTTTCCGTCCTTGTAATCCTCAACAACTGCTTTGCCTTCGCCCACAGAATACACGTATTCCGAATTTGCTGCCTGCTTTGGAGTGTATTTGTAATATTTCTTAGACAGAGCGCCCTCGTCATTGTTCTTTCTGTATATTTTAAATGAAACGTCATAGGTTCCGTCGCCGTTGCTTACCATAGAATCAACCACCGCCATTGAATAATAGTGACCGTATGTAAAATGAGCGGTATCGGAATAATAATCCATAACGTCTATACTTGACCAATACACGTCATCATAATCGTCAAAATCCGCCAAAGACGTGCTTTGATTCATTATATCCACGCCAAAAAATCTTTCTGCATTTTTTCTTACAACAGAGCCCTTAAGCATAACAGTACCGTTTGACACCTCAATATCACCGTTTTTGTTGGCATAATTGTGACAAAGACTGAAGTTTATAATATCCTCGTCGCTGTAATCGCCGTAGCGGTTGAAAGGGCTCAAATCTGTTTCTGCAAAGTTGGAAATAAACATATTAATTTTACTTCTTTGCTCCGCCGACATATCGGGAACAAGGTTTTTATCCTCCTTAACCTTCTCCTCTTTTTTCTTTGTGGTTGTGGTTTTCTTTTTGGTGGATTCCTCCGTCTGCTCCTGTCCATCGTTTGACTGTGTTGTATCGGTAACGGAATAATCGTTAACATCGGATGTGTTGTTATCGGAGGTAAAATGCACCATTAAAGCTATGGCTGCAATAAGAACAATAACAACTGCCACAACACTGCAAATAATTACTGTTGTAGTTTTCTTTTTATCATCGTTATTGCCTTGATTGCCGTTATTACTAACGCTACCCTGATTGCCGTTATTAACATATTGATCCCGGTAATACGGGTTATTTGATTGGTAGTCGTTGTAGGCATTATAATCCAAGGTCGGCTGATTTGCAAAGCTCTGGTTATCGTAAACCTCTCGTCTTTCAAGCCTCTGTCCGCAGTTTCTGCAAAACTCGTAATTGTTGTCATTTTCAAAATTACAGTAAGGACATCTCATATATTCTCCTCCGCATATATTATTTAACCAACAAATTTTCCTGTAAAATCAGGCTCAATAATCGGCAATCCCAAATCCTTAACGGTTTTCTTTAAGCCCTCCTCACCGGGCTTTGACTTTATGGGCGTTCCTGAAAAATTAAGATAATATATAATCAAATCCTGAAGCTCGGGATATGTGTTATTAGTTACCTTTACTTCATTCTCATCAACTAAAAATTTAAAATTAAGCTTTCTTATATGGGCGCTTTCAATAGGACGAATCCAAAGCTCCAATGAACCATCCGCCTGCCACGCTGCCTGGGAAAAAGCATGAAAATGCAAATCCGCCAGATTAATTTCACTTTCACATAGAGAGCCGTTCATATCTGCTCTAATAGTGTTGGTGTAGTTTTTTTCAGTCCAGGTAAAAAGAAGGGAATCATCCTCAAAATTGAATTTAAAGGAGCTGATTTTTCCCGGCTTATTGTAAAGCATTTGAGTCATTGAAACAGGAATAACAGAGGTAAATTCATTTGTTTTACAGGTAATTTTCCTGTTTTCAATAGTCTTTTCGCTTTCATAATTTCTTTCACCCTTAGGGAGCAAGGGCATACTGAGCGATGATATTACGCTGTTAAGCTCATCGTTTTCCTCTTTATTTTCAGGCAAAGCATCATCAAGGAAGCAATCGGGAAAATATTTCCAAAATACCTCCATAACCTTATAGTCCTCAGCCTCACCGCAGTTAAGCACAACAAGAGCATCGTATTCGGGAAACATAAAGCAACGCTGTCCAAAAAGGCCGTCGGCTCTAAAGGAATTCGGAATAGGGTTTTTCCAAAACTGATAGCCGTAGCCGTTAATAATATCTCTTGAGCCGTCATGGACTGTATCCGTATGCTTTGACAGTGCTTCCTTTACCCAATTTTCAGGCACAAGCTGAGTACCGTCAATCCATTTTCCGTTATGAATATATGGCAGAAAGAATTTTGCCAAATCCTCGCTTTTCATATAGCAGCCCCAGCCACCGGCGGAATTACCCATACCGTCGCTTTCCCAAAACGGCTTTTCTATACCCAGAGGCTTAAACATCTTTTCATCAAGATAATCAAGGGCACTTTTTCCTGTAACCTTTTTTACTATTGCGCTAAGCATAAAGGTGTTTTCGGATATGTAATTAAATTTTGAATTAGGAGGAAGTAAAAACGGTGCGTCAAAAAACAGCTTTATCCAATCCGTACCACCCTTATTTTCCAGCACGGTAATAAGCTTATCACTGCGCATTGTAAGGAGCATTTTTACAGTTAAAGCTCTGTTTAACGGATTTAATTTTGCCGTTTTGTATTCAGGAAAATAGTCGCAGACCTTATCGTCAACATTGATAAGCCCTTCGTCAACGGCAAATCCCACCGCCGTTGAAGTAAGGCTTTTGCTCATTGAGTAAAGCACATGGGGATATTCCGCATCATAAGGCGCAAAAAATCCCTGAGCACAGACCTTATCGTGTCTTACAACGGTAAAGCTATGAAGTCCCAGCTCTTTTTCCTGTATTTCCTTTAAAAACGCCGTAATGGAGCTGCTCTTTATTCCGCATTCCTCCGGTGTAACATGCTTTAATTCGGTATTTTCAAGCTTTTTCATAATAAACACCTCTCTTTATGTATGTTAACACAATGAACAGTGTATTTTCAAGAGTGATATACTATATTTTTACTTTAGTTTATATAAATTAATACATATTTTATGAATGCATAACTTGTACTTGATTTTTGAAAATATTTATGTATAATAGAAAATGTAACCATTTTGTAATTTTTTAAATATTTTTGTAACTAAATAAAAGAGGCTTGCTATGAAAAAGAAGTTAATAAGTGTATTATCGGCACTAATGGTAATTATAACTATGATGTCCCCTGTGGCAATGACAGCACAGGCAGCCACCGTTGATCAAATGAAGAACAAGGTGCTTTCCGTGGCTCAGGCAGAGGTTGGATACACCGGAACAGGATCATACTCAAAATACGGCGAATGGTACGGCTATCAGGGTGCATGGTGCACAACCTTTGTGCTTTGGTGCTTTAACAAGGCAGGAAATTCATTGGATGTAAAGCTTTACGGCACTATTGTTCCAAACGGCGGTAACTGTAACTCTATGATAAGCTGGTATCAAAACAAAGGCAGATACCACAAGCGTTCATCGGGATACACCCCTAAAAAAGGAGACCTTATATTTTTTGATTGGAGCGGTAACGGCTCGGCACAGCACGTAGGAATCGTCAAGTCAATTTCAGGCTCCACCGTATATACCATAGAGGGCAACTGCTCCGGCAAGGTTAAGGAAAGAAAATACACCACCTCCGGCTCCAAGCCCTACAACAATATCAGTGCGATATTAGGCTACGGCTCGCCAAACTGGTCCTCCGTTGCCGATGGTTCCAAATCAAAAGAAAAAACAACAAAGAAGCAAAAAACTACAAAGAAAAAAACTACAACAAAGAAATCAACCACAAAAAAGAAAACCACATCTAAAGCAACAAAAAAGCAGACAACAACTGAAAAATCAAAAAAAGAAAGTACCACAAAGGCAACAACTACCACAAAAAAAGCAACTACCGAAAAAGTTGCTGTGGCAAAGGATATGAAAATCTATGCCGCCACACAGGAGCTGGAGGTAGGCGACAGCGTACAGCTTGATTACACAATTGAGCCTGCAAATGCACCGGCAGTAGTAAGCTTTTTCTGTGATGAAGAAAACGTAACCATTTCAAAGGGCGGAATGATAACGGCAAACGCAGAGGGCACTGCAACAGTCGTTGTTTGTGCAAACGATGAAATTTACCGTCAGTTAGATTTTACCGTAACGGCACAAAGCTCCGACGTTACTCATCATTCCTCCAATAACGGTTACGTGGTTGTTGAGGATAATACAACGCAAAAGCCACCGGTAAGAAAGCAATCATCGGAGCAAAAGCTTAAAGCGATGGGAATAAATATAACTCAGCTAAAGCAAAATCAAGACTTATACATAATTCCCGTTGCCATTATCGGCGTTGCAGGCACGCTTGCAATACTGATTGCACTTATAAGACAGATACACGGCGCAGTCAAAAGAAAAAAGAATAAAGAAGAAAACTGAATATAAGAAGTAAAACGCACCTCAAAAGCCTATGCTTTCGGGGTGCATTATATTTTATATTTACTTTTTGGTTATTTTACGAACATCATTTTTGTCGCCCATAATCATAATATGCTGATTTGAGCAAAAAACATAATCCGCATTGTTTACCGCCTTAATTTTATTGTCCCTGTCATCACGGTAGCCAATTACATTGATGTTATGCATACGGCGTACATTCAGCTTTGCAAGGCTTTTGCCAATCCAGCTGTCAGGCACTTTAATTTCGTAAATTCCCACATCGTCGCTTAAATTGATAAAATCGTAGATATTGTTATTACTGTATGCAACGGATAATTTGTATGCAATATCCCTTTCCGGATATATTACCCTGTCAGCGCCGTTTTTAAGCAGGAATTTTTCGTGGATACGTGAATTTGCTTTGGCGATAATGCATCTTGCATTAAGCTCTTTAAGATAGTCAACCATAACAAGACTGTCCTGAAAATCACCTGTGCACACAAAAACATAATCGTAATCCTCAACGCCCAGTGCTTCAAGATTACTTCTTACAGTATAATCACCTATCTCTGCGGTAGTAACACGGTGACTGAATTCATCAATAAGCTTTTCGTTTTTATCAACCAGCATAACCTCGTTACCCATATCGCAAAGATACATGGCAAGGTGGCGTCCGAATTTTCCTGCACCGATGACAAGTATAGAGTTCATATATAATTATTTCCTTTCAAAATTATCCTACCAAAATATTACCCAATGGCTTTTGAGTTGTGGTTTTTGCTCGCAATGAAATAAACATCAAAGCAAATATAAGACTCGTAAGACGACCTACATACATCAAAAAGATTATCACTATTTTAGACGCAGTACAAAGCTCGGGAGTAATGCCCGTACTCATACCGACTGTGCCGATTGCAGAGGTACATTCAAACAAAACGTCAATCAGCGTAAAGCCCTTTTGGAAAAGAAGTATCAAAAACGTGGCGGTTACTATTTCCGCTAAATTTATAAAGACAATGGAGATTGCTTTTTTAATTGCGGTATTATTTATTCTATGGTCAAAGGCGTTGACATCGTCCTTGTTTCTCAGTGTAGAAATTACGCACAAAACCAAAACACCGATGGTGGTTGTTTTAACACCGCCTGCAGTTGAACCGCTGGAGCCGCCGATGAACATAAGCATAATTGTAAGCATTTTTGATGCAGAAGTCAACCCTGCCGTATCAATACTGTTAAATCCTGCCGTTCTGGTAGTAACATTTGCAAAAAACGCATTAAGCACCTTTTGCCAAGCAGGCATATCGGCAAGCGTTTTTTCATTTGCGTACTCAAACGCCAAAAACAGTGCGGTACAAACCACAAGTATAAATGAGGTGATTGTAAGAACAAGCTTTGTATGAATGCTAAAGCCTTTAAAATTAAACCTTTTATCACGCATATCCTGCCAAACTATAAATCCCAATCCGCCTATAATTATCAATAGTGAAACGGTAATAATTATCACCGGGTCATTATTTACTGTGGTAAGCGAGGATGATGGTGCAAAGCTGCCCATTAAATCAAAGCCCGCATTACAAAAAGCTGAGATGCTTGTAAATACCGAAAGATAAATTCCCTTGGTTACTCCGGCTAAGGGTATAAACCTTGTTGAAAGGATAATTGCGCCGGTTACCTCGCAGCAGAGTGTCAGCAGTAAAACAGACCTAACTAAATTCTTTCCGCCGCCGATATTTAAAGAACCTACCGCATCCTTAAGAAGCATTTTCTCTTTTAGGCTCATTCGCTTTTTAATAATACCGGAAACAAAAGCAATTACCGTTAAAAAGCCAAGACCGCCTATCTGTATCAGGCACAGAATAACTATCTGACCGAACAGCGACCAGGTGGTTGCCGTATCGTATGTTACAAGACCTGTTACACAGGTGGCGGAGGTAGCTGTAAAAAATGCATCAATAAAGCTTATTTCTTCGCCCCTTGAGCTTACGGGAAGCATAAGCAGGACTGTGCCGATTAATATAATCAGCGCAAATCCCAGGGCAACTATTTTTGGATATGTCAGTGAATAATTTTTGCTCTTTTTTTCTTTCATTATCAATCATTCTCGGCTGGCTTGTAATTAGGTACAAGCTGCATTAATTTTTCTCTTACATTATCAACCGTAATGGATTGCAGAGAGGAAAGCATTTCTTCAAATTTTTCATCCTGTATTTCCATAGGCTGTGTTACATATATTTTTTCATTTGCTGTTTTTTGGCGTGTTGCCATTTCGGAATCCATTGCCAACTCCTCATACAGCTTTTCGCCCGGGCGCAAGCCAATAATCTCTATACCGATTTCCTCCTCGGTAAATCCCGAAAGACGAATAAGATTTTTTGCCAAATCCATTATTCTTACAGGCTCGCCCATATCAAGCACAAATACCTCTCCGCCTTCGGCAAGGCCTCCTGCTTGGCAAACAAGCTGTGCCGCCTCCGGTATAGTCATAAAATACCTTGTTATATCAGGATGAGTTACCTTAACGGGTCCGCCCTGCTCTATCTGCTTTTTAAAAATCGGAATAACGGAGCCGTGGGAGCCAAGCACATTGCCGAATCTTACTGCGGCATAGCTTGTATTTTCGGATTTTCTATTCATATACTGAACAATTATTTCAGTAATACGCTTTGTGCAGCCCATAACATTTGTGGGATTTACCGCCTTGTCGGTAGATAGTATTACCATTTTAGGCACTTTAAATCTGTCGGCAATAACAGCAACATTATATGTTCCGAAAACATTGTTCTTTACCGCTTCGCAGGGGCTGTCCTCCATAAGAGGAACGTGCTTATGAGCAGCCGCATGAAATACAACATCCGGATGAAACTCCTCAAAGACTTCATTCAGCCTGTCCATATCACGAACAGAGCCTATACGCACATCAATATCAAAGGCGTCGCCGTATCTGTCCTTAAGGGAATTTTGCAGTTCAAAGGCACAGTTTTCATAAATATCAAATATGATAATTCGCTGAGGATTGTATCTTGCAACCTGATTACATATTTCCGAGCCGATTGAACCTCCGCCGCCGGTAACAAGTATTGTTTTTCCGATAAGATAACGACAAACCTTTTTATCAAGCTTAACCTCCGGACGGGAAAGCAGGTCGGTTATTTCAACATTTCTTATGCGCCTGTTTCCGCCCTCCTCAAACATATCCGCAACAGAAGGACTGATTTTTACACTTGCGCTGGTTTGCATGGCCAGGTCAATTATCTCCTTCTGCCTTTGCTTAGGTGCTGAGGGCATACAAATGATAACCTCGTCAATATCGTATTTCTGTACAACATTAACTATAGCATCGCAGGAGGCCACAACCTTTACGCCGTTAATTCTCTTTTTGTATTTTGCAGGATTATCGTCAACGGCGGCAACAGGTCTGCCGTGAACATATCCCTCGTTAGCAAGAGAGTCAATTACAAAATTACCCATAAATCCCGCACCTGCAATCAACACTCTTGGGGTGCGTTTTTTTGACGCAGGCTTAAAGGAGAACGATGCGTATTTTCTGTAAATTCTAAAGCCTATTCTTATGGAACAGGACGCTACAAGGATGAGAACAAAATAAAGAATATATGCATAAAAAGCAAGTTTTCCGCCGATATGTAATATTCTTGCATACACAACTCGGTCGGCAACAAAAAGCACAACCGTATTGACTACGCTGCTGAAAACGCATCTTAAAATCTCATCGTTTCCTACAAATTTCCACACGCTTCGGTACAGTCCGAACAAATAATTTACAAAAACACTGATAAAGCCTATTGCAAAAAAGTGAGGATACGAGAAAAACACCTTTGAATAATCGGTAATTGTAATATGTCCCTGCTGAGTTAGGTAACAGATTGAGGCGTTAGCAAATGTAACGAATCCAAAATCAATCATTGCAATAAAGCACTTTTTCAAAAATGAAGTAAACTGATTATCCTTGTAATCAAGGGCGGATTCATTCTCTTGATAGCTTTTCTTTTTCATTATCCCAATCCTTTCTACACAAATTTTAATACAGACTTAAAATCCTATTTTTTTAAGCTTTGAAACAAGTCGCACAAAGGCACACCATATCATCTGAAAGGCAATAACGCTAAATGCACTGATTTGCGAATATGCACCGATAAGCGAAAGAACAGCCGTTACAATCAGTCCCAAGGCGCTGCCGAATGTTATAAGAAACGAAATAATTTTATTAGAGCTTACAAGTATTTCTGCCGCACGCATAGCTGACACAAACCCTCTCGCAGTACCGTTATGAACAACGTAAGCAGGCGATTTTTCCACATTCATATCGGAATACTTTTCAAAAACTCTTGCACCCGAGCTGTTCATAACACGTATAAATCCCTCAGGGAGAGAGAATATATCTGCCAAGCTCTGTTCGTTAATATAAGGGTCACAGCTTTTAACAATTATGGTCATACCGCTTTTTTCAAGCTTTTTAAGCTCGGATTTCATATCCGCATCGGCACTGTAAGACACTACAAACATTGCTATAATATCGCCGTCAACCGCCAAATACAACGCATGGCGTCCTTTTTGGGTAAATTTATTTTCAAAGCTTTCCTTGGGCACCATTACGCCGTGGCGTATAAGAAGATTTCTGTTTCCTACCAAAACCTTCTTTTTGTAAATCCAAGCCGACGTGCCCATTTTGTCCTCATAAATAATATCCTCCACCTTAGGAAGTATTGACTGTTTGCCGATTATTACGTCGTCAAAAACATGGGCAAGAGGGCTTTTGGTTTGAATAATTACCGCTGCCGCCTGAAGGATTGCGTCGTCAACCTTTGCGCCGTGGAAGGTTTTAATTCCGTGAAGGTCGCAACCGTTTTTGCCGAAAAGGTCAGCCGCCTCCATAACCATTAGGTTTGCGTTGTCCGCCATATAAGCACCCTCGTAACCGCACACACGAGAGCCGGAGGAGGTTAAGCTGCGTGACACATCACACAAAAGAGAATTTGTAATATAAAGAGATGAAAGTGGCACAGCGGCACACATTGAGCATACCGCCATATTAAATCCTGTATTGAAATTGTCAATAAGTCCAACTGCAATCATCAAAACAATATTTAGCCCAATCATAACAAGTCCGGTTTTGCCGGATATTTTATCTGCGGGCTCGTTTTTGCAGGATATTTCAAGAAAATTTGTGGGAAAGTCGGTTTTAACACTGAATTTTATCAATGGGTCGCTGTTAATAAATCCTCTACTGATTATTGAAGCATCAACCTTATTGGCCATATTTTCAATTGTATATTTATCTGCGCCATCTGTGATAAAATCAAAATTATCAATAATTCTGTTCATCATCTTCAGCTTTCCTGCCTGACTCATAAACAGAGCAAAAGATGCAGCAGGTGCAATCAAAATGCCGTTATCAAGCCACAATCCTTCATCAAACGCCATAACGGCGGTATTAGCAAGAACCGCAAGGCTTACAAGTGAAACAGGCAAATCATAATTAAGACCTTGCTTAAATGAAAACCCATGAATAATTACGTTTGAATCTATAATCAAGGTCAGTACATAAATTACTAACACTGCCACAAAAAACTGCGTATGGCCCGAAAGTGCCGACGGAAAATATGCACTGTCCTTAAAAATGCTCATAAGTAAAATAAGAAAGCAGGACACACCGGAGGCAATAAGTCTTATCTGTATAACTTTTCTTTGAGAGAACAGACGGTTAATGATACCGCCCTTTTCCTCCTCGCTGACATAATCCTCTTTTACAACTGTTTTGTCGCCTAACTCTTTATCTGTTTCGTCGGGACCGAAAAGCCTAAATTTTCCCACCTTTTCTCTGCGGCGTTCCTCCAGCTGCTGCTCCGCCAAATTTTCGTCAATGGAGTCAACATTTTCAATTTCGTCGTCAAAGCCATCAAGTTTCATTTGAACGCCGGTTTCTTCCTTGTATTCAGCGTCGTAAAAGCTGATTCTGTCAAGCTGGTCAACAGCCATAATGGTAGGAATCTCCTGCAAATCGGACCTTTTGTCAACCCGGGTATTACTACTGATTGCAACAGGCTTTACAGGCTCGTCCTTTGTATCGAAGATATCGTCGCCGGAGGATAAATCCGGTGCGATTTTCATATCGCTGTCATCGTCACAGTCCTTTGGCAAGACAACACGCTTCGTTTTTTCGGCAGCATTTTTTATTGTGCCTATTACCTTTGTTTTACCGGCATTTATTTTGTTATCGGAAACAATTTTCATATCTCCGTCTTCGTCATCGTTTTCAGCATTATACTGCTTAACATCATCTACTTTGTCGTTAGCTTCAACAACGGCCTTGCTGACATCCTCTATCACCTTTTCAGGCTCCACAGTAACATTTTCAATAGCATTTTTTGCCTTTTCATCAAGGCTTTTTTCCGCCATTTTAAGATGATACTCTGCTTCCTGCTTAATTTTTTCAGCCTGTCTGATTATTTCGTCTATTGATAAATTCTCGCTCATTTCATCACCGTTTATAATTACAAGCCGAGGCGTTGCTTTCTTACTTCATACATTAATATTCCTGCCGCAACGGAGGCGTTAAGGGAATTAACCTGTCCCATCATAGGCAGACTTACCGTTGCATCGCATTTTTCCTTAACAAGCCTGCCGACACCTTTGCCCTCGTTACCGATAACAAGAGCTGTGCCGTCTGTAAAATCTGTACGGCACCAAGGCTCGCCGTCCATATCGGCAGCATAAACCCAAACATTTTGCTTTTTTAAGGCGTCTATGGTTTGGGCAATATTACCCACTCTTGCAACACGCATATATTCAACTGCGCCGCAGGAGATTTTGGCAACAGTAAAATTAAGCCCCACACTTCTGCGCTTAGGAATAATTATTCCATGGGCACCGCATGCCTCGGCAGTACGGATTATTGCGCCTAAATTATGGCTATCCTCAATTTCGTCACAGATTATAATAAACGGTGGCTCGCCCTTTTCTTCGGCATATTCAAGTATTTCATCAACCGTTGAATAGGAATGTGCCGGCACATTGGCGGCAACGCCCTGATGATTTGCACCGGAGCACATAAAATCAAGCTTTTTCCTGTCAACATCCTTTATTACTATCTTATTCTCTCTGCACATAGAGATTATTCTTTTAATTGAACCCTCGTGCTCACCTTTGGCAATAAGGACGTTTTCCACCTCTCTGCCGCTTTTAAGCAGTTCAATTACCGCATTTCTTCCTATAACAAGATTGTCATTATTAACGCTGTCTTTTTTCACAAATAAATCTCCCGTACATATATTTATACATAATAATTATAACATCAAACAAATAAATATACAATTACTAAAATACAGAATTAAGCATTATTTTATAAAAAAACCGCCCGGCTGTGAACCGAGCGGAATTTGTGATTGAATTTTAGGATAAAATTGCTTATGCCTGTGCTGCCTCGTCTTCTGCGGGCTTCTTTTCTTTAAGCAAAACAAACTTTTCCATCGGGAAGAGTACAACCATCTGTACAAACCCTGCCGCAAGACCTGCAATTGTTCTTGCAAGAGCCTGAAGCCACGCCCAATCAACCTTTGCAATAATACCTACAAGCCAACCCTGGAACCATGTTGAGAACAGGATAAGAGCAATCATAAGCACAATGTAAATTGCGAAATTGTACCAAGGTGCATCTGACTTAAATGTAGTCTTCTTGTTCTGCCAGAAACCGTAAATATTAGCAATAAGGTTTGAAAGGAAGAACGGAAGGAGATAGCCCCATGTTACAATGCCGTCAACAACGTATTTTGCCATTTGATCCTGTCCCTTTGGTGTTGAAGCATCAAAGATTACATCCGGTGCAAAAATTCCCTGAAGAAAAGCAGGAAGAGTTGCTGTAACGCTGTCAAAGATAAGTGGGAGAACATTTGCCAAAACAAGCTGGATGATTGTTACAAGTCCTGATACAACAAGGAATTTAACAAGCTGCCAAAGTGTTTTGATGAACGAGCCTTTTTCCTCTGCGGCATTATCAATTCCGCCGAGGCTGATTTTTTTCTTGTCTGCCATAAATTTACTCCTTATGTAAAATAATGATCTATCGGATTTATTATATCAGTAATAAATGTTTATTGCAACAACTATTTTTTATGAAAACAGAAGTCCCAATGCCGCTGTACCCGAAGCTGCGTGAACAATTGCAACAATTGCCCATACAATGAGTGCAATCAGTCCCACAACTACTGCCAAAACAAGCATTACAATAAGAACAAGTATCAGCAGTACAAGAGGTCCTTTTTTACTCTTTTTAACAGGGTCGTTAAACGGCTTTTCCTCCTGCTTAGGTGCAGGATTGCTTTCGTCATAAACGGGGTAAAGAGGAAGCGTTGCCTCGGCGTCGCAGTATCCCGGATTCCACAAAAGCGGCTCCACAAGTGCTCTGACGGTGGTTGCACCCTTAAGGAATTTACCTAACTTAAGGTGTATTGTATCAAGGAATGAATCAATTACATTAAGCAATCCGCAGGTAAGCTTATATTCTCTCGTTTCAGGTCCGTAGGGTGAATCGCCGCAATAAAGATTCTGCACAAGCTCAAGAATAAAGTCAACCACTCTGTTGTCTGCAATATCGGCAATATCAGCCTTTTTAAGACCGCACTCTTTTTTGCACAAGCGCCATATCTTTTTGAAGGTAAGCTTGTTGAGCCATTTTCCGATAGGCTTGATAATCGGAGCAAGCTTTTTAACCTTTTCACCGGGGATTGAAAATGCAGGCGTCATTTCTGCA
>CAMFRO010000004.1 GCA_945982035.1 uncultured Clostridia bacterium | reverse complement strand
GATAGCGTAGCGTCTCGTGGGCTCGGAGATGTGTATAAGAGACAGAGATGTTGCTCACCGCAACATTAATACAAAGGAGAGAAATATGTCTGAAATAAAAGATGAATACAAGTTTCCCTTGTATTTATTTCACGCAGGAAAAAACTACAAGGCATACGAATTCTTCGGAGTTCATAAAATAGATAGTAAAAGCTATGCTTTCAGAGTATGGGCTCCCCATGCAAAGGCTGTAAGCGTTGTAGGTGATTTCAACAACTGGGACGAAAACGAAAACAAGTGTGTGTGCATCTCCCCGGGAATTTGGGAAGCAGTCATTGACAATGCACTTGTTTATGACTGCTACAAATATGCAATTACCACAGCAGATTCAAGGTTGATACTTAAATCCGACCCATACGCAGTTCACGCAGAAACAAGGCCCGGCACCGGATCAAAGGTGTACGAGCTAAGTGATTACAAGTGGACCGACGAAAAATGGGCGAAGAAAAATTCAAAGGGCAGCGTTCTTGAAAGACCTGTTAACATTTACGAGATACATTTCGGCTCCTGGAAGCAGCACGATGACGGAAACTTCCTTACATACAGGGAAATGGCGGAGCAGTTAGTCCCATACGTAAAGGAAATGGGATACACCCACATTGAAATGATGCCCATTATGGAATACCCCTACGACGGCTCTTGGGGCTATCAGGTTACAGGCTACTTTGCCCCCACCTCAAGATACGGTGTGCCGGAGGATTTGATGTATTTTGTTGACACATGTCACAAAAACGGCATCGGTGTAATACTTGACTGGGTTCCGGCGCATTTTCCAAAGGATGGTTACGGTTTGTACGAGTTTGACGGACAGTGCTGCTACGAATATTCCGACTTAAAGAAGGGCGAGCATAAGGAATGGGGTACCCGTGTATTTGATTATTCAAAAAACGAAGTAATTTCATTCCTCATTTCATCAGCAAACTACTGGGTTGAAAAATTCCATTTTGACGGGCTGAGAGTTGACGCCGTTGCATCAATGCTTTATCTTGATTACGGCAGAAACGATGGAGAATGGACGCCTAATAAGAACGGCGGAAGAGAGAATCTTGAAGCGGTAGAATTCTTCCGCAGACTGAACACTTCAGTTCTCACGGAGCATCCTAACACAATGATGATCGCCGAGGAATCAACGGCATGGCCGATGATAACAATGCCCCCCGATATAGGCGGACTTGGATTCAACTTTAAGTGGAATATGGGATGGATGAACGATATGCTTCGCTACACCTCCCTTGACCCGTTGTTTAGAAAAGGAAATCACAACTGCATAACATTCAGCTTCTTCTACGCTTTTTCGGAGAACTTTATTCTTCCTATAAGCCACGATGAGGTTGTTCACGGCAAATGCTCACTTATAAACAAAATGCCCGGTGACTACGATATGAAATTTCAGGGTATGAGGCTGTTTTTGGCATATATGATGGCTCATCCCGGCAAAAAGCTATTATTTATGGGCTCGGAATTCGGACAGTTTATTGAGTGGAACTACAAGCAGGGTCTTGATTGGTTATTGCTTGACTACGAAAAGCACAGACAAATGCAGAGATTTTCCAAGGAGCTTAATGAGTTTTACAAGGAACACAGCGAGCTTTGGGAAATTGATTACAGCTGGGACGGCTTTGAGTGGATTTCCAGTGACGACAACAGTAATTCAATAATCGCATTCAGGCGTATGAACAAGGCCGGCGAGGAATTAATTACCGTATTCAACTGGACCCCCAACAGCTTTGACAGCTACAAAATCGGCGTACCCGAGGAAGGTACATACAAGGTAATATTTGATACAAATATTGCTAAATACGGCGGAGAAAAACAACGTCTTGCAGGAACCTACAAAACATCCAAAAAGCCGTTGCACGGATTTGACCAATGTATTGACCTTAAGCTCAGCGGTCTTTCGGCAATTTATTTAAAGAAAACCGCAGACAAGAAATCTAAAGCAAGCAAACCTGCTCAAAAGAAGAAAACAGAAAAGAAGAAATCATAAGGAGGATTTTTATGTCACATAAAACAGAAGTAGTAGCAATGCTGTTGGCAGGCGGACAGGGAAGCCGACTCGGTGTGCTTACAAAAAGCATCGCAAAGCCTGCGGTCCCCTACGGCGGAAATTACAGAATTATTGATTTTCCTCTGTCAAACTGTGTAAACAGCGGTATCTATACCGTAGGCGTGCTAACCCAATATCAGCCGTTGGTGCTTAATGATTATTTAGGCAATGGTCAGCCTTGGGATTTGGACAGACTAAACGGCGGTGTACACGTACTTTCCCCTTACGAAGCAAGAGGCGGTGCCGAATGGTTTAAGGGCACGGCAAACGCCATTTACCAGAACATTGCTTTCATTGAAAAATATGATCCGGAATATGTTGTAGTTCTTTCAGGCGACCATATTTATAAAATGAACTACGCAAAAATGATTGATTTTCACAAAAAGAACGATGCGGACTGCACAATAGCCGTATTAGAGGTACCCTGGGAGGAGGCAAGCAGATTCGGAATTCTTGCAACTGATGAAAACGACAGAATTTACGAATTTGCCGAGAAGCCCGAGCAGCCTAAATCAAACAAGGCTTCAATGGGTGTTTATGTATTCTCATGGGATAAGCTTAGAAAATATCTTATTGAGGATGAGGCTGATCCGGACTCCTCAAACGATTTTGGTAAAAACATTATTCCAAAAATGCTTGACGACGGACAGAGAATGTTTGCTTTTCCGTTCAAGGGCTATTGGAAGGATGTTGGCACCATTGACTCACTTTGGGAAGCAAATCTTGATATAATCAACCCTAATGTTGACCTTGATTTGTCAGACAAAAGCTGGAAAATCTACTCACGAAATCCCGAATCACCTCCGCATTACGTAGGACCCGATGCAGTAATTGAAAATTCATCGGTAAGTGAAGGCTGTGAAATTGACGGAACAGTAGATTATTCCGTAATTTCATCTAATGTAAAAATTGAAAAGGGCGCAGAGGTTAAGTACAGCGTAATTATGCCCGGCGCAACGGTAAAAGAAGGCGCAAAGGTTTATTATTCAATAATCGCAGAGGACGCAGTAATTGAAAAGGATGCTCAAATAGGTGAAATTCCCGAAAATCTTGAAGACCCGTCAACCTGGGGCGTAGCAGTTATAGGTTCTTCGGCTAAAATCACCGAGGGCAAAAAAATTGCTCCCAAGGAAATGATAGCATCGGGAGAGGAGGTATAAAATATGAACGGAAAAAATGTACTCGGTATGATATTTGCAAACATTCACGAGGAGGCTCTCGGTTCTCTCACTGATTTGAGAACTATGGGCAGTGTGCCGTTTTGCTCCCGTTATCGTTTAATTGACTTTCCTCTTTCAAATATGGTAGAGAGCGGAGTTACAAAAATAGGTGTTGTTACCAACGCAAATTTCAACTCTCTTATGGACCATGTGGGAACAGGAAAGCCCTGGGATTTAAGCAGGAAAACAGACGGACTCTTTCTTCTTCCGCCCTTCGCATCAAATTCGGTTACAATGTGGGGCAACAGAATTGACGCTATTTTCGGCAATATGAATTTTCTTGACCATTCCAACCAGGAATATGTGCTGATGAGTGACTGCAACCATGTATTAAACATTGATTTTGAAAAGGTTTTTGACGCTCACGAAAAGAATAACGCCGACATCACCATCGTAGGCGTTAAAGCTAAAAAGCCCACATCAATTTCCTCCGTACTTGTTTTCGACAAGGTTAACAGCGACGGCAAAATTGAGGAAGCATCACTTGACCCTGATGCCAATGGCGATGTATTCTACTCCTGCAACATTCTTTTAATGAAAAAATATATGCTTGAATCACTTGTTGCCACCGCTCATTCAAAGAATGAGGTATCCTTCCAAAGAAGTATAATTTTGGACTGTATTGCAAACAAGAATGTTTATGCCTATGATGCAACTGACTGCTTTGTAGGCACAATAGACAGTATTCAAAGCTACTATGATATTTCAATGACTCTGCTTTGCAAGGACACAAAAAACAAGCTATTCAACCCAAGCAGACCTATTTACACAAAGGAACGAGATGATATGCCCACACTTTACGGTCCGGAAGGCAAGGTTGTAGGCGCTCTTGTGGCAGACGGATGTGAAATTAAGGGAACTGTTGAAAATTGTATTCTCTTTAAGGGTGTTAAAATTGAAAAAGGCGCTGTGGTTAAAAATTCTATTCTTATGCAGGATACAGTAGTTGGTGAAGGTGCAAAAATCAATTATATAATTGCGGACAAAAACGTAAACATTAAATCAGGTGTTGAACTTTCAGGTGCAGCAAACTTCCCTGTTTGTCTGTCAAAGGACACCAGAATATAGGAGGAATTTTATAAATGAAGGTACTTTATGTTGCCTCAGAAGCACTTCCCTTTATGGCGTCGGGTGGACTTGGAGATGTGGCAGGCTCCTTACCTGTTGCCCTGAGAAAGCGTCTTATCGGATGCCGTGTTGTAATGCCTCTTTACGATTCAATCAAGCAGGAATACAAGGATAAAATGAAGTTTATAACCTCAATATCCGTGCCTGTTTCATGGAGACGTCAATACTGCGGTATTTTTGAGGCAAAGCACAACGGAGTAATATATTATTTTCTTGACAATCAGTATTATTTCAAGCGTGACGGAATTTACGGTCACTATGATGACGCAGAGAGATTTGCATTTTTTGCCCGTGCGGTGCTTGAAATAATACCTGCTATTGAATGGAAACCGGACATTATTCACTGCAATGATTGGCAGAGCGCATTAACACCATTATATTACAGCTGTTATTATGCTAACCGTATGGGTTATGAAAACATAAAAACCGTTTTCACAATTCACAACATTCAGTATCAGGGCAAGTACGGCGACGAACTTTTGAACGATGTTCTCGGAATTGCTCCTGAATTTAACAATCTTATTTTGTACGATGGACTTGTTAATTTTATGAAAGCCGGCATTGAATGTGCAAATAAGGTTACTACCGTATCCCCCACCTATGCCAAGGAAATTCTTGACCCTTGGTACAGCCACGGTCTTGACCCTATACTAAATCAGCGCAGCTGGAAGCTATGCGGAATTCTTAACGGAATTGATGTAGAAAACTACAATCCCGAGACCGACAAAAACATAGCCGTAAACTATTCATCAAGTGATTTTTCCGGTAAGGCACAGTGCAAAAAAACACTTCAGGAGGAAATGGGTCTTGCAGTGAGAGAGGACGTACCCATTATCGGAATTGTCAGCCGTCTTGTAGGTCACAAGGGCGTTGATTTGATGAAGGCGGTGCTTGAAAAGAGCTTGTGGGAACGTGATGTTCAATATGTTGTACTGGGCTCCGGTGAATGGCAGTATGAAAACTTTTTCAGAGAGCTCCACAACAAATATCCCGATAAGGTGGGCGTTACAATTGGCTTTGTTCCCGAGCTTGCAAGAAAAATTTATGCAGGTGCAGATTTATTCCTGATGCCAAGCAAGAGCGAGCCCTGCGGCTTGTCTCAGATGGTAGCACTGCGCTACGGTACAATTCCGATTGTACGTGAAACCGGTGGTCTTAAAGACTCTATCTCAGACAGCGGCGACGGTGAAGGCAACGGATTTACATTCAAAACCTACGACGCTTATGATATGTTAGGTGCAATTTACAGAGGTGTTGAGGCGTACAACAATAAGGAATATTGGCCCACACTTGTTCAGCGTGCCCTTGAATGTGATATGAGTTGGGGCAAGAGTGCAAACGAGTACATAAAGATGTATAAAGCTCTTGTCAAAGAATAAATAAATCATATTAAACAAAAAAGATGCAGAAAAATCTTCTGCATCTTTTTTATTTATTTTCTCAATGATTTCAACAATGCTATTTCCTGTGCATAGCCGTCAAGCTCATTTGGCGTTTCAAGAAACATAGGCAAATCCCTTAACTGAGGATGATTGATAATTCTTTGAAAGGCATCTATACCTATAAAGCCTTCGCCGATTTTTTCGTGTCTGTCCTTATGGGCACCGAGAGGATTTTTTGAATCGTTTAGGTGCAAAGCCTTTAATCTGTCAATTCCCACTACGCTATCAAATTCCTCGAGAACGCCGTCAAGATTATTTACTATATCATATCCGCCATCGCTGACATGGCAGGTATCAAGGCAAACACCCACCTTGCCGTCAAGGTCAACAAGGTCAATTATACTGCGAAGCTCCTGAAAGCTTTTTCCTATTTCAGAGCCTTTACCTGCCATAGTTTCCAGCAAAACCGTTGTTGTCATATCCTCATAAAGAACATCATTCAGCGTTTCGGCAATAAGGCTTATACCTATATCCTCGCCCTGTCCAACGTGAGAACCGGGATGAAAATTATATAACTGTCCGGGTATAAGCTCCATTCTTGAAATGTCATCCTTAAAGGTGTTTAGAGCAAACTCCCTGACCTCAGGCTTGCCGCTGCAGCAATTAAGGGTATAAGGTGCGTGGGCAAGAATTGTGCCGAAATTATTTTCCTTTGAACGACTGATAAATTCCTTAATATCCCTTTCGTCAATATCCTTTGCCTGACCGCCTCGTGGATTTCGTGTAAAAAACTGAAATGTATTTGCACCGATGCTCAGTGCCGTATCAAGCATTGCGCAAAATCCCTTTGATGCTGATAAATGTGCACCGATAACAAGCATTATATTTTACCCTCCGCAATATCTCTGTCGGCGTCGCCGCTCATTATGTATTCAAGCAAGTCGGCTACACAGCCCTTGTTACAATGGCATGCCTCAAATTTGCAAATTTTATGTATTGACGATGGTGCCTGACCTGCACATGCAGGAAGTCCTACGGTTTTAAGCATATCCCAATCGTTATAATAATCACCTATGGCGGCAACGTGGCTTTTCTCTATACCAAGCATATCCGCAAGCTTCATAATTCCCACACCCTTGTGGGTATCCTTTTGGAGCATTTCAAAGGAAAACGGCGAAGACGACATAAAATTAGCATCAGGGTTTTCCATTTTATCAACCAAATGCTCCAGCTTGTTGATGGTTAATGGATTTGACCAGAAAATCACCTTCATCCACCCTTCTTCGGGTACGTCGTCAATGGATTTAACATATTCGTGCTTTGCCTTGTCAAAATACATTGTACCTTTGGCAAGCAAGCCGCTTTTAACAATATAAACGTAATCATCAAAATAAACGCCTATATCAACACTTTTGAAAATTTCGTCAAACTCTTTTGCAATGGTTTTGACAAATTCACGTCCTTTAGGACCTATTGTACTGCGCCATAGCATTTTTCTTTCGTTATAATCATATATGCCTGCGCCGTTAAGCACAATAGCAGGCTGATTAGGCGTAATACGATTATAATTTCTCTCAAGACTTGACTGAAGTCTGCCGGACGCTAAGGTAAAATTACCGCCGCAATCGGTAAATTTTTTAATTGCGTCATAATTTCTTTTGGGCAGCTTTCTAATTTTGTTGTTCAGCGTTCCGTCAATGTCGGATACTACAAGCCAATTTTCAAATGTCCTGTCCATAAATCTCCTCCGCATTACTGTAATTTACTGTATATTTACTGTCTAATTTATCAAGAAAATTGGTAAAATAATCAGGCAAGTCAGACTCAAATTCCATATATTTGCCTGTGGTGGGATGAACAAATCCAATATGCTTTGCATGCAGGCATTGACCGTTTAGCTCGGTGATTACTTTTTTTGGACCGTAAACACTGTCGCCTGCCAAAGGATGCCCCATATAAGCCATATGAACTCTTATTTGATGTGTTCTTCCCGTTTCAAGAGTGCATCTAATATGACTGAAAGCACCGTAATCAGTTATTACATTATAATGGGTAACGGCATTTTTTGAATTTTTCATAGTAACCGCCATTTTTTTGCGGTCCTTTGTATTTCTGCCGATAGGTTGATTAACGGTACCGTTTTTATCCTTAAAACTGCCGTAGGTCACCGCCTCGTACGCACGGGAAAAGGAATGCTCCTTAATCTGGTTGGCAAGCTTTATATGTGCGTCATCATTTTTTGCCGCAATAAGCAATCCGGAGGTATCCTTATCAATTCTGTGAACGATTCCGGGACGTATAACACCGTTAATTCCCGACAGGGAGCTTTTGCAATGATACAAAAGTGCATTAACAAGCGTACCCTCATAATTACCTGCGGCAGGGTGAACCACCATACCCTTTGGCTTGTTAACCACTATCAAATCGTTATCCTCATAAACAATATCAAGTGGTATATTTTCTGCCTTTGCTTCAAGAGGACGAGGGTCGGGAATTGTAATATTAATTTCGTCATTTAAACGACATTTATAATTTTTATTTACAACTATACCGTTAACGGTAACTTCACCGTTTTCTATTATGTTTTGCAAGGCTGAGCGTGTTAATTCACACTCGCCGCAATCTACGATAAATTTATCAATACGCAATCCTGTATGGGAGTCATCCACACAAATATTAATGCTTTTGCTCATCTTTTTTATCTCCAGTGAAAGAGTCAATAACAAGATACCCGATAAGCACCACTGCTCCGCAGGTAACGGCACAGTCGGCAATATTGAACACGGCAAAATTTACAAAAAGCGGTTCAATAAAATCAACCACATATCCGTAAACAACACGGTCAATGAGATTGCCTATACCGCCTGCAACAACAACGCCTACGCTCCAGTAAAGCCAAAGACTTTTACAACGGTTGGAAAACAAATACCACAATGCACCAACGCAGACAATCAGTGTTAAAGCCACAAACGCCCACCTTGCACCCGAGAACATAGAAAACGCCATTCCTGTATTCTGTACATAGCGAAGCTGCAGGAAGCTTTTAATAATCACTTTCCCCTGTCCGTCGGAATTGTTAAGAAAATGCTCTGCCAAATATTTTGTTATCTGATCAAATGCAACAATCAGAATAATCATTATGCTGCACCAAATATGCTTCTTTTTGTGCATTTTTACTCCCATAGAACAATGGGCGCACAATATTGTACGCCCGTATTTGATGTAAAATTATTATAACTGAGCCATAGTTTCGGCACATTCTGAACAGAGAGTAGGATGCTCTGCACTATCTCCAACAGTTTGTGAGAACTTCCAGCATCTTTCACACTTTTCGCCCTCGGCTCTTGCAACTGTAACGGAAAGTCCGTCAACATCACCCTTAATTTCGCCCTCACCCTGAGCAATTTCAACTGCTGAGGTAATGAAAATTTCAGGTAGCTGTGCTTCTACTTCGGTAAGGAAATCCTTTAACTCGCCGTCAGCAAAAAGAGTAACCTTTGCCTCAAGAGGTTTACCGATAATCTTAGCCTTACGAGCCTCCTCAAGAGCCTTCTGTACGTCTGTTCTGATTTCGTGAATTCTGTCCCACTTAGAAATAAATGCCTCATCTGTTTCAATATAATCAGCCTCGGGAATATCGTTAAACAACGGTGATTCTCCGTTTCTTGAACTGTCATGCGGCATCTCTCTCCAAATTTCATCGCAGGTGAATGCAAGAATAGGAGTAAGAACAAGAGTAAGTGCATCAAGAACCTTGTACAATACAGTCTGCGCCGCCCTTCTTGATTTTGAAGCGGGAGCAGAGGTATAAAGTCTGTTTTTAAGCACGTCAAAATAGAAGTTACTCATATCAACAACGCAGAAATTGTGAAGAGCGTGAGCGGTTGTATGATACTCGTAGTTATCATAGCCGTATCTCGCAGTTTTAAGCACCTCGTCAAGCTTCATAAGAGCGTATTTATCAAGGTCCTCAAGCTCATCGTTGCTTACCATATCCTTATCCGGGTTGAAATCATAAAGGTTGCCCAAACAATATCTGGCTGTATTTCTGATTTTACGGTAGTTATCGGAAATCTGCTTAAGAATTTCGGGGCTGATACGTATATCTGCGTGATAATCGGCAGAAGCAACCCACAGACGAAGAATGTCTGCGCCGTATTTATCAATAATTTCCTGTGGTGCAATACCGTTGCCGAGAGATTTTGACATCTTTCTGCCTTCGCCGTCAACAGTCCATCCATGAGTAATAATCTGCTTGTAGGGAGCACCGTTGCCGCCTGCAACAGCAGTGAGAATAGATGATTGGAACCAGCCTCTGTACTGGTCGGCACCCTCAAGATAAACGTCTGCCGGCCATTTGAGATAGTCTCTCTTTTTGCATACAGCCATATGTGATGAGCCGGAATCAAACCAAACATCCATAATGTCCTTTTCTTTTTCAAAGCCTGTGCTTGCACCGCAGTGAGGACACTTAAATCCGTCGGGTACAAAATATTCAGCATCGTGTGCATACCATGCATCGGAGCCTTCCTGACCGAAAACATCGGACACACGCTGCATAATATCATTATCAATAATTTCTTTGCCGCATTCCTTACAATAAACAACCGGAATGGGAACGCCCCATTTTCTCTGACGGGAAATACACCAGTCGGCACGCTCCATAATCATTGACTGAAGTCTTTCTTTACCCCATTCAGGATACCACTTAACATCCTCGGCGGCTTTAACTGCTGCATCCTTGAAATCATCAACGGAGCAGAACCACTGACTTGTTGCTCTGAAAATTACAGGCTTATGACATCTCCAGCAGTGAGGATACTGGTGCTTAATCTTTTTAAGAGCGAATAATGCACCTGTTTTTTCCAAATGCTCGGCAATAGGCTTGTTTGCGTCCTCGGTTGTAAGACCTGCAAACTGGCCTGCCTCCTCGGTAAGAACGCCCTTGTCGTCAACAGGAACAACAATCGGAATTTCTGAATATTTACGACATACGTTAAAATCGTCAACACCGTGACCGGGAGCAGTATGAACACATCCTGTACCGCTTTCAAGAGTAACATGGTCGCCCACAATTACAAGTGAAGTTCTGTCAATAAATGGGTGCTGTGTTTTCATATATTCAAGCTCGTTGCCACGGATAATACCTACGGTTTCGTAATCGGTAATACCTGCATCCTCCATAGCAATAGGAGCAAGGTCTGTTGCCATTACGTAGTATTCGCCGTTTGCCTTAAGAAGCGAATACTCATAATTCGGGCCTACACAGATTGCCACATTTGCAGGCAGAGTCCAAGTAGTTGTGGTCCAAATTACGAAATATGTTTTAGACAAGTCGGCGCCCATAGCAGTAAGCTTGCCCATATCATCGGTTACATTGAATTTTACATATATTGAATGGCAGGGATCCTCTGCGTACTCAATTTCAGCCTCGGCAAGAGCGGTGTTACAGTCGCTGCACCAATAAACAGGCTTTAAGCCCTTATAGATGTAGCCCTTTGACGCCATTTGGGCAAAAACCTTAATCTGCTCCTGCTCAAATTCCTTCTGTAATGTAATGTATGGATTATCCCATTCTCCGATTACGCCCATACGCTTGAAGGATTTGCGCTGAATGTCAACAAACGAAAGCGCAGTATCACGGCAGATTTTACGCAACTCCAAATCGGAAATATTACTTTCAGCGGTTATACCTGCCTTCTTTCTTGCCGCAAGCTCGGTAGGCAGACCGTGAGTATCCCAACCGGGAACGTAAGGAGACTGAAATCCGGTCATATTTTTATATCTAACAATAAAATCCTTAAGTGTTTTATTAAGTGCGTGACCGATATGAGCATCACCGTTAGCATACGGAGGTCCGTCGTGAAGAACGAACAACGGCTTGCCCTCGTTGTGCTTCATAAGCTGTTTGTACTGGTCATTTTTCTCCCAGCGTTCAAGAAATTCCGGCTCCCTTTGAGGAAGTGACGCCCTCATAGGAAAATCGGTTTTAGGTAAATTTAGTGTTTGATTATAGTCCATTAATTTGTGCTCCTTAGTTTATTATTTATCATTAATTATTTTTTCTTTTTGAAAAAGCCTCTGAATTTCGGCTGATCGTCCTCATCCTCTTCTTCCTCCTCCGGAGGTACAAGGGAAATGGTCTGTGTTCTGTCTGTGTGCGAATCCTCACGCTTTATGTTGAAATAAGACTCAAATGGAAGCTGATTTTGACTGTCAAACAATGATTCGTCATCACCGTCAACCTTTTCAAGCTCTGCGTCATCGCTTATTTCATTAACTGCCGCAAAGGACTTATCAATAGGCGTTATTTCGTCGGTTGAAAATGCCTTCACTGCCTCCATCGGATCTGTCTTATCCTGTGTGCCTGTATCATCTCCGCTATCCTGAATGTTACCGATTATATCGTCAATGGCAACCATCGGATCCTCTTCTTTTTCTTCCTTGTAGTCAGAGATAATTTCGTTATTCTTCATTGACTGACGAAATTCATACCAATCGTCTGCGTCATCATTTTTATCATCAATAACAATTTCCTCAACGGGAGCTGCGGCTTCTTCAACCTGAGAATCCTCAGTAAGAGTGTCCTCTGTATCCTCAGCTACTTCGGAGTCTTCTGTATCTTCTATTTCTTCAAATTCTGCATCCTCGGGAATAATATCATTTTCCGTCTGCTGAATTTCCTTGACAGGCTCCTCCTGCTTTGCAATATCTTCAAGCTCAGGAGCCTTCACCTCAGAATATTCCGGCTCGTCAAAGGAAATGTTATCGGGAATTGCATTTTCCATTTCCTTCATTTCACCGATAAGGCTGTCAACCTCATTTTGCAGTGAATTAATATTCTCTTTTTTCTCCGCTGCTTCGGGAGAATCACTTTCAAGCTTTGCCTGCTCAAGCACTGAAAGCTGATTTGAATAAAGTGCTTTAAGATTTGAGATAAAGGCTTCAGCGTCACTTTTAAGGGCAGTTACAAGGTTTTCGTAAGCCTCTTTTTCGTCTTTTGATTTTGATACAAGATCGTCGGAAATTTCCTTAGCTTGATCAAGAATATTCTGCGCAACAATTTTAGAGCCGTTAATGGCGTCATTTGCTTTCTTTTCTGCGTTTGCCATAATTTCGGACGCCTGCTCATTTTTCTCCTTAATTACGGAGGAGGCATATTCTCTTGCTTCGGCAATTACCTTATCCGCCTTTTCCTGAGCTTCTGTAATATTATTCTTGGCAGTTTTTTCGCTTTCTAAAATCAGCGCACTGGCTTTTTCGTTAGACTCACGTCTGATTTGCTCCGCCATTTTTTCAGCGGTAATCAAAGCCGCCTTAATTGAGTCCTCTTCCTCACGATATTCCTCAATCTTTTTTGCAAGAATTTCCATCTTGCGATAAAGTTCCTTGTTTTCGTTTACATAAGCATCAATGGTTTTGGCGGCTTCCTCAATAACAGCATTAACCTGCTGGGTATCATAGCCGTTTTCTCCGCTTGACAGTTGTACTTTCCTCAATTCATTAGCACTTATCATTATTACATATCCTCCCGATTACATAAACATTCCGTTATTTTCAAGTTCATCAATCAAGTCACCCATAACGTCAACATTGTACGGCGTTATGATATAGGTACTGTTTGCAACACGCTTAATCTGTCCGTTATTTGCATAGGCAACGCCTGACAGGAAATCAAGCAAACGGCGTGCTATATCACGGTTTGTGCTTTCAAGATTAAGAACTACGGTTCGTTTTTCACAAAGGTTATCGGCTATGGAAGCCGCCTCCTCATATCTTTCGGGTTTTACAAGCACAACCTGAAGCTGTGCTGTGGTATGTATATTTACCACCTTATCGCTGCTGCGTGCTCGGCGTGGACGTTCAATCTTTTCTTCTCTTTCTCTTGAACGCTCGCTCTTTGACGATTTTTCAAATGAAGCTTCGGCATCGTCATAGTATTCATCAAAATCATCGTCGTCATTTTCGCTGATAATTTCTTTTACCTTGTCAAAAAATCCCATCTTTTCATACCTCGCTTAAACTTAACAATATTTTCTCGCTCCGAAAATGGCGGAGCCTACTCTTACAATATTTGAACCCTCCATAATCGCCTGCTCGTAATCGGCACTCATACCCATTGAGAGAATGTCCATACTTACATTATCTATTGTTTTGGCTTTTATGTCAATAAAGGATTGATGTATTATTGCAAAAAATTTACGTACTTGGGCATCATTATCGCAAATCGGCGGTATTGTCATCAGTCCTTTTACACAAATTGATGGAAGCTCGGATATTTGAAAGAGCAAATCCTCCAGCTGTTCAATATAAATACCGCTTTTTGATTCCTCTTTTCCAACATTAACCTCTACAAGAACATTGGTGCAAACGCCTTTTTTTACCGATTCCTTGCTTATTTCCTTTGCAAGTTTAATTGAGTCAACGGATTCTATCATATCAACCTCGCCCACAATCTGCTTTACCTTATTGGTTTGCAGATGGCCGATAAGATGCTTTTCAACTTTATCAAGGTGAAGGTCGTCCTTTTTGCCTAAAAACTCCTGCACTCTGTTTTCGCCTATAAGATTCGCACCATCGTCAAGAACCGGGTTTATATACTGCGCCTCAACTGTTTTTGTAACGCACATCAGCCTTACGTCCTTTGGGTCCCTGCCTGCTTTTACGGCAGTTTCCTCCACATCGGCTTTAATGCGTCTGTAATTATTTAAGGTGGATTTTATTCTGCCTTCATCAGGTATAAACTTTTCCATCTTCAAGATCCTTTCCCTGAGTGATTATTTTATCATAAAGACGAATACCGTTATCGCTGTCAGGGTCGTAGGAGAGCAAAACATAGTCGTCACCTGTATAGAGTATTTCCGCCTCTCTGAACTTAACCTGACTTGAAATAAGGGCATACACACCTTTCTTTCCGTCAACAACGTGAACAGCATCAACAGGCACCTTAACACCTGTATAGCTGCCGTATCTTATTTCTATATTTTCACTTCGTCTTGCGGCAATCCGTGTGTCCATATTGTTGCATTTGAGCAAAAGCACCGACTGCTTTACACCTGCATCCGGGTCGGCTCCGCTGACAATCACCGCATTTATTACTGTATCGTTATTGTCCTTAAGAGCAATCTCAACCCTGTCGCCGTCGGATATTTGCTCCGCTTCATCGGCACTGATTACAACTGCAAAGTACCAATTATATCCTGTAACAAGCTTTCCCAGCGCACCGGTCTTTTTCTTCGGCTCGTCATTAACCTGTTTAAGATATTCATTTAACTGTTTTACGGTAAGGTCACCAACCTTATCATAATCCACAAGATTTTCATATCCGTCGGTATAGCTTGTAAATACGCCGGATGCATCGGTGGTAATATATCTGTCGGGCTTTGAAGCTGATTCGGCAAGAGCTTGCTGTTCACTTCTCAGCTCCTTTGTAACAGAGGCAAAATCAACACTTTTGCCGATAATCATCTGACGTCGGATAAGAGAATCGTTTACCGACTCACCTTTTTCGCTGACATCCGTGGGGGATTTGCTTGATATGGTACGGATATATTCGTTAATATCCTCGCCGATTTCATTATCTATTGACTCAACATTTGCCGCCTGTCCCATTGATTGAGATTCCAAATCCTCGTAATATTCTAACTGACGGCTGATTTCACTGTAACGTGAATAATTTTCGGCGGCCTCGTTTGAAGAAAACACCATTGCCACATTTCCGCCGTTATTGATTTTGTCGCCGTCGTCAATGCAGGGTAGGGTTACGCCGGTTGACGGATTGTCCACCAACTGCTCCTGGCGAATTATCAACGCTTCAGCATCAATTTTTTCATAAACAGTTGATGTCAGTGCCGTCTGTGTTTCAAGGTCTATATGAGTAACGGAGTAGCACTGATAAAAAATATATACAAACACAAGTGCCACGGCAATCAATATTGCAATACTGTCTTTTTTGTATTTTTTCACAGTACATTCTCCTTTCTAAATTTACTGACTTAAAAAATCCTTTGCAAGACTTAACGCCTCTGCATACAACTCATCTTTATTCATACTGTCAGCGTAAAGCCAATTTATTTTTTCATTTCGGCGAAACCAGGTAATCTGCCTTTTAGCGTATCGCCGTGTTTCACGCTTTAAATTTTCCACCGCTTCATCAAGCGTCATACTGCCGTTGAAATACGGTGAAAGCTCCTTATGCCCTATTGCCTGTGCCGAGGTGGGACCTGCGTTTTTAAGGGCGGATTTTGCCTCGTCAACCAATCCGTTTTTCAGCATAATGTCAATACGCTTGTTTATTCTTTCGTAAAGCCTTTCACGGTCCTGATAATTAATGCCGATATACAGAGCGTCATAGGGACTTTCAATAAGACGTGAATTTTCGTTTTGCTGTGTTTTCGTGATTCCGCCTTTGCAAAGCTCAATGGCACGGATTACACGCTTTCTGTTATTCTTATGAATATCTGAGGCAGCCTTTTCGTCAAGTCTCAGCAGCTCCTCGTACAGTTCATCATTGGTTTTCTGCTCAAGCTCCTGCCGTAAAGCAGTATTAACACCCACATCCGAAAAGGTAATGTTATTTATAAAGCTATCTGCAAAAAGTCCTGTTCCGCCAACAATGAAGGGCGTATGATTTCTGCCGGTTATTTCCTTTACCGCCTGTGTAGCCTGTGTGATAAAATCCGCTACGCTGAAGCGCTGTGAAGGGTCTAAAATCTCCACAAGATGATGGGGAACGCCCTGCATTTCCTCCTGCGTTACGGCGGCGGTTGCCACAGACATACCCTTGTAAACCTGCATTGAATCGGCGCTGATAATTTCTCCTGCGAGATTTTTTGCAAGATACACACCTAAATCACTTTTACCCGAGGCGGTGGGTCCCACAACACAAATAATTTTAATTTTCTTCATATCAAGCCCTGCCGAACTGCTTTTCAATCTCATATTTTGACATTTTTATCAGTACCGGTCTGCCGTGGGGACAATATCTTATTTCCGGCATTGAAAGGAGCTTTTTAACAAATAACTCTCTCTCGTAGGGTGAGGTATAATCCCCGGCTTTAACAGCGGCACGGCAGGAGGTTGAATGAAAAATCCAATCCATCTGCTCGGGAGTTATATCGGTTTTGCCGTCAAGTAGCTTCTGTGCGGTTTCAATAACCAAATCCTCCACATCCTCGTTATCAAGAATTGAAGGGCACTCCCTTACAATAACGGAGGAATTGCCGAAGTCTTCAATTACAAAGCCGCATTTTTTATACAAATCAAGATTTTCGCAAACCGCCGTATATTCCTCCTTTGAAAGCTTTACTGCCACAGGGGAAAGCAAAATCTGTGAATTAATTTCGGACTCGCTTTTAAGCCTTTCAAAATTCATACGCTCGTGGGCGGCATGCTTGTCTATAAAATATAAATTCCTGTCAATCTCAACAATAATATAGGTTTTAAAGGCTTCCCCGATTACCCTAAAATCGGGAATTTCAATTTCATTATCAGAATCAGTTTGTTTGTTTTCTTTGTTTGTTTCAAGGGTTTTGCTGATAATGCTTTCACTTTTATCAGACTCGGCAGGCTTAACAGAGGTATCAAAAATTCTGTTTAAATTAATGTTAAGCGTATCCTTCTCATTATCTTTAGGTAGGGAGCTTATGTTTTCACTTAAATCATTTTTATAATCCTGTACACTTGACACGTTCCAAAAATTTTCATTTTTCGGTTTCTGTTTAAAAATTATCTGCTGAGGCTCGCTTGATTTATCTTTTACAAAATCAAGCCTGCCCTGTGCATTTTCATATACAGGCTTAGGGGTTATTTTTGCCTCTTTAAAGGTATCCCCTGTTTCTATTGCGGATTTTACGCCGTAGTAAATCAGTTCAAACACAGGACGCTCATTTGCAAAACGCACCTCTGTTTTAGCAGGGTGAACATTTACATCAACAAATGATGAATCACATTCTATATTGAGAACGCATCCGGGAAACCTGCCAACCATAATATTATTTTTATACGCCTGCTCCAGCGCAGCCATAGCGGTTTTTGACTTTACAAGGCGGTTGTTAATATAAAAAAATTGCATTGCTCTGCTTTTGCGTGACTGTGTCGGCTTTGTAACAACGCCGGTAACACGCATATTGTTAACAGAATAGTCAACGTCAATAAGGGCTGACGAAAACTCTCTGCCGAAAACAGAATATACAGTTGACTTTAAATCTCCGCTGCCGGAGGTTATAAGGGTCTGCTTGCCGTCCCTGATAAATCTAAAGGAAATATCCGGATGGCTGATTGCCATTCTGTCAACAACACCTGCTACGGCATTACCCTCGGTAACATCCTTTTTCAAAAACTTCATACGGGCGGGGGTGTTAAAGAATAAATCCCTTACAACTATTGTTGTACCCCGGGGACAGCCTGCATCGGAAAAATCAATTTCCTCTCCTCCGGCAATTTCATACCTGCTGCCGATATCACTGTCCTTCGTTCTTGAAAGCAGTTCTACCCTTGCAACTGCTGCAACAGACGCCATTGCCTCGCCTCTGAAGCCGAGAGTACCGATTGAGTTCAAATCGTCGGCATACTTAATTTTACTGGTAGCGTGAGGTATAAAAACCTTTTCAACCTGATCTTTATCTATTCCGCTGCCATCGTCGGTAATTCGTATGTATTCCGTTCCGCCCCGTCTTATTTCAACTGTAATGTTCTTTGCACCGGCGTCAACGGAATTTTCAATCATTTCCTTAACAACAGAGGACGGTCTTTCAACCACTTCGCCGGCGGCAATTAACTGATATACTTCTTTTGGTAAAACATTAATCTGCGGCAAAGTGCTCACCGTCCCTTCTCTTAAATCTGTTTATGAAACCTCTTCAGCTTTCTTTTTTAGGTCGTACAATGTTTGCATTGCCTCAATAGGTGTTAATGTGTTTATATCTATGGTTTTGATTAGTTCAAGAATATCGTTTACGGAATTTGTTGTAAAATTGTACTGGATGTCATTATCTTCCTGAACATCAGTATCCTCCGCTTTAAACTCAATTTCCGTCTTGTTGGCTTCAAGCTCTTTAAGAATAACCTTCGCTCGTTTGATTACGCTGTCCGGTATTCCTGCAAGCTTTGCAACCTCTATACCGAAGCTCTGGTCAGCTCCGCCGTGCACAATCCTGCGTAGAAATGTAATATCGTCGCCACGTTTTTTTACTGCTATTGAATAGTTGTTTACGCCGTCAAGCATACCCTCCATCGCCGTAAGCTCGTGATAATGAGTGGCAAAAAGTGTTTTTGCGCCCAGAGTCTTTTTCTTTACAACATATTCAAGCACCGCTCTCGCAATACTCATACCGTCAAAGGTTGATGTGCCTCTGCCGATTTCATCAAGTATGATAAGTGACGAGGCGGTGGCATTTTTAAGTATGGTTGAAACCTCATTCATCTCAACCATAAAGGTTGACTGACCTGTCGCCAAGTCATCCGATGCACCCACTCTTGTAAATATGGCATCAACCACGGAAATTTTTGCGCTTTCGGCAGGAACAAAGGAGCCTATCTGCGCTAAAAGAGTTATCAAAGCAGTCTGGCGCATATATGTTGACTTGCCTGCCATATTAGGACCGGTAATAATAGCGCATCTGTTTTTATCATTATCAAGCAGGGTATCGTTGGGAACAAATGGTGCATCCTTCAAAAGTGATTCCACAACAGGATGCCTGCCGTTTTTAATATCAATTATTCCGTCATTGGTAATTTGCGGACAGGTGTAATTATTGTTAACCGCAACCTGTGCAAGAGAGACAAGACAGTCAAGACAGGCAAGGGCTCTGGCAGTTTTCTGTATTCTTTCAACCTCACCGGCAATCTGCTCTCTAACGGAGCAGAAAACCTCGTATTCAAGAGATACGGACCTATCCTTAGCACCGATAATTTTGCCCTCTAAATCCTTAAGCTCCTGGGTAATATATCTTTCGCAATTAGTTAATGTCTGCTTTCTTATATAGGTATCGGGCACCATATCCTTGTAGGAATTTGTAACCTCAATATAGTAGCCGAAAACCTTATTATATCCTACACGTAGCTTTGGTATTCCCGTAGCCTCTCTCTGCTGTGCCTCTATAGAACTGATAATTCCTGCGCCGTCGTTCATTATTGTACGCAGAGAATCAATTTCTTCGTTAAATCCGTCACGGATAATTCCGCCCTCACGCAGAGTAATGGGAGGCTCGTCCGTGATAGCTGATTTAATAAGACTGTAAACATCCTCCAAAAGGTCAATATCCCCATTAATTGACTTAAGCATTGCACTTGACGAGGAGGCAAGAATACTTTTAATATTCGGTAGGTGAGTGATTGTAGAGGCAAGAGCGTTAAGCTCCTTAGCGTTAGCAGTAGAATATGCAATACGGCTCATAAGCCTTTCCATATCATTTACACCTGTTAAGCACTCTCGTATATCATCACGCATTATACCGTTATCGGCAAGCTCAGCCACAGCGTTTTGTCGCTTGGCTATTTTTGCAATGCTCATCAGCGGTTTTTCAAGCCAAGAGCGTATCATGCGCTTACCCATAGCCGTTTTTGTTTTATCAATAACCCATAAAAGAGAATGCTTCTTGTCGCCGGTCATCATTGATTTTGTAAGCTCAAGATTACGGCGTGCGCTAATGTCCAATGCCATAAACTGACTGTTGTCATAAAAATCAATTTCTCCCGGCTTTTCAATATTATTGGTTTTTTGAGTATCTCTAAGGTAAGCAATTACCGCACCCAAGGCACATACTGCTTCCTCGCTTCTGCCTATATTAAGAGAGGAGATTTCCTCCTTGCTGAGAGTTTGAATAACCAAATCCGAGGCGTTGTTATAATCAAACACACTGTCGTCGGCTTTTTCAAAATTAGCGTTAAGCCGTACCTCAGCAAAGGTGCGTACTGCCTGCATATCAAAAGCGGAGCTGTTAACAATTATCTCCTTAGGTGCATAGGCGGAAAGCTGATTATTAATTTGATTTTGCTCATCGTCGCCGGACACGGCGGTAATATGAAATTCGCCTGTTGAAATATCGGCAAAGCACATTCCCGTCATTTTACTGCCCTTACATACGGCACAAAGATAATTGTTTGCGCCCTCCTCAAGCATATTTCCCTCAATAACCGTACCCGGTGTAATAATTCTTATGACATCTCTTTTAACTATGCCCTTTGCTTTTGCAGGGTCCTCCATTTGCTCGCATATTGCGACCTTATAGCCCTTTGCAACCAATTTTGCAATATAACTGTCTGCACTGTGAAAGGGTACTCCGCACATAGGCGCCCTTTCGTCAAGACCGCAGTCCCTGCCTGTTAAAACCAGGTCAAGCTCTGCCGCAGCAGTTTTTGCATCGTCAAAAAACATCTCATAAAAATCGCCCAGACGAAAGAATAAAAGCACTCCGGGATATTCTTTTTTTACCTTAAAATACTGTTGCATCATAGGTGACAGCTCGCCTTTTTTTGCCATATTCTCCGTCCTTTCTCGTTTTTGGTTTAACCTGTCCTGCGGCGAAGAATATCCGCCGCAGAAACATATTTACCTGATTAGTGGCAGCCGCCGCAGGTACTACAATCGTGAGTGCATCCGTCAGATGCAGGAATCTCACAGGTTTCAGGGTCCTGACCGTCAAAGAAAAGACCGATCATAGAGCTGATATACTGAGCCATTTCCTCCATAGCGGAAGCGGCTACTGAATAATTCTGCATATTTTCGCCCTGCATAATCTCGTTGTAAAGATCCTGATACTGCTGCTGAAGCTCTGCAATTCTGTCCTGAGAAGCCTCTTCTCCTTTTTCAGCCTCCTGCTGATATTTGAGAGAGAGAAGCTGCATCTCCTGCATCTGCTGCTGGAGAGCTTCGTCTGCATCGTTAACCTTTGCTGCAGCCTGAAGAGCGGAAAAACGCTCATCTGCCTGAATTTCTTTGCCGAGTTCTCTGAGTGCTGATTCTAAACTCATAATTACATCCTTTCCAATTCACCCTTCATTACATAGGTGAGCGGCTCTGTTACTTTTATTTTTTTGAAGGTACCGATGAGCCTGTCGTCACCCTCAAATTCTATAATCAAATTACCGTCGGTTCTTGCGGCAAGATAATTATCACCTAACTTCCCTTTGCCGTACACAAAGCATTTAAATGTTTTGCCCTTGTGCAACGCCATTTGCGAAGCCGAAATTTTTTCCTGCAATGCCAAAAGCTCTCTAAGCCATTTTGATTTTTCATCATAGCTTATAGGGTCATCCATTTCAGCCGCAGGTGTTCCCTTTCTGGGGGAGTAGATAAAGGTAAAAAGACTTGTTGCCTTAATTTCTTCAATCAGGGACAGCGTGTCCTGAAATTCCTCGTAGGTTTCACCGGGGAAGCCTACTATAATGTCGCTGGTTATTGAAAGCTCGTCGCCCATAAGCTCCCTTGCATAGTTAATAAGCTCAAGATACTTTTCTCTCGTGTATCCTCTGTTCATAGCTTTAAGCACTCTGTTATTTCCACTTTGGAATGGCAGGTGCAGATGGCAGGCAACCTTGTCGCACTGCGCCATGGTTTCAAGCAACTCTTTTGTGCAATCCTTAGGGTGACTCGTCATAAATCTTATTCTAAAATCACCGTCAACATCGTTTAAGATACGCAAAAGCTCGGAAAAGTTAACCGCAGGTTCAAGATCCTTTCCGTAGGAATTAACATTCTGACCAAGCAGTGTAATTTCCTTATAGCCTTCATTCACCAGACCTTTAAATTCCTTAACAACATCCTCAACTTTACGGCTGCGCTCACGTCCTCTGACATAAGGCACAATACAGTAGGAGCAAAAATTATTGCATCCGTACATAATGGGAATCCAGGCTTTTTTATCATTATCGCGCTTGACCGGCAAGCCTTCAGCAATAACTCCGTCCTCGTCCGGCAGTTCAAAAATTCTTTTCTTCTGCGTTAAAGCTTTGTAGATAAGTTCAGGTACACGGTGAATAACGTGGGTGCCAAAAACCAAATCCACAAAAGGAAAGGACTGTTTTATTTTGTCGGCAATGTGCTGCTGCTGCATCATACATCCGCAAAGGGCAATTACCACGTCGGGATTGCTGAGCTTGTATTTTTTAAGAGAACCCACGTTGCCGAATACTCTATCCTCGGCATGCTCACGCACGGCACAGGTGTTAAAAATGATCAACTTTGCCGAAAGGCGATCATCGGTAAAGCCGTATCCCATTTTTTCAAGCATTCCCTTTATTCTTTCACTGTCGGCAACATTCTGCTGACAGCCGTAGGTAATTACGCAGGCAAGCGGCTTTGACGTGTAACGCTTTTGAAGAAGCGACAGAGCTTTCTGCTCGTAGGCACGCTGAGCTTCAAGCTCCTGCTCGGATATTTTGCGAACATTAACAGCCATAACTATACCTCCTGCATAAAAATCTACACTGTGATATTATAACAAATAGATTATATATATTCAATATCTATTTTATTAAAAATATTATAATTATTATTAATATATAATAAGGCGTTGTTGATTTTTAATTCATAAAGTGATATTATTTATTTTAACGATGAATTATAAGGTGATTTTATGTTAAAGAAGAGAGGCGCAGGCGTTCTTTTGCACATAAGCTCAATGCCCTCGCCCTACGGCGTAGGTGTTTTTGATGATAACGCACGCCGATTTATTGATAAAATTTCAGATATGGGTTTTACATACTGGCAGGTTTTGCCCTTTAACCCTGTTGACGGGGCAAATTCTCCCTACTGCTCCCCCTCCGCCTTTGCGGGTAATTTTATGTTCATAAACCCAAAGGGCCTACAGGATATGGGTCTTGTTGATGAAGATGATGTAAAAAGCAATATCTACAACGGCTCACCCTACACCGCCGACTATGAATTTGCAGGTGAAAAACGTCTTGAGCTTCTGCACAAAGCGTTTTTAAGCATTGACGAAAGGCTTGCAAAGGAAATCAAGGAATTTGAATTAAGCAATGACTGGGTAACGGATTACGCAGTATTTATGGCGATTAAAGAAATTGAAAACGGCAAGCCCTGGTGGGAATGGAGCGAAAAGCACGCCCGGTATCACGAGTGCATAAAGGATATTTTCTCCTACGAGGACAGGGCGGCATTTTGGAAATTTGTACAGTACATTTTCTTCAAGCAATGGTACGAGTTAAAGGAATACGCAAACAAAAAAGGTGTTGCGGTAATCGGTGATATGCCTATTTATGTAGCTATGGACAGCGTAGATGTATGGTCAAATCTTGAGATGTTTCTTATTGATGAAAAAACGCTGACTGCTGAAAAGGTAGCAGGTGTTCCGCCTGATTATTTCAGCGAGGACGGTCAGCTGTGGGGCAATCCTATTTATAACTGGCAGGCTATGAAGGAGGACGAATATTCCTGGTGGATATCAAGACTTTCTCAGGCTTTAAAAACCTACGACACTGTTAGAATTGATCATTTCCGTGCCTTTGCGTCTTATTGGGCAGTTCCTGCTGATAGTGACACTGCAAAGGTGGGAGAATGGCTTGACGGTCCAAAAATGGATTTGTTTAACAGAGTTAAGGATGTGTTTGGCGAGGCACCGATTATCGCCGAGGATTTGGGTGTTTTCGGTGAGGATGTTGTAAAGCTTCTTGAGGACACGGGATTTCCCGGAATGAAGGTGGTTCAGTTCGGCTTTGACCCCAACGCTGACTCATCTCATCTTCCCCATAATGCTTGTGCAAATTCGGTTAATTATGTAGGCACCCACGACAACAACACCATTTTAGGCTGGTTGTGGGAGGCAAGCGAAAAGGAGCGCAGGTTTGCTCTTGATTATGCAGGCTTTGAAGGCGACAACTGGGGCGAGGGCGGTTATTATTCCAAATCCTGCCGCAAAATTATTGAGGCGGTGTGGAAAAGCTCCTCCAACACAGCCATAATTGCGCTTCAAGATATGTGCGGATTTGGCAGTGACGCAAGAATGAACATACCCGGCGTACCCGAAAAAAATTGGCGTTTCAGAACAACCGCCGACACCATTGATAGCATTGACAGCGAGTATTTCAGAAGGATAAATTCACTTTACCGCAGAACTTATCCGGCGTTTGATTGAAAAACGGCTTCCCTCAAGGTTAATCCCACGGGAAGCCGTTTTTTATAAATTATTTGTTCGTGTCAATCGTCGTCTTCGCCGTTTTTACAGGGCTTGCAGGTACGGTCATCCTTATCAACGGGGAAAAATTCGTCCACAGGAAACTCAATTTTACGGAAGGTTTCGCAAGGACTTGTTGTGTTGCAATTACACTCTCTGTCAGGTATGCAATAATCGTATGCCGGGATGAGAAGCTGAACATCTCGCTCCATTTGAACTATTGAGAACAGTCCGAGAGTTACAACCACTGCTTTTGTACATTCCGTAGGTATTACAGTATCTTCACAATTTTTCAAAATTGACCGTGGGAATGATGTTACACAGGGAATATGACAGTCACAGCACTCAATAATATCCGTACTGAGAACAACGGGATCAACCGCCTGCACCTTTGCTACCGGGTTAGAATACTGAGGTGCCTCAGGGCAGTCAAGATGCTCGGACACAGGGTTTGATGTAAAAATTTTTACGTCTCCGTCTGAGCCGTAGAGTATGCATTTCTTTTCAAAATGAGCGTAACCCTCTGCCATCCTCGGCACCGTACAGGGTGCAGAATAAGTATCAAATCTCAGCTTGAAATAGAAATTAATGGTAACGCTGTAAAATCCCCTGTTAAAAGGCACTTCCTCCACATCAATTCCCACTGCTTTTATAGTGCAGTCCCTGCATTTTACCGTAACAGCCTCATCAATAAGCCGTTGAGACGGACCGAAAAACGTTACCCTTAAATCCTCAAGGCAATCTTTGCTGACACAGGAATCAAAAATCCGCTTTGTGTCTATGCAAACTGCCTCTTTTATACGTCTTTCACAGTTTTCTGCTGTGCTTTCAGGCATAATAAAAACTCCTTTATAAGTATTGAAGTACACTTCGTTATATACTATGAAGGAGTTTTATTTTTGACAACACAAATTAAAATTCAGGTGATTTCAAATTGTCAATACAATATGTTTTATATATTGATGTTATAGCTTTTCAAGGCGGGCAAAGTTTGCCATCATCTTTTTTGTACCGGCTTTATCAAAGGCAACCTCCAAAAGAGTATCGTTGCCCATAGGCTGAATAGACAAAACTACGCCTGTACCAAAGGACTTATGGCGTACAGTATCACCAACGGAATAAGCCACGGTAACATTTTGCTTTGTATTGCCTGCCTGACCGAAGCTGTGAGCTGTATTACTGCTTTTTGTCGCCTCTCCGATTTTTGTTGATTTACTGTAAGGGCTTGCTTTTTTCGGTGTGCCGAAATGTGACATTGAATCGTATGAGGAGCTGCCAAGGCTGCCTGATGAATAAGCACTTACAGTTCTGTCCTCGGTGACAGAAACGGGAATTTCTCTTAAAAATCTTGAGGGCATATTGCGTGAGGTTGTACCGTAAAGCATACGTCTGCGTGCATTTATGAGATAAAGCTTTTCTTTCGCACGGGTTATACCCACATAAGCAAGACGGCGTTCCTCCTCTAAATCCTCGTCACTGTACATACTCTGATTACCGGGGAAAATGCCCTCCTCCATACCGGGAATAAACACCACCGGGAATTCCAAGCCTTTAGCGGAATGAAGAGTCATAAGTACAACGCAGTCGTCATTTTCATTATATGAGTCAATATCGGACACAAGGGCAACGTCCTCAAGGAATACGGACAAATCAAAATTCTCGTCCTCCTCCTGATATTTCAAAAACATTGACGAAAGCTCGCTGACATTGTTTTTTCTGTCCTCTGCCTTCTGGGGGTCCTCCTCGTCAAGATATTCAAAATATTTTGTAGTATCAAGAATTTCCTGAAGTAAATCGTTAACGCTCATACCCTCCTCAATGCAAAGCTGAAAATTCTCTATCATTTGGCAAAATTCCTTCAGCTTTTTCGCACTGCGGGCGGTCTTTTGAAATTCATCGGCGTGCTTGCACACGTCAAATGCGGTCATTTTATTGGCCGCTGCAATTTCAAGGATATAATTAATCATTGTATCGCCGATTCCACGCTTTGGAACATTAATAATACGCTGAAGCCTTACGTTGTCTGCGGTATTGTTAATTACGGCAAAATAAGAGATAATATCCTTTATTTCCTTACGGTCAAAGAATCTGTTACCACCTATAATCTTATATGATATACCCGATTTTGCCATCATAATTTCTATATTTCGTGACTGGGCATTCATTCTGTAAAGCACAGCATGGTCTTTATAGCTTCTGCCGCATTTAACATTTTCCGTTATTTCATCAATAATAAACTGTGCCTCTTCCATTTCGTTGTCAGCGGTATAAAGCACAACCTTATCGCCGTCCTTACCGGAATATGAACGAAGCTTTTTATCGGCAAGTCGTGTTTTATTATTGGCGATTACTGCGTTTGCGGCATTGAGAATATTTTGCATAGAACGGTAATTTTCCGCAAGCTCAAGCTGGATAACCTTTAATCCCTCATCCTCGTAGCGCTCCTTAAATCTCAGAATATTCTCTATTGTTGCACCGCGAAAGCGGTAAATGCTCTGATCATCATCGCCTACTACACAGATATTATGCCACTTTCCCGATAGCAGATATGTAAGAATATACTGAGCGTAGCTTGTATCCTGATATTCGTCAACGATAACATATTTAAACTGATTTTGATACAATTCAAGCACGTCTTCATTTTCTTTGAGCAGGCGCACGGTGTTAAAAATCATATCGTCAAAATCCATAGCATCACTGCGTAAAAGCTCCTGCTGATACATTTCGTAGCACTGGGCAATTTTAGCCTTTCTAAAATCATTGGCGGTGGTTGCCTTATACTCTTTAACACCGATTAAGCTATCCTTTGCGTGACTGATTTCCGCAAGAATTGACCTGTGATTAAGAAATTTATCTTCAATACCAAGTGCCTTTTGGCATCTTTTCATAACTCTCTTTTGGTCATCGGTATCATAAATCGTAAAATGCTCGGTGTATCCAAGCCTATCAGCAAAGCGACGCAAAATACGGGCACACATTGAATGAAAGGTATATGCCCATATATCCCCTGCCTCGTCACCGATAGTGTCTGCAAGCCTTTCCTTTAGCTCGCCTGCCGCCTTGTTGGTAAAGGTTATGGCAAGCACCTGCCACGGCCTTGCATATAAATCGTTGATGATATGCTCAATTCTTTTAACTATTGTGGCGGTTTTGCCTGTTCCTGCGCCGGCAACAACAAGCACAGGACCGTCAAGGGTATCAATTACTCTTTGTTGTTCTTTATTTGGTTTTACAGCATCTTTATTCATAACAAAAATCCTTTTTTCGCAAGCAAAATAAAAGGACGGTTTGATTTGACAGACCGCCCTTTTGTTTATTTTAAAATCACTTAAGAAGTGTAAGCAATACACCTGCCGCAACTGCTGAGCCGATAACGCCTGATACGTTGGGACCCATAGCGTGCATAAGCAGGAAGTTTGACGGATTTTCCTTTTGTCCAACCTTCTGGCTTACACGGGCTGCCATAGGAACTGCCGATACACCGGCTGAGCCGATAAGCGGATTAACCTTGCCCTTAGAGAAGATATACATAAGCTTACCGAACAGAACACCGCAGGCAGTACCAAGAACGAATGCCGCAAGACCGAGAGCAACAATTCCCAAGGTTTTAAGATTAAGGAATGATTTAGCAGATGTTGTAGCACCTACTGAAATACCCAAAAGAATTGTAACAATGTTCATCAATTCGTTCTGAGCCGCTTTTGCAATACGCTCCGTTCTTCCGCTTTCCTTAAGCAGGTTACCGAGCATAAGCATACCTACAAGAGAAGCCGCATCCGGAAGAAGCAAGGAAACAATAACTGTTACCATAATGGGGAAAAGTATTTTTTCAAGCTTTGATACGGGACGTAATCCATCCATTACAACGCTTCGCTCCTTCTTGGTTGTAAGAAGCTTCATAACAGGGGGCTGGATTACAGGAACAAGTGCCATATACGAGTACGCCGCCACGGCGATAGTACCCAATAACTCGGGTGCTAACTGGGACGTAACAAATATTGCCGTAGGTCCGTCAGCACCGCCGATAATAGCAATTGAACCGGCCTGTGCAGGTGTGAATTTTAAAAGAATCGCACCGATATAAGTGAAGAAAATACCGAACTGCGCCGCCGCACCCAAAATAAATGATTTAGGATTGGCAATAAGCGAGCTGAAATCGGTCATTGCACCGATACCCAGGAAAATAAGCGGAGGATAAATTCCCGCCTTTACACCGAAATACAGAAAATCCATAAGTCCCGGCGTACAGCCTACAAATTCTCCTCTGCCTTTAAGCAAATCAAAGAATCCTGCCAAATCGTGATACTGAACCGCAAGATTTGCACCGGGCAGATTTGCCAAAAGCATACCGAAAGCAATAGGTATCATAAGCAAAGGCTCAAAGCCTTTTTTAATTCCCAGCCACAGGAAGAAAAATGCAACGCAAAGCATTACAAGGTTTTTCCAACCATCCTGGTTTGTGAAGAAATAGGCGTAACCGCTGTTGGCAAATATGCTTGAGATAGCCTGCCATACGCCCTGTAATATTTCTGACATTTATTAGTCCTCCTAAAAAGGTCTGATATTCTCCGTTACCGCCGCCTGTGCCCAGGGGTTTCTAACGGTAATCGGATTTTTCCTCATTGCAGGAACGGCGACAGCCGCTGATGCAACAGGTGTTATTGAAGTAACGCTTGCGCCCTCGCCCTCCATAGCATACACGGCGGCACTTATAGCCGCAACGATTTCGCCGCTGATTCCGCCTTGCACTGCCGGTGCAGGGGCAGGAGCCGGTGCAGGAGAGGATGCAGCAGCCGAAGCTTCGGCGGCGTCAGCCTTCATTTGTTCTTCAAGCTTTTTTGCTTTTCTTTTTTTAGCAGCAGCCTGGGATTTAGACATTCCTGCTCCGAACAGCTGGAACACTATAATCAAAATAACAAGGATTAATACTACTATCCCTATTCCTGAAATTACAACAGTAGATGTAAAGCCCAAGCTTGTGTCGGGAGTTATGCTTGTTGCCATAAGAATCGGATTCATAACCAAATTCCCCCATTATTAATTCTTTAATTGATATTATAATGCAATAACCGCAAATTTTCAACGTAAATTTGTATATTTTTTTATTTCCGTCAAGTTGAATAAAAAATAACTGTTTAGTATTGATTTATTTTAAAAATTGTATATAATAAATATTGTGAGTTATTATATAATTATTATGTAACCGATTGGAGGAATTATCAAAATGAGCAAAGAGGCTATGATTATTGCAATTCTTGTTGCGCTGCTTATTCTTTGGATTACGGAAACCTTGGGCATGCACAAAACCTCCAAAATTCTCGGAGGCGTTATTGATTTAGGCTTTGCCCTTATACGTTAGCAAAAAGCTGTAAAATTTTCGGTGCAGACTGTATTAATCTGCACCGTTATTTTTTTGCTATTTTACTGCTGGGCAGGATTTAGGGTAATTAATGAAATATAGGGCGTCGAGGTATCGACGTTATTAAATTTGTTTGAGCCATCGTTTGACAGAACGATTTTGTTTTCGCCTTTTTTCAAATTTACCGTAAATGTAACAGTTTTATAGGTATCCCAGGAGTAAGTGTTGCGGCAGTAAACATTCTGCTTTTTGCCGTTAACATCAACCGTAACATACCGTTCAATTAAATCAACATTGTAGTCGTGGTCTCCGCCTTCATCGTTATTTGAATAAAGTACAGTCACCTTATAGGCACCGGCTTTTGAGGCTTTAAAATCATATACCGCCTTACCGGATTTACTGCTTATTGACGAAATATAATCAAGGCTTTGTACTTTGCCATCAACAAAAGCCGTTGAATTTTTCTTAAGCCTTGCACCGCCGGATAGCTTTGCCTGCTTAGGCGTAAGAGATATAACCGACGCATTGTTATCGTCAAACTCCGATATAGTAGGCACTGCATCTTGATTTGTAGCCACATCAATATAATTAATACCACGCTTTAAATATACAGTTGCAGCACCGATTTCGTTGGTGGTAATTTTTGATGAGCCCACCGTCATTTCAACAATATTTAAAGGTGTTGTAATACTGTAATAGCTATCCTTCGGTGCAATGGCAATAAACGATTTATTAGTATCGGTAGTTCTGTCTGCATCGTAAAGAACCGTAATATTTTCAGGCGAATCACTTTGCTGATGCAAGGTAACTATCAGAGAATCAAGAACTATTGTGCCTGTGTTATGAGTAATTTTTATTTTATGATCCCCTGCTTTTAGCTTTACGCTAAGACTTTGGCAGGAGGTATATTCGCTTTTAATTGTATTGGCAAAGTTTATTTGCTGTTCATTCGAGTCTATTGTCAAATTTGAAATAGAGGTTTTTCTGTCATCAGGATTTAGTCTGCCGTTTTCATCCTCTTTGCCGTCGTTGGAATTTCCGTAAACGAAGTCCAAGTCGTAAATTGCGCTTTCGGCAACATTTACTGTAACTTCAACGCCATCACCGTCTTTTTCCATACCGCCTACAAGATTTTCTTCCTCACCGGAGGCAGGACAGTAGCTTTCATAGGTATAAGCGTTACCTAAAATTTCGCCATCCTCAAACTCATACCTTTGAGGCAAGGAGGTGTTTTCATAAGCTGAAACTGCTGTTTCATCAGCCTCCTTAATCACAATATGATAGGCGTTCGCCTCGTCCATATTGCTCAAATCAATAATTAAATCCTCGCCTGTTACCTTTGCGGAATATTTTTTTATCTCAACGGGACTATTCACAACGCCGTAAAGACCTTTATAAACAGTCTGCTCAATATTAATTTCAACAGTTTTTCCGTTAAGCTTTGTTTTGCTTAAATTTTTAAGGACCACTCTTGCATCATCGTCACCGCCGCCACAAATAATATTAATTTCATCCTCTGCGTCGGTTATTGATGCAATACCCATAAATCCTTTATAATTCAGCTTTTTGTGCTGCTTAATTGACTTTTTGAAGTCGGATTTCATTATATCGTGATATTCGCCTTTAACAGTCTGTCCCTGCATATCTGCATACCATCGCATAAGCCACCAATTTGCGTTGGGGCTGTTATCATCGGCACAAACATCGTTTAGATTATCGGCAAGGCGCCAATAAGCGTTATCACCGTAAACCTTTGACGTTTCAATTTGGGTGATATATTTAATCATTTCACCGGGATAGCCGTTATCCTGCATACGTCCGTACTCGGTAACAATAATAGGAATTTCGCTGATTTTAAGAGATTTTTCAATGCTTCTGTAATCATTCACATGGTCCTGCCAATAATACACAGAGCCTTCGCCCAGCTCGTGATAAATCATAATATCGGGAACACAATTGTTTTTTGCACAAAAGGTCATAAAATATCCGATTTCATCACTGTCGTAATCGCAAAATCCGGGACCGCCTATCAAAGCATCCGGATTTATTGATTTAACAAGCTCGTAGGTCTGCTTCCATGCTGAATTGAAATTATCCCTGCCCTTTTCATTATACTCGCAGTAAACGCCGTATTCATTGTTTTCATCGTCGGTTTTCTTTGTTTCACCGAACCATACGCCGTTGTCGCACTCGTTATATAGGCAGTAAACAACCTTGCTTGAATATTCAGCTTTTGAAAGCTTTTGCACAGACTGCTTAACCTTAGGCAGATAATCCTCGGTAATCATTTTCTGCCAGTCGTAGGAGCCGTTTTGACGCTGCCTCATAATTTCATCTTTTTTGTAATACCATGTGTCGTAAACATCCTGAAGATATACCACATTGTAATCGGTATTATCAAGGGAGGCATATACGTCGCTGATGTCACCAATCGGGTGCTGAAGCCCATCAGTTACCATTTGAGAAGACGTGGATATATCCACACTTTCACACATTTCCCTACTGGGAACACCGTCCTGTGCGATACCATACAGATAACCCGACGCACCGGATGTAACCTGACCTGTTTTTTGCGAAAAATCAAGAGTCAGCGCAGGCTTGTAAACCGCAGCAAAAACACCTGCGGAGCCTACTATTGCAATAATCAGGCACAGCAAAATTATTAAAAATATTTTAAGCGCTTTTTTTGCTCTTACCTTCATAAAAATCTCCTTTTAGGATTTTATATTAATCCTTAATAAAGCACAGCTTAAGGCTTTTCGGCTCAACCTTAAAGTCAACCTCGTTGTAATCAAAATTCTCACCGTCGCAGTTGCCGAGAAGAGGTGAACCGTCCTCCATCCAAATACGTCCGCTTTTTATGTACCCATTATGAATAATGCCTTTGCCTGTTTCTTCGTTGGCGGTGCCTGCTGCATATTTGGGAATTAAGGAAATAATCTTAGAAAGTCTTGTCCCGTCAACAAGAGCATAATCAAGAAGTCCGTCATCTAAAAGAGAATTAGGTGCAGGACAGAAGCCGCCGCCGTAATAGCTGGCGTTGCATATTGCAAACAAGGCATAATCCTTGTTGTTTTCCTGCATTTGATAATCGGTGCCTGTAGCTTTATCAAAGCATGTAATATCGTAGCTGATATTATAATGGAGAGGCTTTGTTATTACAGGTACAACAGCCAAATTATATGCCTGATGGCCCAATGACGGAACCTTTGCGGCAATTTTTCTGCCTATGGTTTCAACCAGAGTATCAAGACCGAAGGACATAACATTTATGCATTTTTCACCGTTATAATCAATAAGGTCAATGGGCTTAACGTCATATCTCAATTTGCCGTTATATAGTCCAAAGGACTTTATTACATTTTCCACGTTGATTTTTTTTGTACCGTAAATTTTTTTTGCAAAATCGTTGCCGGTGCCTAAAGGGATAACCATCAAAGGAGTATTTGTACCGGCAAGACCGTTTGCAATTTCGTGAACAGTACCGTCGCCGCCGCAGGACACAATTACACAGTCGGAGCCGAATTTTTCGCTATATTCGGAGGATATGCGCTTTGCATCACCGGGAGCGTGAGTTTCTTCAATTATCATTTCATCGTCAATCAAGCGAAATGTAGATTTAATTCTTGAAAATATCTTTGCTTTGTCATCATTTCCGGCAATAGGATTAACAATAAAAACATATTTCATACCAATTCCCTCTTTTTCGTAAAATCCTGTCAGATTACCCTTGTTCCGCCTACGGGACGAATTATAAGAACGTGACAGCTGCCTTCACCGAACACGCTTTCAATTACGGTTTTATATTCATCAAGCAAATCGTTTGGCACAAAAGCCTGAATTGTTCCTGCAAAGCCGCCTCCGTGAACACGAAATGCGCCCTTTCCTCTTAGTATTTCATCACTGATTGCAAGTGCAAGAGAAAGCTTCTGCTCGGTAGGTGCTTTAGGGGTATATACGTTTTGGTTATACATATATGATGATCTGCCTGAGTCAAGTATAATCTGCTTAAAGGCTTCAAAATCATTGCCTTCAAGAGCTTGTACGGCGTTATCAACTCGCTTATTTTCATTGTAAAAATGAATTGCACGAAGAATTGCCCTATCGTTTACCTTGTCCTTAATCTGAGGAAGTGCTTTCATAAATTCCTCGTATGTAATCTCTCTAAGCACATTTTTACCCATCGCCTGAGCAACCGACTCCATCTCGCCTCTTACTGCGGCATAGTCATCGGTAAGGTCAGAGTGATTTCCGCCGGTATCAACAATACAAAGGCTGTGGCCGGATTTTGAAAAATCAAAATCAATCTTTTTGATTACAGGGCTTTCCGTTGATTTAAAATCTATTGTAACAAATGTTCCCACAGAGGATGCCATTTGATCAAGAAGACCGCAGGGCTTGCCGAAAAATACGTTTTCACTGTACTGTGCAACCTTTGCAATATCAACAGCATCAATTTTTCCGTCATTAAAGAGATATGACAAAACCGTGCCTAAAAGAACCTCAAATGCTGCTGAGGATGAAAGACCGGAACCACCCATTACATCGGATGTTGTGCAGGCATCAAATCCCGATACTTCAAATCCGAGATTTTTAATTCCTGCGGCGACGCCCTGCACCATAGCAGTTGAATGGCCGTAATTTGCTTCGTTTGGTTCAAGGTCGGATAAATCAACAATATTAATCTTGTGTCCCTTTGACTTAACACGAATAGTATTGTCACTGTTGGGGCTGACAACCGCAATAGCGTCAAGATTAATAGACGCAGCCAAAACCTTGCCGTTATTATGGTCGGTATGGTTTCCACAGATTTCAGTTCTGCCGGGGGCAGACATAACGCTTACCTCTCTGTCCCAGCCAAACAATTCACCGAAATCCTCAACTGTCTGTGCATACCTCTCTCTCTGCTTAATAACGGCACTGTCGGCAACATAAACAGATTTTAATGCGCCGTCAAACTCCCCGTTTCTTAATGCTGAAATTAATTCTTTTGCTTTCATAATTCCCTCCACTTAAAGAACAATTCTATATTTGCCTTTTTCGCTGTAAATTAACAGCGTTTGCGTCATCTGACGCATTTTTCTGCCGTAGAAAATATTGAACACCAAGCTTGTAATACCCGAAAACGCCACAATAATTATTAACAGCGTTAGGAACTGTGCCGAAAACGGATTTGTAAACGCCGCTCCCAGCTTGGTATATATATAAAGCCTCGGGGCAAAGCCCACAATACTAAGGCAGCAATAATATATATAATCGTATTTCATTGAGCCGTAATATTTTGATACCATACCGAGAGGTATAAACGGTATCAGCCTCGTAACAAACAAAACGTAGGGATTCCCGTTACCCTTAAAATGAATCCAGTCACGTATGAACTTAATCTTTTTAATATTCAGTATCATACCTGCCCAGCCGCCGCCAATCCACATACCCTCAATATATTTGACGGTAAAGAAGAACAAAATACAAATTACATTGATAATTATTGCTTGATTTATGGGAAATACCATACCGGATATTACACACAAAAAGCTAAGCGGTATGGGCAACTGACATTTTGCAATATACAAAGCAAAAATACATATAATTATTTCCGTATGACTGTCAAGGTTTGCAACGGCGTTATCTATCTTTGTAAGCCAGTTAATTAAAGTATAAAAACGCGTTTCAAGCTTAACGTGATTATAAAGCATTATTCCAAGCACCACAATAAGCCCCACAGTAACGAGAATAATAATATTAGATATTAAGTTTGTCTGATGACGTTTGCTTTTTTTCATCACTGCACACTCAAATCCGATTAAATATTGTTAGTTTTTTTCATAATAATTGCCCAAAAACGAGAAATCGGGCAGTTCGTCCGACAGGGCACACAGTAAATCCATTGTAGATTCATCTCTTACCGAGCCTTGAACATCCACATAGAAAAAGTACCTAAATTCACCGTTTGCAATCGGACGTGATTCTATTTTTGTAAGATTAAGTCCCGACATTGAAAATCTGCCTAAAACTCTATACAGAGAGCCGGTGGTATGAGATACGGTAAAAATAAGGGATATCTTATTTGCATCATCATCTATAACAAGGCTCTTAGAAATTACTATGAAACGGGTTTGATTATTAGAAATATTTTGAATACCTTTTTTGATAATTTTAAGTCCGTATTTTTTAGCTGCACTTTCACTGCAAATAGCGGCAGCATTCTTTTTACCACATTCGCTGACGTACTTTGCCGCTGCGGCAGTATTAGTAAAGTTAATTCCCGTAAAATCAAATGATTTCAAAAAATCATTACACTGACTCAAAGCCTGGGGATGAGAATAAACATTTTCAATATCCTCATATTTTGTATCAGGCATTGCGCAAAGGCAGTGGTCAATCTTTAAATCATAGGCACCTACCACATAAAAACGGTACTTCATAATTAAGTCGTAGGATTCGTGAACGGAGCCTGCCGTAGAATTTTCAACAGGGATTATTCCGAATTTTGCTTTATTTTGATTTACTGCCTCAAAAACATCCTCAAACTGCTTAAAAAATTTAACAGGAGAGTCGGGGAACAAAGCATTAGCCGCCTTACCGCTGTATGCGCCGTCAACGCCCTGACAGGCGATGGGCTCGCCGTTGGCAGTAAGACTTTTCTCACGAGATGCATTATTAATTTTATCTCGCAGCTCCTTTCCTCCGCCGATAATTTTATGCTGAAGTGCTCTTGACGCATCCATTGTGGCGGAAAACACTGTTTTTATAGTATTGCCCTGTTCTCCGCATTTTTCAGCAACATTGTCAAGAATTTCCTGCTCTCTTTTTTCGTTTAAAACAGGTATGCCTCTTTCAACCTTATATTGAGCAACCTGCTTTGATATATCCATTCGCTTTAAAAGCAACGGAATAAGCTGTTCATCAATTTCGTCAATTTCTTTTCTAAGTCCTAAAAGATCCATTTAATTATGCTTTCCTTTTACATCATTAAATCAAGTATTCCCAAAGCTGCCGCCGCTTCAACAACGGGCACGGCTCTCGCAACGATACAGGGATCGTGACGACCCCTAATTATAAGTGTTTCATTTTTCATGGTTTGAAGATTAACACTTCGCTGAGGCTTTGAAATAGACGGCGTAGGCTTAATTACAACCGAAAATACCAGCGGTGCACCGTCGGTCATACCACCGAGAACACCTCCGTTATTATTTGAAAGAAGTGTAACTCTTTCATCCTTAACCTCATATTCATCATTAACTTGGCTTGCATTTTTATCGGCAAAATCAAATCCAAGTCCGAACTGAACACCCTTAACGGCAGGAATACCAAACAGTATCGGAGCAAGGGTACTCTCCACCGTATCAAACATATTGCCGCCAAGTCCTACCGGCAATCCCACTGCGGCACATTCTATAATACCGCCGACGCTGTCTTGCTCAAGTCGGAATTTTTCAATCTCTGCACGCATTGCAAGCTCTGCTTCCGCATTAATTGCAGAAAAGCTTTTTGAAGCAAGAGTATTAAGCTCATCGGCACTAATATTATTCATATCAAACGCAGTATCCTTAATGCTTCCGATTTGCTTAATATGAGCGCCGACAGTAATTCCTTTTTGCATTAAAACCTGCTTCGCAACAGCACCGGCAAACACTATCGGAGCCGTAAGTCTGCCGCTGAAATGACCGCCGCCTCGTATATCGTTATAGCCGTTATATTTTATATAGGCAGGATAGTCACTATGAGATGGTCTTGGAACGGTCATCAAATTTGAATAATCACCGCTTTGGGTATTTGTATTTTCAATAATCATAGCAAGGGGTGCGCCTGTTGTTGTATCGTTAAGAACGCCGGAAATCACATTGGGAATATCCTTTTCAAGCCTCGGCGTAGATGTCAAATCCTTACCGGGAGCGCGCCTTGCCATATCCTTATATATTTTGTCAAAATCAAGCTTTACCCCGGCAGGCAAGCCGTCAATTACACAGCCAATGCCGTTACCGTGACTTTCGCCGAAAACAGACAATTTAATTTTATTCAGTATCACAGATGACATCTGCTTTACCTCCCAAGGAATTATAATCCTCAAAGAACTGAGGATATGATTTATTAATGCTTTCAGCGTTGGTTATTTCCGTTTTTCCATAGGCTCCAAGTGCCGCAACGGAAAACGCCATAACAATTCTGTGGTCGTTAAATCCGTCAAGCTTAGCGCCGAAAACGTCGCCGCAGCCGTTAATAATCATACCGTCCGGCTGTTCAATAACATCAACGCCCATTTTTTCAAGATTAGTAACAACGCTTGTAATCCGATCAGATTCTTTATAACGCAGTCTTTCGCCGCCGGTTATAACGGTTTGACCGTTTGCAAATGCCGCCGTAACGGCGATTATCGGTACAAGGTCGGGTATATTTGTAACATCAACCTCTATGCCCTTAAGTTCACTTTGCTTGCAATGAACCTGATTACCCTCAACAACTATATCCGCACCGAAATTTGCCAGCACGTCAATGATATATCTGTCGCCTTGGGCACATTTCAAATCAAGTCCCGACACGGTAACATCTCCGCATATTGCACCTGCCGCCATGAAAAATGCCGCCTGGGACCAATCACCCTCAACATTATAGTCAAGAGTCTGATATTTTTGGGAGCCTTTAATAAGGTATCCGAAATTCGTCTCCACAACTCGCACGCCGTAATCATTCATAATTTTTACAGTCATATCAACATAGGGCTTTGATTGAAGGGGTGTTTTAAGCACAATTGCACTGTCCCCTTGTAGATTTGCAAGTGCAAGAAGCAATCCGGTTACGTACTGACTGCTGACATTACCGTCAACCTCGTAATTACCGTTTTGAAGCTGACCGCTGATTGTAAACGGTAGATAGCCGTCGCTTTTAACAGTAATGCCGTGCTGTGGCAGTAAATCAACGTATTCTCCCACAGTTCTTTTAAGCAGACTGCCCTCACCTGTAAAAGTAACCGACTTGCCTAAAGAGGCGGCTACGGGAATCATAAAGCGAAGGGTTGAACCGCTTTCAATACAGTGAACACGTGGTGATTTGTCTTTTAAGCCGTCAATAACGCCCAGCGTTGCCTGCATATCCTTTGAATTTATTATGGGAGAAACTGTTCCTCCCCCTGCAAGGTATGAGCATATCAATGCCCTGTGTGCCGCTGATTTTGACGGCGGTGCAGTAATATTTCCGTTTAATTTTGAACGACTTATAGAAACTTTACTCATTTATTCTACTCCAAACATCTTTGGTATATTTTCATTTTCAACAGGATAAATAAATCCGTTACCCACAGAATGAAGCATTATAAAATTAATGCCCTCCCCTGTTCGCTTTTTGTCCGCACTCATTGCGCTTACAATTTCCTTAACAGAGTGATTATCCTGTGTCTGTAAATTATTTTTAATAAGAATGTCTGCAATTCTTTTAGAGGTGCCCTTAGGCGTTATGCCTAAGCTTTCACCGACTGAGGAAATAAGCACCATACCCATTCCCACTGCTTCACCATGGGATACGGTTTTAAAATTATGCAGCTTTTCAATAGCGTGACCTGGTGTGTGACCGAAGTTCAGCAACGCTCTTTCCCCGTGCTCCTTTTCGTCACGCTCAACAACGCCTGCCTTAAGGCTAACGCACTGATAAATTATATCTTCAATATTCTCTTTGACATCCTTTTGTTCAATAAGCTCAAACAGGGACTCGCTTTTGATGCATCCCATTTTTATAGCCTCAGCCATACCGTCTGCAAAAAAATGGTCTGACAGTGTGTCAAGTGTGTTCGGGTCAATCAGTACAAGGCTCGGCTGATGAAATGCACCGCAGAGGTTTTTGCCTTGGGGCAAATCCACCGCTGTTTTACCGCCCACGGAGGAATCAACCTGCGCCAAAAGCGATGTTGGGATTTGTACAAACTTAATACCCCTAAGATAAATTGCGGCGGCAAATCCTGCCATATCTCCGCAAACACCGCCGCCTAAGGCAATGGCAATATCATTTCGTGTAAGTCCGTTTTCAGCCATAAATTCAACCATTTCAATAACGGTTTGAGGCTTTTTTGACTCCTCTCCGGCAGGAAAAACAAAATCAAAAACCTTGTATCCTCTATTTTCAAGCTGATTATGAATGTCCTGTCCGTAAAGGGGATAAACATTTGTTTCGCTGATTAAGCAAACCTTTTTAGCCTTGCATATATCATCAACATATCCGACAAAATCATTAAGGAGTCCTTTGCCAATCAAAATATCGTATCCCTGAGCAACATTTACTCTCAGCTTTTTCATTATCCTATTTCCTCCTTGATTCTGTTGCCCTTTTCCATTAGCGCTCTAAGTGCCTCCTCGTCCTCGTTGACGATATTATATTTAAATTGCATTAGATTTGAAACAAGATCGTCAATTTCTCTTACAAGAGGTTCCTTGTTTGCTATGAAAAGCTCTGTCCACATATCCGCATTAATTCGTGCAACACGACTTACATCACGGTAGGAGCCTGCAGAGTATCCCTCGTGCATAGGAGCAAGCGGAGATAGTACGTATGAGCATGCAAGAACATGAGCAATCTGTGAGGTAAATGCAATCATTTCGTCGTGATGCTCCGGTGTGGTAACAACTGTTCTTGCAAAGCCCATATTCTGTGCAATACCAACAAGGGCGTCTGTTTTATTTCTCGGCGTTGACTCGGTAGGAGTACAAATAAAGCTTGCATTGTCAAACAAATTGTCAAGGCTATTATCATAACCGCCAACCTCTCGGCCTGCCATAGGATGGGCGCCAATAAAGTAAAAATCTAAATCATACTTTTCCATTTCTCGGCAGATTTCAGTTTTAATTCCGCAGGAATCTGTTACGATAGAATCCTTTTTAAACAAGTCCTTATGCTCAAGTATAAAAGGTACAATTGACTTTGGATAAAAATTAATTACAGTCACATCTGCCTTTGGAATTAAATCCTCAAGCTCGCCGATTTCATCAACCGCACCCTCATCAAGTGCCTTTTCGGCAACGGATTTTGTTCTGTTCCAGCCTAATACTTTATAAGATGTGTTCTTTTTTAATGCTTTTGCCAGGCTGCCGCCTATTAATCCAAGGCCGCAAATCAAAATGTTCATTACACAGTACTTCCATTTTACATAATATTACATATTACTTATAATAATATATAAACTGTCTCTTATACACATCTCCGAGCCCACGAGACGCTAC
>CAMFRO010000003.1 GCA_945982035.1 uncultured Clostridia bacterium | reverse complement strand
TCTGATTTTGGCAATCTCAATATACCAATCGCAGAAAACATCCCAGATAAAATCGTAAAGCTTCTGTACGGCTATGCCAAGCTCGTATTTTTCAAGGTTATCGGTAACATCCTTTGCAAGAGTATTTACCTTTGAAATAATCCATTTATCCTCAATAAGCAAATCCTTAGGAAGTCCGTTATACTTATAATCCTCGCCGAGATACATAAGAACAAAGCGTGCGGCGTTCCACAATTTATTGGCAAAGTTACGAGACGCCATAACCTTATCGTCGGAGAAACGCATATCATTTCCCGGTGAGTTGCCTGTTGCAAGGGTAAATCTTAACGCATCGGCACCGTATTGGTCAATAATCTTCAGCGGGTCAATACCGTTACCTAAGGATTTGGACATTTTTCTGCCCTGGGCATCACGTACAAGTCCATGAATAAGGACTGTATCAAAGGGAATATCATCGGTATAAGCAAGACCGGAGAAAATCATACGGCTAACCCAAAAGCCAATAATATCGTAGCCTGTAACAAGGGTATTTGTGGGATAGTAATGCTTGAGGTCCTCGGTTTTCTCAGGCCAACCGAGAGTTGAAAACGGCCATAGTGCAGATGAGAACCAGGTATCAAGAGTATCCGGGTCCTGCTGAATGTTTTTACTGCCGCAGTTTAAGCAGGTGCAGGGGTCCTCCTTTGAAACAGTTGTTGCACCACAGTCTTCACAATACCAAGCAGGTATTCTGTGTCCCCACCAAAGCTGACGGGAAATGCACCAGTCTCTTGTGCCTCTCATCCAGTTCATATAATTCTTTTTAAATCTCTCAGGCACAAATTTAATTTTGCCTGTTTCAACAGCGTCAATGGCAGGACCTGCAAGAGGCTCCATTTTAACGAACCACTGCTTAGAAACCATAGGCTCAATATTTGTATGACAGCGGTAGCATGTACCTACATCGTGCTTAATAGGCTCAATTTCCTTGATGTAACCGCCTTTTTCCAGGTCCTCAAGTATTGCCTTTCTCGCCTCAAGTGTTGTCATTCCTGCATATTTTCCGCAGTCAAGAACCTCAGGCTCGTTGAGAGTAGCTTTTCCGTTATTTATGATTTCGTCTGCCTTTGCCTTATCCTCTGCGCCGGTCATATATCCGTCGTAGGTGAATGTTCTTACGATAGGCAGATTATGGCGCAGACCTACCTCAAAGTCATTGGGATCGTGGGCGGGCGTGATTTTTACAACGCCTGTACCCTTTGTCATATCTGCGTGCTCGTCACATACGATAGGAATTTCTTTATTCAACAGCGGAAGAATAACGTGACATCCGTGAAGATGCTTATATCGCGGATCGTCGCCGTTAATTGCAACAGCAGTATCTCCCAGCATAGTTTCCGGACGTGTAGTGGCAAGTTCAAGCTGCTCTCCTGTTTCTTTAACTGTATAAAGCAGGTGCCAGAAATTTGACTCCTTTTCCTCATACTCAACCTCTGCATCGGAAATTGAAGTATTGCAGTGAGGGCACCAGTTAACCATACGGTTGCCACGGTAAATAAGCTCCTTTTCATAAAGGTTTACAAAAACCTCTCTAACGGCCTTACTGCATCCCTCGTCAAGAGTAAAGCGTTCTCTGTCCCAGTCGCAGGAGGAGCCCATTTTTTTCAGCTGCTCAATGATTCTGCCGCCGTATTTTTCTTTCCAATCCCAAGCACGCTCAAGAAATTTTTCTCTGCCGATATCCTCTTTTGTAATACCTTCCTCGCGCATTGCTTCAACAATTTTTGCCTCTGTTGCAATGGAAGCGTGGTCGGTACCGGGAAGCCACAGAGTATCATATCCTGCCATACGGTGATAGCGGATAAGAATATCCTGAAGTGTATTATCAAGGGCGTGTCCCATGTGGAGCTGTCCTGTAATATTTGGAGGAGGAATCACTATTGTATATGTTTTTTTATTCTCGTCTCTTTTAGCGTGAAAGTATTTTTTATCGCACCAAAATTTATATGTGCGGTCCTCTACTTCAGCCGGATTATACTGCTTTTCAAGCTCTTTTGCCATTTTATCAACTCCTAATTTTTATACAAAAAAATCCGCCTCGGCAATGAGGCGGAAAATCCGTGGTACCACTCAAATTGCATTATCTTACAATAATGCCTCTCAAATCCTTAACGCAGATATACGTACCGAGCTACTGATATTTCACCCGATCGGCTCATAAGCTACCTTCTTCTGCCCATTCTGTCGTCTTGCACCCACCGACGACTCTCTAAAAGAAATAAGCAAAATACTCCTCTTAATCACAGCCTTTTAATATTGAAAATATATTAACAAAATTACCCCAAATTGTCAAGAGATAGACTATTCAAAGATTATAACATCCTTTGAAAAAGCCTTTGCCTCGGTGATAATACCATCGCTGTCGCTGAAGGCGAAGCACTTATCAAGCCTTGAAATCAGTGACATATATATTTCGTGTGAATCAAAATACATGGCATTTGCAAAAACGGCAAATCCGTTGGGTATGCACATAGACAAATCAAACACTAAAATCTTATCTGCATGCTTACAGGCATAATCAACAAGTTCAAGATTATCCTGCAACGATTTCATCGGGTCGGTTATAACGTAAGAGCAAGCGCCTTTTTCAAAATAATCAACGGTGGTAACACTCATACTGTCAAAGCCTTCAATTTTTTCAGTCTTGGCAACAAGCCGTTTTCTGCCGTTAATTTCAACTTCCTCGGCATCATTATGTGCTCCTAAATTCTTCAACGGAATATACTCAGCAGCTTGAGCCTTGCTTTCCAGCGCCGGATTATAGTAACAGGCTTTTTCCAAATTATATTCGGAAAGGTAATAAACCCTATCGTAAAATCCTGCAAGTCTTGCCTTGCCCGAAAGATTTTCCATATTGGAATTGTAATAATCATTCACATCAAGATAATACACATTTTTACAAAGACTTTTTGCAAGGTAGGTCCAGTAAAACGCATTGTGTCCCATATTAATTACAGTATCAAATTTTAAATTGCCAAACATCTTTCTGCGTTCATAGTCAAACACATAATCAGGGAAAAAGTCAAACACCCGATTGTAGTCTTCCAGATAAAAAATTTCTTTTGTTAAAAATTTGGCTTTCTTGTCTGTTTCTTTATCGGCAATAATCTTTCCACGCTTAACAAAAATATTTATGTTAGGATTAAGAGCGGTGAAAAACCGAGAATACGCTTTGATATATTTTGACGGAATTAGGGCAGAAACATTATATTTTGAAAAATCTATAGCACTTGAAACTCTTTCAAAGGTTGAAAGACAGGTATCTGCGTTTGCACAGTTAACCTCAAATAAAATATTCTGTTTGCCATCGGACCGGGGCTGTGCAGGTTTAAGCTTTCCTCTTGCAATGGCTTTCAAAAGCTTTTTAAATTCAATACAATTATATTTCTGCTGATAAATAAAATAATCGGTTTTTGAAATTAAAGAGGTAAGTCCTATACGCTGTGTAAGATTCACAGGATTGTCAATATTCTTCAACGCACAAATTACAATTTGCCCATCTCTTTTGACAAAGCCCGAATAAAGCATATCAAGAGCATAAATATACTTGCACACGGCAAACGCCTTTTTATATTCGTCGCTGCCCTTTTTTACGTAGATTACACCGTCATACTCAATAAGCCTTTTTGCAGTATCAAGAGCATATATATTAAACTTCTTTTTTCTCAGCTTCTTTATGAGTTCATTGATATTTTCAATATCGGCTTTTCCCTTTGGCAAAACCAAAATTGATTTTTTGTCAACAGGCTCCTTTAAGTATGAAAAATAAGGAGACTCGGTAAAAGGTTCGTCATAAATAAATGATTTATAATCAATTCTTGAAGATTTAATATTATCCAACATTTTTACCTCCTGCATTATTCAAGACAGCTCTCAAATTCAGCAATAGCTTCCTCATTATACCTTTTATAATCAAACTTAAATTCGTTTGGAACCTGACCGTTTTTAAATTTAACAAGTGCTTCGTAAATATCCTCGGTTTCCATACCTATTACCAACTGACCGTTTTCGTACATACTGTCTTTAACGGTGGCAAAATTAGATACGATTATCGGCAGTCCGAGAATTCTCGCTTCAAGTATAACCATTGGCTGTCCCTCATACGTTGACGGAAGTATAAAGCAGTCGCAGTTATCCATTACCGCAAAGGGATTTGTAAGATTACCGGTTAAAATAACCTTGTCTGTCAGCCTTAATGATGAAATAAGCTTTCTAAGCTGAGATTTTAATGGTCCGTCACCTATAATATAAAGCATAGCATCGGGATTATCATTTGAGAATTTTGCAAAGGCTTTAATCAGCAAATCATGGTTTTTTCCATAAGCAAGCCTTCCTACTGTAACAAAGCAAAGGCCGGAATCATTAGGCTTTGGGATAATTGTTTCACTTTCCTTATCACTGACATATATATATTCTCTGCCGTTAAATTCAACAATGCTTTTGTTATCTCTGCCATCAAGAACTCTTTGGGCGTTAATAAGATTTTTAGCGTAGGTAAAACGGTCATAGGTTTCGTCGGTTGCCAAATCTCTTCTGTTTTCAAGCATCGTCGTCTTTGAGCAGGACACATACTTATCAAGGTATTTATAAAGCTTGTAAATACAGTTAAGTTTTTCTTTAAAAACAAATTTACCGTCAGATACTCTTTTATATTCCGACTGCATAACGCTATGCATCCAAATTAATTGACGGCAGCTTTTACGCGAATAATACATATTTGCATAAAAAGCGCTGAATCCGCTGAAATTTATTATACAGTCAAATTTTGCATCACCGAAGCAACGATTATATTCCATCTGATAAAATTCAGTGGGGAATATGGGATTGTTATCCTCCTGGATTATTGCTTTGTCTATACAATAAACCTTTCTTGCATCGGTTTCGGGGTTAACGGGATTTGCACCGTTTCTAAGCAAAACTCTGATATCCTTAGGAAAGCCTTCCAAATAGGGAGCTGCAATATCCATACTGCCGTTTGAGAAAAAGGTTACATCATATTTATTAGTATCAAGGTTATTTATAAGATTAAACAAAGAGAAAGAAATACCGTTAAGCAAAATCATATCCATGTGGATAAGTAGTTTTTTCTTATTGGTTTTAAGTGTTTTACAATTTGAATCATCACCAAAGAAAACAGCATCAACTACTCTTTTACAAGCATTGCCGTCATCATTGGATACAAATTTTTTTACTGCATTTTCATAATTTGCATAATCAAATAATTGCTTGTAATTATCAATATTTTCAAGCCATTGGGCAAGCTCAATAATATCTTTTGTTACAGGACCGGGCAAATTTTCTATTGAAAAATACAGTCCTCTGCTTGTTTTATATTCCTCAAGATCGGGGACATAAAAATATATAGGTCTGCCTGTAACAAGAAAATCAAAGAAAATACTTGAATAGTCGGATATTAATACATCCGTCGCTCCCAATAAGACATTAGTGTTAATCTGTGCCGGAATATACTCTTTTTTTACCACACCGTTTTGAACCATTGTTTTATAAACAATCTGATGGGGCTTAAACAAAACCTGATACTCATCGGTATCAATATGGCTGTTTATTGTATCAAGTATTTTGTCATACTCACCTATTGTTATATCGGGAGAAGAAAAATTATTGCCCTTCCATGTAGGTGCGTAAAGAATCAATTTTTTATTATCATCGTATTCCACACCGTATTTTTCAAACTCTTTTTTCAAATTCTGTCTGCTTGAATTAAAAGTAGCGTCAATTCTCGGATACCCGGCTTCAATAATTTTCCCCTCAAATATTCCGTCCAACTTAAATGCGGTTTTAAAATTATCAGTGGTAAATTCTACAGGACTTATAACATAGTCGCTAAACAAGAAATTTCTTATAATATTATCGGGTCTGTTATCTGAAGTCGCTGCATCGTATGCAATGCTTTTAAGCGGAATTCCGTGCCATGTATTTACAACCACCTGACCTTCTTTTTTTGAAAAATAATTCTGCCAGGTACTATTATTAATTAAATATTTTGCACTTGATAAAGCGTCAAAATATTCCTTTGTAAAGGGCACAACAAATTTAACATTATCGTACTGAGAATACTGAGCAATAATATCATCCCTGAATTCACTTTCCTCCAGTGACCAAATATGCTCCCAATCGCTGAAACGGGGATCGTTAAGCAAAAATCTGAAAAGCTCGCCGGGATTACAGGTTATTCCTCTGCCGAAAAAAGCCTCATACATAATGGTTTTTTCTTTAATATCACAGGAAATATACGAATCATAATAGTCACTTCTAAGGCGATAATTCTTATTGGTATTATATAATAATTCTTTATCCTCAATGTACGGTTTTAATTCATTTTCAAACTGCATTCTTGCTCTCCTCTGATAATGTGCTGTTTCTCTACCGTTTTGGTATTAGTGACCTGTAAAATTCCGCTGAAAACAAGGTTTTCACAAGTCCATAACATTTTAATTTTACTGTAATTTAACGTATTTGTCAACACAGGGTAACGGTATGGTTTTGACACAATCTTTTCCGCCAATACTTTGTTAAATTATTTTTGAATACGGGCAGTATTCAAAAATAATTATGCCCTGTCTTGACGCAAAAAAATAAGAGACTGTAAAAACAGCCTCTTATATATAGGTAAACTAAATTATTTAAGTTCAACAGTTGCGCCTGCTGCTGTGAGAGCCTCTTTAAGAGCCTCAGCGTCAGCGGTAGGAACTGCTTCCTTAACAGTTGCAGGAGCGCCGTCAACGATAGCCTTTGCTTCCTTAAGACCAAGACCTGTTGCTTCACGAACAGCCTTGATAACCTGAATCTTGTTAGCGCCTACGTCTGTAAGAACTACGTCAAATTCCGACTTCTCTTCAGCAGCTGCTGCGCCGCCTTCTGCCGGTGCTGCTACTGCTACTGCTGCTGCAGCGCTTACGCCGAATTCTTCCTCTACTGCTGATACGAGCTCTGAAAGCTCAAGAACTGTAAGAGTTTTAAGCTCTTCAACAATTGCTGTAACTTTTTCTGATGCCATTTTTCTTTCCTCCGTAAAAATTAAATAAGATAAAATAAATTATTCTGCGGTTGTTTCCTCTGCTGCAGGAGCTTCCTCTGCGGGAGCCTCCTCTACTGCAGGAACTTCCTCTGCCTTTGCTTCGCCTGCGCAAGCCTCTACTCCGCCTTTATCAACAATTGCCTGAACACCACGGGCAAATGCTGCGATAGGAGCATTGAATACGCTGCAAACTGTTGCAAGAAGAACTTCTCTTGACGGTAATTTTGCAAGAGATACAATTTTAGCGTCATCAATAATTTCGCCGTCAAGATAACCTGTTTTGATTGAGAAATTATCGTGTGCTTCTGCATAAGTGTTAAGAATACGTGCTGCTGCAACATAATCGTCAACACTTGTTGCTACGGCTGTTGTGCCTTCAATAACAGAATCATCTATAGCAAGGCCTGCATCTTCGGCTGCACGCTGAAGAATTGAATTCTTAACTACTGTATATACAACGCCGGCTTCACGAAGCTCTTTTCTTAACTTTGTGTCGTCCTCTACGTTGATACCCTTGTAATCAACAACTACGCCTGCACAAGAATTTTTGATTCTTTCAGAAAGCTCAGCAACCTGCTGTTTTTTCTTTTCAAGAACTGCTGTACTTGGCATTTAGCTTACCTCCATTATTATTTGCCGCTTAAATAACGGACTTGATAGCTGTTATCCAAAACAAAAAGTGCATTCCCGAGAACCGAGAATGCACAACATTACATACAAATAAATTACATAATGCTCATTCCTCGGTAGGCGGTAAAACTTACGCCGATAACGGCACCTACTGTCTTTGGTTGAACAGCGTGTGTATTATATCACGAAGAAAACCTCGTGTCAATACTTAAATTATATTATTCTGCTGATGCAGCACTGCCTACTCTGTTAGGATTGATGCGTACGCCGGGACCCATAGTAGAAGCTACTGCACAGGATTTGATATACTGTCCCTTTGAAGCTTCAGGCTTAGCCTTGATGATTGCGTCAAGGAGAGCATTGAAGTTTTCAAGAAGCTTGTCGGTACCAAAGGATACCTTGCCGATGGGGCAGTGAATGATGTTTGTTTTATCAAGACGGTACTCAATCTTACCTGCCTTTGCTTCCTGAACAGCCTTAGCAACGTCCATTGTTACTGTACCGGCTTTTGGTGAAGGCATAAGGCCACGAGGACCGAGAACCTTACCGAGACGGCCAACAAATCCCATCATATCGGGAGATGCGATAGCAACGTCAAAGTCCATCCAGCCACCCTGAATTTTCTGAACAAGGTCAGCGTCGCCAACGAAGTCAGCGCCTGCCTCCTGTGCTGCCTTTGCAAGGTCGCCCTTAGCAAATACTGCTACTCTTACGTCTTTACCTGTACCGTTAGGAAGAACAACTGCGCCTCTTACCTGCTGGTCTGCGTGACGTGAGTCAACACCGAGACGTACATGAACCTCAACGGTTTCGTCAAACTTAGCCTTTGCTGTCTGTGCAACAAGGTCAAGTGCTTCTCTTGATGTGTATAAATTGGTGCGGTCAATAAGTTTTGCACCGTCTGTATATTTTTTTCCGTGTTTCATTATAAATTACCTCCAGTGGTTAAACGGATTTTTCCTCCCACACGGGGAATTAGTCTTCTACTGTGATACCCATGCTGCGTGCTGTGCCTGCTATCATAGACATAGCGCTTTCAATGCTTGCAGCATTAAGGTCCGGCATCTTTGTTTCTGCGATTTTCTGAATATCTGCCTTGCTGATTGTAGCAACCTTGTTCTTGTTTGGAACACCGGAAGCCTTGTCAATACCGCAAGCCTTCTTGATAAGAACTGCTGCCGGAGGAGTCTTAGTGATGAATGTGAATGAACGATCCTCGTAAACTGTGATTACAACAGGAATTACAAGACCTGCGTCATTCTTTGTTCTTTCGTTGAACTCCTTAGTGAATGCCATAATGTTAACACCGTGCTGACCAAGAGCCGGACCTACCGGCGGTGCAGGTGTTGCTTTGCCTGCAGGAATTTGAAGTTTAATTAAACCTACAACCTTTTGAGCCATAATTTTTTCCTCCTAAATAATGTGGTAATTGGCGGAGAAGCTTTCTCCTCCCACTCAAACGGCAAACGCCGTTCGGTAAAATGCGGATATACCGCTGATTACTAAATTAATCGCTGACCTTTTCAAGCTGGTCAAGCTCAAAATCAACAGATGTTTCACGGCCGAACATAGAAATCGTAACCTGAACACTGTTATTCTCGGCATCAACTGATTCAACTGTGCCGGAAAAGCCCTCAAGAGGACCGTCTATTACATTTACCAGGTCGCCTTCCTTATATGCAACCTCAACCTTAACCTTTTCTACGCCCAGCTTGCTTACCTCTTCTTCCGTTAACGGAACAGGTTTACCCTCGGGGCCTACAAAACCTGCGCAGCCTCTTGTATTGCGCACAATATACCATGTATCGTCATTCATAACCATTTTGATAAGGACGTAGGACGGAAAAATTTTTCTTTCAACTTCCTTTTTCGTGCCGTCCTCTTTAATCTCAACAACGGTTTCGGTAGGAACAACAACCTCCTGAATAAGATCATGTAAATTGCGGTTTTCAACAACTATATTGATGTCGGAAGCCACCTTGTTTTCATAACCCGAAAAGGTGTGGGCAACATACCATTTTGCTTCTTCCATAATGGCCTCCTTAAATTATTCAGCCGTAGTATCTGCTGTTGTTGACTCCTCAAGAGCCTCGGTAGTAGTGGTAGTATCATAGGATTCGGACTGGGATGTTGATTCGGTGGTGGTAGCAAGGCTCTTAAGACCTTTCATACCCAGTGAAAGCACTGTGTCAACACCGTAAATTGCAAGACCTACTATAATTACTACAAGGAGAACTACGAGTGAGTTACGCAGAACCTCTTTGCCTTTGGGCCATACAACCTTTTTGCCCTCACTTCTGACACTTTTGAAGAAACTTGCGATAGACTTGAAAGGGTTTTTCTTAGACTTTTTCTTGTCTGACTTTTTATCAGCCTTCTTAGACTCTGCCTTGGCGGCTTTTTTAGAAGTCTTTTTTTCTTCAGCCATCGGTATTCCTCCTGTTACTTTGTCTCTCTGTGAAGAGTGTGCTTCTTACAGAACCGGCAATACTTATTCATCTCAAGTCTGTCCGGTGTGTTCTTCTTGTTTTTCATTGTGTTGTAATTGCGTTGTTTGCATTCAGTGCAAGCTAAAGTAACTTTAACTCTCATTTGGGCACCTCCTAATTAATTTCGATACAAATCTCCCTCGCTGACCGATTATTGATGTGCCACGCAATGCACATATAAACGGACCTGACAAAATAGGCAAAAAAATAAAACCCACTGCGAGGTAATGACAATATACCACATAAGTAAATAATAGTCAAGCATTTTTTTATAATAACATTATATACAGCCCTATACTGTGCGCATATTGACGTAATACAATGTTATAATTTAATATTTTTATGTAATATAAACTCTAAAATCAAAAATGGTTTGCATTTTTCATCATTTTATATTAACATAGTGGGGAGGCGGAAATTATGAGAAAGAGAACGAAACAAAAAAGCTATCACTCACGAGGTATCTCAATGAGAGTAATTATTATAGGAGCAGGAGCCTCCGGCCTTGCCTGCGGTATAAGGATTAAGCAAGGCCTGCCCGACGCACAGATAACAGTACTGGAGCATCTTGACGCCCCCTGCAAAAAAATTCTGGCAACAGGAAACGGCAGATGCAACCTCACTAATACAAACGCACCTCATTACAAAATCACACGAGATTTTTTTGAATCGTTGGGATTGGTTATGCGTGAGGAGACGGAGGGCAGAGTTTATCCCTATTCAAATCAAGCTTCAACCGTGGCGGATTTACTGAGTGACGAATGTGAAAGATTAGGTATAGAAATCGTCACCTCCTGCGATGTTTACAGGACTGAAAAATATGCTAACAAGTACAACGCCTACACCGACAAGGGTATTTTTATGGCAGAGTATATGGTGCTTGCAACAGGCGGAATGAGCCAAAAGGGACTGGGCTCCGACGGAAGCGGCTACAAAATCGCAAAGAAATTTTCACACACCGTAACTCCCCTACATCCCGCATTAGTGCAGCTTAAATCTCCGGGAAAATACTGTCACATACTAAAAGGTCTGCGTACCAAATGCAATATAAAAATTGAAATAAACGGTGAAATTCTGCGTGAGGAATACGGCGAGCTATTGTTTACCGATTACGGCATTTCCGGAATTGCGGTTATGAATCTTTCGGAATACGTCAACGATGATTTAATCAAAAGCGGTGAGGAAAAATGCACGGCGGTAATTGATTTTATACCGGATATGAGCAAAATAGAGATTGCCGAGCATTACAGTAAATACGGCTCTCTCAAGGGTATTCTTCCTGGAAAGCTTTGTGCAGTATTGAACAAGCAGTCCGGCGGTAACGGTGAAAAGGCGGCGGCTTATGCGAAAAACTGGAGGCTGATTATAAACGGCACAAAGGGCTTTGACTTTGCACAAATTACAAAGGGCGGTGTTCGTCTTACTGAGCTTAACGGCGATTTTGAATCCGCACTAAATGAAAATCTGTACATCGTTGGCGAGCTTACGGACAACCAGTTTTTCTGCGGCGGATACAATCTTGACTTTGCTTTTTCATCAGGTATCATTGCCGCAAACAGCATAATTTCAAAAGAAGAGAACAGATATAATGATAAGAATAAACGAAATTAATTTATCACTTGACGAAGACGAAGCCTTGCTTAAAGCAAAGGCGGCAAAAATTCTAAAAATCAACGAGAAATACATTAAAACATTAACCATATACAAAAAAAGCGTTGACGCAAGAAAAAAGGACAATGTTCATTTTACATACAGCGTTGATGTTACCATTGCCCTTGATGAAAATCAAATAGTGTCAAAATGCAAGTCAAACAAGGTTTCCTGCGTTAAACCATACAAATACGAAATACCCGAAAGCAAACGAACATCGCAGTTTCGTCCCGTGGTTGTAGGCTTTGGACCGGCAGGTATGTTTGCAGGGCTTATTTTAGCACAGGCAGGGCTTAGACCGATAGTGTTTGAGCGTGGCAAGGATATAGACGCACGCCAAAAGGATGTTAACGAATTTTGGACAAAGCGCAAGCTGAACGAGGAATCAAATGTTCAGTTCGGCGAAGGCGGAGCGGGAACATTTTCTGACGGCAAGCTGACCACAGGAATAAAAAGTCCGTTTATACGCAAGGTACTTGAGGAGCTGTACGAGGCAGGAGCTCCGGAGGAGATACTGTATTCATCAAAGCCTCATATCGGCACCGACCGTCTTGCAATAGTTGTAAAAAATATACGCAAAAAAATAGAGTCATTAGGCGGCGAGGTAAAGCTTGAACACAAGCTTGAGAGGCTTATTGTTGCAAACAATTTTGTTCACGGAATAACCTACTCTCATAACGGCGAGCTTTTTGATATGGAAACGGACAGCGTAATTCTTGCAATAGGTCACAGTGCCCGTGACACCGTGGAAATGCTTTACAATATGGGTGTTGAAATAATACAAAAGCCGTTTTCCGTAGGAGCGAGAATTGAGCATCCTCAAAGTCTTATCAACAAGGCACAGTACGGAAAATTTGCAAATCATCCCAAGTTGGGCGCCGCCGATTACAAATTAGCGTGCCACGGCCTTCACGAAAGAGGTGCTTACACATTTTGTATGTGCCCCGGTGGTACTGTTGTAGCCGCCGCCAGCGAAAAAGAGGGCGTTATTGTAAACGGTATGAGCTCTCTTGCCCGTGACGGTGAAAACGCAAATTCAGCATTGCTTGTGGGCATTGACCCGGTGGATTTTCCGTCTGACCATCCCCTTGCCGGTATTTATTATCAAAGAGAAATTGAAAATACCGCCTTTAAGCTTGCCGGCTCAGATTACCGTGCACCGGCACAGTTGGTGGGTGATTTTCTTCAGGGCAAGCCGTCTAAGGAAGCAGGCAGTGTAAACCCTACCTGTCCCACGGGAGTAACCTACACAAGCCTTGACGAATGTCTGCCCTCAAAGGTTTCTAAAACAATGAAGTCCGCTATTATTGAAATGGATAAGAAGCTGAACGGCTTTAATATGTACGATGCCGTACTGACGGCACCGGAAACAAGAAGCTCAAGCTCTGTCCGCATTTTGCGCAATGAATTTTTGCAATGCAATATCTGCGGAGCGTACCCCTGCGGCGAAGGTGCAGGATATGCAGGAGGCATAGTTTCCGCCGCTGTGGACGGAATAAAATGCGCTCACGCCGTTCTTGACGATGAGCATTATTAAAAACAAAAATCGGGTGGAGCTTAAATTGCTCCACCCTTTTTATTATACTTTTTTATTCTCTTTTTTTCCTATATTTATAATTCTTACCGCCACAGGACCTAAAACAATGTTGGCAACAAGTTCAAATACAAAATTAAGTCCCACAAGACCGACAATCATATATGTACCCACATTGTCCATTCCTGCCGCTGCCGCCCATCCTTTAACTGTATCAAGGAAGAACAACTGACATCCTAACAGAAATACACCTGTGTTCATCACCGGGCAAGCAACTGCCGCCGCAATAACGGCAAGGTATTTGTTAAACCTCTCAAGTGCTTTGTAAACAAGCCCTGCAAATGTACCGGCAAGAGTACCCTTAAGCAGTACAGTGATTACGGTACCGATTGCATTTACCGTAAGAAATGCCGCCGCATCGCCTGACGCCAGCACCGTTACGCCGAATACAAGTCCCAGCCAGGCTCCTGCTCCGACGCCGTAGATTGCTGTTCCCACAACGATGGGAATGAGTACAAGTGAGACTGAAAACGGTCCGAATTTGATGACGCTGCCAAGTAGCTGCAGTACCACCACAATCGCCGTGAACAGTCCGAGTCCTACGACTTTTTTTGTGTTTTGCTTCATATTGAGTTTTCCTTTCTGCTACCGTTCCAAAAACAGCCTGCCAACACAAAAAGCAAGCCGCTCCGAGAAATCATTTTTTCCTCTGCGGATACAGTGCGGTGATATTATATAACAAAAACATTTTTTCGTCAATTACTTAATACGATAAATCTTAGGGTAACGGCAATAATCCGAACCCGTCAAAAATCACATTATATTAATCCTATTTATTGTCCTTTAATTCTTTTAAGTGCATTTTTCTCTAATCGGCTGACTTGGGCTTGAGAGATGCCCACTTCTTTAGCGACCTCCATTTGTGTTTTGCCCTGCATAAAGCGCAGGTACATTATATTGCGTTCACGGTCATCAAGCTTTTTGATTTCGTCCTTTATCATTATTTCGTCTATCCAGTCGGTGTCGGTATTACTGTCGCCCACCTGGTCCATTACATATATAGTATCACCACCGTCGGAATATACAGGCTCATAAAGTGAAACAGGATCAACAATTGCCTCAAGAGCGAGAACAACGTCGCTTTTTTTCATATCAAGCTCCTTGGCGATTTGCTCCACAGTAGGCTCCTTGCCGTACTCATTGGTGAGCTTTTCCTTAACCTGCATTGCCTTGTATGCCGTATCACGCATTGAGCGAGAAACCCTGACAGCATTATCGTCCCTAAGGTAACGGCGTATTTCGCCTATACACATAGGCACGGCGTAGGTGGAAAAACGCACATTCAAATCAAGATTAAAATTATCTATTGCCTTAATCAATCCTATAACGCCCACCTGAAACAAATCGTCCATATTTTCACCCCGATTTGAGAAACGCTGAACAACGCTGAGCACAAGGCGAAGATTACCCTCTATCAGTTTATCTCTGGCAGATTTGTCGCCGTCGTGGGCAAGCTTTAGAAGCCTGATTTTTTCCTCCTCCTTCATAACATTAAGCTGTGAGGTATTAATTCCGCAAATTTCCACCTTATTATACTGCACATATATCATCCTTTAATTTTTTATGTATATGCACATAGCAAATCCCCCTGCTCATATTATGAGCAAGGGGATTTAAATTTATTATGCAAATTACTATTTAGTTGTTATTCTTTATTCTTTTTGCCGTAATCCGACTCAAGATTTATCTGGGCGGAATCTGTTGCCTGGAATGCAGTTTCGGGGTTAAAGTCCTTTTCAGGGAAAATGACATTAAGGAGAATACCTGCTATTGAAGCAACAGCAAGAGCTGTAAGAGTAATTGTTGCAGAGCCGATTGTGAATGTAATACCGTTTTTAAGGCCCAGAGCAAGAACAAGTATAACTGCTGCAACAATAGTGTTACGAGCCTTTGAGAAGTCAACCTTTGCCTCTACCACGTTACGAACACCGATTGCGGAAATCATACCGTAAAGTACAAATGAAATACCGCCGATGATAGGTGTAGGAATTGAATAAATCAAAGCGGCAAACTTTGGTGAAAGTGAAAATACGATAGCAAAATATGCTGCAATTCTTACTACTCTTGGGTCATAAACCTTTGAAAGAGCAAGAACACCTGTATTTTCGCCGTAGGTAGTATTTGCAGGAGCGCCGAAAAGTGAAGCGATTGTTGTAGCAAGACCGTCACCTAAAAGTGTTCTGTGAAGACCGGGATCCTTAATATAGTTTCTTTCGCAGGTTGCAGAAATTGCGGAAACATCACCGATATGCTCCATCATTGTTGCAATAGCGATAGGAACAATGGCAATAATTGCAGAAATAGCATTTGATGAATCACGAACACCGCCGAATACAGTTGAACTCCACTCAATAGGATTGCCGAACCAAGGAGCATCCTTTACACCACTGAAATCAATAGCAAAGCTTTCAACGCCAAATCCGTTACCCACAATAGCGGCAACAAGATATGAACCGACAATACCCAAAAGAATAGGAATAATCTTTACCATACCCTTACCGAAAATGTTGAAAATAATAACAAGGCCGAGGGCGATGATTGCAAGCCACCAGTTAGCAGAGCAGTTATCAATAGCTGAAGGAGCAAGTCCCAAGCCGATTGCAATAATGATAGGACCAGTTACAACAGGAGGGAAAAGCTTCATAACCTTGTTGATACCTACAATTTTGATAATTGCGGCAAGTACAAGGTAGAGAAGTCCTGCACAGGCAACGCCAAGGCAGGCGTAGGGCAGCATTTCCTTATTTGCACTGCCGTCCTCTGCCATGGGAGCAATAGCGGCATATCCGCCCAGAAACGCAAATGACGAACCAAGGAATGCAGGAACCTTAAACTTTGTAAGGCAATGGAACAAAAGTGTTCCAAGTCCTGCAAAAAGAAGAGTTGTTGAAATTGAAAGTCCTGTAAGAAGCGGAACAAGAACGGTTGCTCCGAACATTGCGAACATATGCTGGAAGCCCAGCACTACCATTTTAGGTGCGCCAAGCTGGCGGGCATCGTAGATACCTTCATTGCCAACTTTTATTTTTGTTTTACCCATATTATTTTATCCTCCGTATTATTTTGTACCGAATATTCTGTCGCCTGCGTCGCCGAGACCGGGAACAATATATCCGTTTTCGTTAAGCTTTTCATCCATACCGGCGCAGAAAATATCAACGTCGGGATGTGCCTTTTTCAAGGCATCAAGTCCTTCGGGTGCCGCAATAAGACACATAAATTTAATACTGCGTGGTTTGCGAAGCTTAATCTGACGGATTGCATCAATAGCTGAGCCGCCTGTTGCAAGCATCGGGTCAACTACAAATACGTCTCTTTCCTCAATATCCTTTGGAAGCTTGCAGTAATATTCCACAGGCATAAGAGTTTCCTCGTCACGATAAAGACCGATATGGCCTACACGTGCGGCAGGAACAAGCTTAAGACAGCCGTCAACCATACCCAAGCCTGCACGCAAAATCGGTACAAAGGCAAGCTTTCTGCCGGCAATATGATTGCAGCTTGCAACACCGCAGGGTGTTTTAACATCAATTTCTTCCATAGGAAGATCCCTGGTTGCTTCGTAGGTCATAAGCATTGCAATTTCGTTAACAAGTTCACGAAAATCCTTTGTGCTTGTCTCAATATTACGAAGAATACTAAGTTTGTGCTGAATAAGCGGATGGTCAAAAATTACGACCTTTCTCTCCATAAGGCACACTCCTTTTTTATTTTATCTTTCTAATAATATCAAATTCAACATAATATGACAAGAAAGGTTACACATTTGTAAACAAATAATATTCATTTTTTTATTTCTTCAATCATATTATCAACCAAGGAGAGGATAATATGTTTACTGTAATACTATCATTCTTAAACGCTCAGGTGCTTTATTTAATACTGCACATACAAAACACATCGTCATTTCCGAAGCCGTTGAGCAGTAAAGAGGAAAAAATACAGCTTGAAAAAATGGCACAGGGTGACAAAAACGCAAGGGCAACGCTTATTGAACGAAATCTGCGCCTTGTCAGCCATATTGTAAAAAAATATTATTCAAAAACAAACGACAACGACGACTTAATTTCAATCGGTACAATAGGACTTATTAAGGCAATAGATTCCTTTGACAGCAGTAAGGGAATACGTCTTGCAACATACGCCAGCCGATGCATTGAAAACGAGATACTGATGTATTTTCGTGCCAATAAAAAATCCGGCAATGATTTATACTTATCCGACACCATTGAAACCGACAAAGACGGAACCCCCCTTACAATAGAGGACACAGTAAGCGACAGCACGGATTTGGCAGAGGATTTGGAGACAAAAATAAGATGGGAAAAAGTGGCAAAAATTATCGAAAATATGGAGGACGAACGGGAGCGGGAAATAATTATACTGCGTTACGGTCTAAACAACAAAAAGCCGCTGACACAACGGGAGGTTGCGCAGCGGCTGAACATAAGCCGTTCTTATGTATCAAGAATTGAAAAGAAGGTATTAAACGACATAAAAGCACGTGTAAAATAATCACATAATATCGGTGACAATATCAATGCCGTTTTCGGAAAATACGGCTTTTACACCGTTACAGTCGGCACAGGCATAAAGCTTTGCGCCGGCAGTTTTTTTAAGCAGCGTTCGTACTACCGGGTCGGTATTTTTAAGATTATTGAAAAACACGGCATAATCCGGCATCAGGCATTTAACCCAATAGTGAGATGTTGAAAAGGTATATCCATGGTGTCCTACTTTAAGCAAATCCACCTTGCCTACCTTTTTTCCTATACTGCGCTCACCGCCGTTTTTATAGTTCATATCCCCTGCCAAAAGTGCTCTTTTGCCAAAGGCTTCAACAAGTGTAACAACGGAATTTACGTTTTCGCCGTATTTAAAGAGCGGCTTTTTGTATTCTCCGTTATAAAATGTGATTTTAAAATCGCCTAAGTTAAAGGTATATTCCTCAAATTCTTCAACAATGGGAACATTATTCTTATTTAGTGCATCCCTCATTTGAGTATAAACCTCAAGGTTATCCCAGCGTTTTACCTCATAGGCAAAAATATTTTCCTGATGATAGGGCTTAAGGAATGCTTTTTTTACAGTTACATCGGGATGATTGATAACAGTATCAAATCCGCCTATATGGTCGCTGTGACAATGGGTGCCCATAACAAAATCAAGCTTTACTTTACCGTCATTGCCACGGCAGTTTTTCATAAGATAATCGCAGACAACATCCTCGTATCCTTTTAGCTTAAGGTGGGGCTTATCGGCAGGATAATCATTATCCTCGGCGGCGTCAATCATTGCAAATCTGCCGTTGCTTTCAAGAATAATACAGTCGCTGTGACCTGTATTCAAAAAATGAATTGCACTACTCATTATAATACTCCTCCATAAAGCACATCACATTTTCGTCATTTGAGCAAATAATTTCATCGGCAATGCTTTTGAGCTCATCACATGCATTGCTTACGGCAAAGCGTCTTCCTCCGGCGGCATTAAAGAATGTAATATCATTTTTGCTGTCCCCTACTGACGAAACGAAATTAATATCAATTCCGGAAATTTCGCACAGCTTTTTAAGTCCTGTGCCTTTATTGACACCCTTATTCATTATTTCAAGATTATTTATCATGGAGGTAGTAATCTCAAGCCGGGGAAATTCTTTTTGCAGGCGGGTATGACATTCCTCCCGCTCTTGCATATTTCTAAACAAGACATTAAAAAGCTCAAGCTTAAACGTACTGTCGTCAAGGCGGTTATTGAAATCACTCAAGGTTTTTCTGCTCTTATACATTTCCGGTAAAAAGTCCGGCTGAATTTTGTAATAGGCAAAGCTTTCGTCGCTGTATTTGGCTTCGTCGTCGTATGGAATACCGTAGGAATAAAATTCAATAAAGGTATCATATTCATTGAGAATATCAAAAACCCTTTTCGCCGTTTCTTTTTCAATGGGCGAATAGTAAAGCATCCCCTTGACACGGCTTTCTATACCGGCGCCGTTGGAATAAACAAAATAATCTATATACTCACAATTTCTGATTTCGGCAGGAATTTCATACAGTGTTCTGCCGGTTACAATTATTGTTTTTACGCCGATTTTACTGAGTCTTTCAACGGCTTCAAGATTTTCTCGGCTGACGGTGGTGTCACTTCTTAATAAAGTGCCATCAAGATCAGATGCTATAACTGACTTCATATAGTTATTTTCCTTTTTTTGAATTTGAATTACAAAGCGCTCGGCAGGATAAGTCCATATAGTAGGAATATTTATTATAACAAATTTTGCAATAATCTCCGTTACGGGATTTGACAGGTTGTGAGTCGCCATAAAGCTGCCGAAAACACCGCCTATATAAGAGCTTACCAGAATATTGAACAGAGCAAGTATAAAGTACAAAACGCTACTGTAAACCGGGTTAACATTAGAATGAAAGGTTATTTTTCGGTTTATAAGATAGGCGGCAACATAGCCGGCTGTTGTTGATATAAGATAAGAGTACAAATAGCCCTGATATTTTATTCCAAGCAGTGACAGCAAAGCGTTGTCCGGCAGGGGCAGGCTATTATATGATTTAAAAACCGCGTAAAGCATCACCATATAAACAGCAATATCAAGGGCAGAAGTAACCACAACGGTTATATTGAATTTGAGAAATTTCCATAATTCGGAATGATTCTGTGAAAAGTCTTTTAGTGACATATTATTTTTCTGTTGTTTTTTTCTTTCTGTGAATTACAAATCTGTTCAGCGGATAAGTCCAAATTGTAGGAACAGTCATAACAATAACCTTTGTCAACATTTCCACAAACACATTGTCCCAGCCGTTATTTTTGATAACAGTGCCGAGGAAAGCGCCGAACCAGGTGTTAAAGGCAATAGTGCAAACCACCATAACGGCATAAATTATTGTAGATAAAACAGGATTTGCATCTGCTTTAAATGTAAGCTTACGGTTCATTATGTATGCCGCAGCATAACCGATTGTAGCAGAAATTGCATAGGAATACAAGTAACCCTTATATTCAATTCCCAAAAATGACATCACCGCATTATCGGTAACAGGAACCTCATTAAGAGATTTAAACACTATATACTGCAAAAGCATAAACACGCCCAGCTCCAAAACAGAGGTGCTTGCACCGGTAAAGGAAAATTTTATAAATTTCCAAATTTCATTGTGTTTGTCAATAAACTTCATAAATTTTTCTTTCACTTGATTTTTTCGCTCCTTTCGGCAATAAGCACAGAGATTATTGTAATCAAGGCAAGTATTCCTGCAGCTATAAGGCAATAACCCACAAAGCCGGCAATATTCATTCTGCCGTGTATATTGCAAACCAAAGTGACGCCCGATGCAAACAGGGCAATAACTGAAACGGCGATAAAAAGAATTCTTTTATTAATGTTGTTAAATAACTTACTCTTGCTTTTATCTTTTACAGGTGCTTCATTCATTATATTGTTAATTGCCGCCGGTTTTTTCACTAAAGTGTTCATAAAAGTTACATCCTTTCTTTAAGTATCTGATTATTATAATTACCCCATTTCTGCAACTATTATCAACCCTTATGATTAAGATTGTATTTTGAAAATGTTAAATTCATGATAAAAAAACTGTGAGAGAAGCAACAATCAATTGCTAACCCTCACAGTTTGTTTTGTTATAATACACCTTTACTCAGCTTTTGCACCGTCGGCAACGGTCAATTCCTCCGGCACATCAAACGCACCGTCAACAATCCAGTAATTAAGGCTGAGGCATTTAGACGCCGATACCTTTCTTACATCACCGCCGGACTGAACGGAAATAGGATTAATCATACCTGCTGCAAGAGCATTGTACACAGTTGCATAATCCTTATTATAATCATTATTTTTAATTCTATTTCCATCCTTATCCTTTGCCGGATTTCCGTTTTCACCAAGCTGATATTCTTCAACATTTTTACCTGTTACATAAATACAATTATTGTTACAGCCTGCTGAAAGAATTGAACCGCCTTTATAGCCCTCAAGGCAAAGCTTAACTGCTGCGCCGTAATCGTTTACAACGGAAGCATAGCAGTTATCCTTACCGCCCTGGTCAGTGCCTGAGCCAAAGGTCCAAACCTGATAATCAAAGTTTGTTGATGCAGTAAATATTGAATCACTGTTGGCGTTTCCGCCGGCAAACATCATTGTTACGCCGTCATCGTACATTTTCTCGGCAACAGAGGAATAACGGTCAACCATTTCAAAGCTTGTGTTATAGTTGTACTCATTATCCATTGCAATACCGGTTGAAAGTCCCTGATTGTCAACATTTTCCCACTTATAGAACATATATCCGTCCTTTGGTGGATCTGCAATAAGATTTACTGTATCACCGGCAACATAGGAGCCGGAGCCTGTTCCGTTTTCTACCGTAACATCAAAGGTAGGAGTATCGGAATTTTTATATGTGGGAACAAGGGTGATACCCTTATCTGCAACGCTAACATTTGTAGATGAGCCATTTACATCCTCAAGCACTGATTCATCCTCGGTTTCCCATTTGTCAAAAACCTTACCGCTTTCGGCGGCAGGAGCAGTAATCCAATTTGTTGAATCCTTGGAAACATTTACCTCACGGTAAAGAGTTTTGCCATCGGGCTGCATAATCTTGATAGGAATTGTATCCGCATCAGCCCATACCGCTGTAATTGTACAATCACAGTCACCTACAAGAAGATTCATTGTTGAATCCTTTTTAGAGGAGATGTTAACCTTTTTATCCTTAACACCCTTGGTGTTGCTCTTAACCTCCCAATGGTCAAATACCTTACCCTCTGCCGGGTCATCGGCGATTATGGAAACATTTTCACCGTCGGTATATGTACCGGAGCCAAATCCGCCCTCAACCTTAACTGTGAATGTATCCTCTTTCGCATTTGAAATTTTCTGATAAATAGGCTTAACGGTAAAGGAATAATCGTAATCAAGCACTGCTGAATCGTAATCGGCATAATCAAGTGTTACGGGAATAGCCTTTTCGTCAGCAGCATAAGCGGCACCCTGAACATAGCCTGCGCCGTAATCACCGGAATTTGAGCTGTTTACAGAACCCAAATAGCCAAGCTTTGTATTGCCGTCAAGAACACTGACATATCCTGCCAAAAATCCTGCCTGAAGGGCATTATAATTAACACACATAACATTTGACTGAAGCCTCGGGTTGTTATCATCCTCAGAATGAGGAAAGGCATCAACCAAAACAAAGTTAATATCCTTATACTCCGAAGCAACCTTATAAGCCGCCACCGCAAAGGCTTCGCCGGGCAAAACAATATACTTTGCACCGTTGTCAACAGCCAGCTTTACATAGTCGGAAATTGTATCAAGGGCAAGATTGCCGTCTTCATCAAGATTTGGCTGATAGTAACGGTATGTAATCTTATTTTTATCGCCGTAGGACTTAACGCCGTTCCATGCACTTTCGTTATAAGAGCCATCGTTAATTGCCTGACCGTTTGTAATAAGTACAAGCTCATAGCTGCCACTCTCTTTTTTTGAACAACCTGCAAATGCAAAAACACAGCTTAATGCCATTACAGCTGCAAGCAAAACCGATAATGATTTTTTCATACTATTCCTCCAAAAAAGAAATTGCTACCCATTTATAATATCAAATTAAATTTGATATTGCAATAGATTATTGTAAAATTAGTTTGATTTATGGCGAGATAATTTATATAATAGTAATATATTATGGAAATTGAAAGGGTTAACTATGCTTGAAAAACAAATTGAAGTATTAAGACAATTTACCGATTTTGAGCCGGAGGTGGCTATTGTGCTTGGCTCAGGCCTTGGCGGACTTGCGGAAAAGGCGGAAATTCACGCTATGGTTGAATATTCACAGATACCGGATATGCCTGTTTCAACGGCGCCACTTCACAAAGGTAGATTTGTATTTGGCACCCTTCAGGGCAAAAGAGTTGTTATGATGCAGGGCAGAGTTCACCTTTACGAAGGATACACGCCACAACAGGTTGTAATGCCCATAAGATTAATGAGGCTTATGGGTGCGTCTAAGCTTATACTTACCAATGCCTCCGGCGGAATTAACAGAAGCTTTTCGCCCGGAGATTTAATGATGATAACAGACCATATATCCTGCTTTGTAAAAAGCCCGCTGATTACGGAAAAAGCCGATGAAATCGGGGTGCGCTTTCCCGACATGAGCAATGTTTACAGCAAACGTATGCAAAAAAGCATTAGAAATTCTGCAATAAAATGCGGTATTGACCTAAAAAGCGGTGTATATGTTCAGCTTACAGGACCTCAGTTTGAAACACCTGCGGAGATAAAAATGATGTCTGCTTTAGGAGCAGACGCTGTGGGAATGAGTACTGTTATTGAGGCTGTTGCAGGTATTCACTGCGGTTTTGAGATTGCCGGAGTAAGCCTTGTAACAAACCTTGCCTGCGGACTGCTGGACAAGCCATTATCAGGCGAAGAGGTTGAGGAAACAGCGCAAAAATCCGCAGTAAAATTTGAAAAGCTAATTAACCAAATTATAAAGGACATTTAACCGATGGAAAATATTATTTACAGCGACGGCGAGTTAAAGCTGCTTGACCAGACTCTACTGCCCTGCCGGGAAGAATATATAACACCTAAAACAAAAGAGGATTACTTTTACGCAATCAAAGCATTACAGGTAAGAGGTGCACCGGCAATAGGAATATTTGCCGCCTACGCAATGGCATTACTGCCCGATGACAAGGTGGAATTAAAGGATTATCTTGACTCTGCGAGACCTACTGCGGTTAATCTTTCCTGGGCAACAGAAAGAATGCTAAAGGCATACAGGGACGGAAAAAATCTCATTGATGAGGCAAAAAAAATACATAACGAGGACAGAGAGATGTGCCGTAAAATCAGCGAGTACGGACTGTCTCTGTTAAATGACGGCGACGGTGTGCTTACCCACTGTAACGCAGGTGCCTTGGCTGCGTCATCATACGGTACGGGATTGGGTCCCCTGCTTTTAGGAAAGGAACGGGGTTATAATTTTCACGTTTACTGTGATGAAACAAGACCCCTTCTTCAAGGTGCACGCCTAACCTCCTACGAGCTTGAAAAGGCAGGAATAGACGTTACCCTTATATGCGACAATATGGCAAGCCTTGTTATGAAGCAGGGCAAAATCAACGCCGTTCTTGTGGGCACGGACAGAATTGCCGCCAACGGCGACATTGCCAATAAAATAGGCACATCCGGTGCGGCAATACTGGCAAAATACTACGGTATCCCATTTTATGTTTTAGGTCCGTATTCCACCATTGATTACAGCTGTTCCTGTGGTGACGAAATTGTAATTGAGGAAAGAAGCGGTGACGAAATAAAAAATATGTGGTACGAAAAGCCTATGGCGCTTAAGGAAACAAAATGCTACAATCCGGCATTTGACATTACCGACCACAGTCTTATAAGTGCAATTATTACCGACAGAGGTATTGTAAAACCGCCCTTTGACATCAATCTTGAAAGGATAAAAGACAATGATTAAATTCACAAACGGTTATATCCTTAATAAAAATTTTGAGATTACAACTGAAAACGTATTTGTTGAGGGAAACAAAATTGTGCAAATCGGCGGTGAAAATGAAGGTGCTATTGAGATTTACGATTTAAAGGGAAATTTGCTGATGCCCTCATTCAAAAATGCTCACACTCACAGTGCTATGACATTTGCACGTTCTTTCGCAGATGATTTACCACTTGACCGATGGCTGAATGAGATGATTTTTCCGATGGAAGCAAGGCTGACCGGACAGGATATTTACGATTTGTCACGGCTTGCCTTTCTTGAATATTTAACAAGTGGAATTTCCGCCTGCTTTGATATGTACTATTTTCCCGAGGACATGGCAAGGGCTTCTGTTGATGCAGGCTTTCGCACGGTAATGTGCGGTGCCGTTAACAATTTTAAGGAGTCTGTTGAATATCTTGATGAATATTACAAAAGATACAACAATTACAGCGAGCTTGTAAGCTATAAATTAGGCTTTCACGCAGAATACACCACCTCTCCGGAAATAATGAAGGGCATTGCAGGGCTTGCCGAAAGGTATCAGGCGCCCGTATTCACTCATTCATCTGAAACAAAGGGCGAGGTTCAGGGATGTATTGAAAGATACGGCAAAACGCCTACGGCATTATTTGAGGAGCTGGGACTGTTCAATTACGGCGGCGGAGCCTTTCACAGCGTTTGGGTAAGTGATGAGGATTTGGAAATTTACAAGCGCCACGGAGTATGGGCTGTTATGAACGCATCTTCAAACTGCAAGCTTGCCTCCGGAATTGCACCCTTTGCAAAAATGGTTGACAAGGGCATAAATCTTGCGGTGGGCACTGACGGGCCAAGCTCAAACAACGCCCTTGATATGTTTAGGGAAATGTATCTTATCAGTGCAACTCAGAAGCTGCAAAACGAGGACGCATCGGCGGCTGACCCTTTAGATATTCTAAAAGCGTCAACAATCGGCTCGGCACATTGTATGGGACTTTGTGACTGCGATGTGATAGACGAGGGCAAAGCCGCAGATTTAATTGTAATTGATTTGCACCGTCCCAATATGCAGCCAATAAACAACATATTGAAAAACATTGTTTACTCCGGCTCAAAGGAAAACGTAAAAATGACAATGATAAACGGTGAAATTCTTTATGAAAACGGAGAATTTATCAACACAGACGTTGAAAAAATTTACCGTAACGCACAAAAAGTAATTGACAGAATAAAGCAATAATTTATTGACGAACGTTAAATTATGATATATACTACTATAAAATAATTTAAACAGATAGGATATTCTTATGCCGATTTATGATATTGCAGGTTTAAAGGTACGCATTAATAACTGCACCGGCAGAACTCAAAAGCAGGCGGTGCCGTATCTTGCAAAGGACCAAAGCGAAAATCAGAATATTGACATTGATATTGACGTAACGCAGGAGCGTGTTGAAACGGCTATGAGTGAACATCCCGAAATGAACCGGGATGACTGGATATATATGCTGACCGGCACGGATTTTTACACAAAGCTATTAAAATTTGACGGAATACTGCTGCACTCCTCTTGTGTTGTAGTTGACGGTATGGCTTATGCTTTTTCCGCTGACAGCGGAACGGGAAAATCCACCCACACGTCGCTGTGGCTTAAAAAATTCGGTGACAGAGCGTATATGCTCAATGACGACAAGCCGGCAATAAGAATTATTGACGGCAGGGTTTACGCCTGCGGAACGCCCTGGAGCGGAAAATACGATTATTCATCACCGGAAATTGTACCTTTGGCGGGTATATGCTTTCTTGAGAGAAGTCAGGTTAACACCATAAAGCCTGCCGACACAAAAAAGGCGATATTCAACATATTCAGCCAGACGTTAAGAAAATTAGGTCCGAACACTATGAACAGATTGTTTGACGTGCTTGACAGACTGTTTGCATTAGTGCCGATTTATGAGTTAGGATGTAATATTTCTCAGGAGGCGGTTGACGTTTCCTACAACGCAATGAAAAAAGGAATTGAGGAACAGGATTATGAAAACAAAAACTAACAGAATTATTGCACTTTTATCAATAGCCGTGCTTTGCTTTGGGCTTACTGCATGCACCTCCACGACAGACAACAAAGAAACCACAACAACTACCACTACATCGGTTGCGGAGGTATCAGCCGAAAGCGTTGAAATAGCAAATGGCGATAAGTCCACATCGGCAGTTGTTGCAAACGGCACCACTGCCAAAGCGGGTACATCTACAACAGCCGCTGTCAAAAACGGTACTACTGCTGCAATCACTACAACGAGAAAAACCTCTATAACCACAACAAAACGTACAAGCACTACCACTAAAAAGACTACTACCTCCACAACTACTTCATCAAAGCAATACTGCTATCTCTCAATTGAGTGTTCAGCAATTCTTGATAATATGGACAATCTAAAATCAGGTCACGATAAATACGTGCCATCCGACGGCTACATAATAAAGAATTACAAGTTTGAAATAACAGGCAAGGAAACGGTATATGATGTTTTAAAGGAGGCCTGCAAGGATAACGGTATCAAGCTTACTGCCAAGAAAACAAGCACGGGAACAAGAAAGGAAATATATGTTCAGGGAATTAATAATCTTGATGAATTTGACTGTGGTAAATATAGCGGATGGATATACCGTGTAAACGGTATTGCACCGGCAAAAAGCAGTTCAATGTACACCGTAAGCAGCGGTGATAGGATAACCTGGTCATACAAATGCTAAGGGTAACGGTAATAATCCGAACCCTAAGCAATATACAAAGCCCTTTGGGAGATAAAATCCCAAAGGGCTATTTTAGTGTAACAAAATTGCTATAAAACCTTTTTTAGATACTGACCTGTATATGAGGCATCAATCTGTGCCACCTGTTCCGGAGTACCGCATGCCACCACATTTCCGCCGCCTACACCGCCCTCGGGGCCTAAATCGATAATATAATCGGCAGTTTTGATTATATCAAGATTATGCTCAATAACCACAACGGTATTACCCGTATCAACAAGCTTATTCAGCACATAAATAAGCTGGTGGACATCGGCGGTATGCAAGCCCGTAGTAGGCTCGTCAAGGATATAGATTGTTTTGCCTGTTGAACGCTTTGCAAGCTCTGTAGCAAGCTTTACACGCTGAGCCTCGCCGCCGGAAAGAGTGGTTGCAGGCTGACCAAGCTTAATATAACCCAATCCCACCTCGGAGAGAGTTTTAAGCTTTCTTGTGATTTTTGTATGGGTATCAAAAAATTCAAGCGCCTCGTCAACAGTCATTTCAAGCACATCGTATATATTTTTGCCCTTAAACTTAACTTCAAGAGTTTCTCTATTATAACGCTTACCGCCGCAGACCTCGCAGGGTACATACACATCAGCGAGAAAATGCATTTCAATTTTAACTATTCCGTCGCCCTGACAGGCCTCGCATCTTCCGCCCTTTACGTTAAAGGAAAACCTATTGGGCTGAAATCCTCTTTTTTTCGCCTCGGCAGTGGAGGAGTACAAATCACGTATATCGTTGAAAACGCCGGTATATGTGGCAGGATTTGAGCGGGGAGTTCTGCCGATTGGTGACTGGTCAATATTGATTACCTTGTCAAGAGCGTCTATGCCCTTCATTGACTTGAATTTACCGGTATGCTTTTTTGCACGGTTAAGACGGTTGGCAAGATGCTTATATAATATTTCGTTTACGAGAGAGGATTTGCCGGAGCCGGAAACGCCTGTAACGGCAACGAATTTACCCAAAGGAAATTCAACATCAATATTTTTCAGGTTGTTTTCGCAGGCACCTATAACCGTCAGCTTTTTTCCGTTGCCCTCTCTGCGCTTATCCGGCACCGGAATACATCTTTTACCGCTTAAATACTGCCCTGTCAGGGATTTTTCACATTCCATAACCTGCTCCGGAGTGCCTGACGCAATAAGCTCACCGCCGTGAACTCCTGCCCCGGGGCCTATATCCACAAGATAATCCGCCGCACGCATAGTATCCTCATCGTGCTCAACAACAATCAGCGTGTTACCTAAATCACGCAGGTGGCGCAGGGTTGCAAGCAATTTTTCATTATCTCGCTGATGAAGTCCGATAGACGGCTCGTCAAGTATATACAGCACGCCCATAAGAGAAGAGCCTATTTGTGTGGCAAGGCGAATACGCTGAGCCTCGCCGCCGGAAAGAGTACCTGCATCACGGGAAAGGGAAAGATAATCAAGTCCTACGGAATTGAGAAATCCCAGACGTTCTTTAATTTCTTTTATTACAAGCTTGCCTATCATCTGCTGCTTTGATGTAAGGGTAAGGGAATTAAGAAATTCAATCTCCTCACCGATGGACATAGAGCAAAATTCATATATATTTTTACCGCCTACCGTTACGGAAAGCGATTGAGGCTTCAGCCTTGCACCGCCGCATTCCTTACATCTGCACTCACGCATTACAGATTCAAGATCCGTTCTGACATAATCCGATGTGGTTTCCTTATAACGGCGTTTAAGATTGTTGATTACGCCCTCAAAATCGTTCATATACGTACCGGAGCCGTAGGAGGTAACACGTTTCATTTTAATTTTTTTACCCTTTGTGCCGTAAAGTATTACGTCAATAGCCTCGTCGCTAAGCATTTCAACAGGCATATCAAGAGAAAAATTATATTCCTGTGCAAGAGCCTCCATATACATTCTCGCAATAGAGCCTCCCTCGGCAACATTCCAGCCGCTGGCTTTAATTGCACCCTGATTGATTGACAGCATTTTATCGGGAATAATCAAATCCTCGTCAATTTCCTTAAAGGTACCCAATCCGTCGCACTTGGAACAGGCACCGAAGGGGTTATTAAAGGAGAACATACGTGGACTCATTTCTTCAATTGCCGCACCGTGCTCAGGGCAGGCGTAATTAAGTGAAAACAGCTCTTCTCTGTCGCCGACAATATCAACAAGCACTATGCCGTCTGTAAGCCGTGTTGCCGTTTCAATACTGTCGCTTAGTCTTGATTTGATTTCGTCCTTTATTACAAGACGGTCAACTATTACCTCAATATTATGCTTTTTTGTTTTGCTAAGCTTGATATCCTCAGACAAATCATAAACATCACCATCAATACGCACACGAACAAAGCCCGCCTTTCTGACATCGGCAAGCTCCTTTACAAATTCGCCTTTTTTACCTCTGGCAACAGGTGCCATAATCTGTATTTTTGTACGTTCGGGCAGCTTCATTACAGTATCTACAATTTGGTCCACCGTCTGCTGACTGATTTCACGGCCGCACACCGGGCAATGAGGTATGCCTATTCTTGCATAAAGCAAACGCAGATAATCATAAATTTCTGTAACCGTACCTACTGTGGAACGGGGATTGTTGCTGGTGGTTTTCTGGTCTATTGAAATTGCGGGAGAAAGTCCCTCAATATAATCCACGTCCGGCTTATCCATCTGTCCCAAAAACATACGGGCGTAGGAGGACAATGACTCAACATAACGCCTTTGACCCTCGGCATAAATCGTATCAAATGCAAGAGAGGATTTACCGGAGCCGGAAACGCCGGTAAATACAATTAGGCTGTCTCGGGGAAGCTCAATATCAATATTCTTAAGATTATGCTCTTTGGCTCCTTTTATAACAATATTTTTATTCACTATTTTTATCCGTCCTTTGCATATATTTTGAAAGTCCTGCACTTCCCTCTTTTGTAACAGGCTTTATCCATTTTTTTGAAAAATAGAATTTAAGACAGAATACTATCTTGGGTACATCCTCAAATATAAACATAATTGCGTAGGCGGCAAGGAACGGCACACCTAACAAATAAACGCTGATCGCCACTGCCGGCACGGAAAACAGCCACAGGCACATAAGCTCAAACTTAGCACCGGTAACGGTATCTCCTCCGGAACGGAATACAGATACAATTTGCAAATAAGCAAACATTCTAAAAGGAAATGCTGCGGCGTAAATAATCATCATCAGCGAGGCGGTATCAACGGTCAGCGTACTGATGGCACCTCCCGTATTGAACAGGCTTACAAACTGATGCCTGAAAGCCACGGTGATAAAGGAAATAATCACCGCCAAGGTAGGCACGATAATCGAAAAGCGTTTTGAGTCCGTCAGGGCGTCCTCAATATTGCCCTGTCCAATTGACTTTCCTATCATAACGGAGGAGGCACTGCAAATACCGATAAACAGTACAAACGCTATATTTTCAAAGCTTCTTACAATAGTCAGCGCAGAGAAATATTCATATCCCATATTACCGAACATAATATTGAAAACAAAGGTACCAAGTCCCCACATACTTTCGTTAAGCACAACAGGAGCGGCTTTTTTTAGGTATGATACCATTTCCTTTTTTGAAAAAACAAAAAATTCCCTTGGTCGTGAAATGAGTATGTTTTTTTCAATAAAAGAAATAAGGACAATTACGGCTAAGCCAATCCATGCGGATATAACCGTTGCCGCCGCCGCACCTCTTATTCCCATTTTCGGAAAACCGAATTTACCGAAAATCAGGCAGTAATCCAAAATTACATTTATTACCGTTGTGGAAAATGACGCGTACATAGGCAGCTTTACCTTTTCCACAGCACGTAGTATTGCGGCAAGAATGTTTGTCAGCGCAATTGGAAAATAAGAAAATGCCACTGCCTTAAGATAGATAATTCCTGCCTCTATTACCTGCGAATCGGAGTTAAACAGCTTTATTACATATTGTGGAAAGACTGCGGCGAAAAGTGTAAAAATCAGCGAAGCACATAAAACAAAAATTATTGATATACCTGACACTCTACGTATTTTTCCTATATTTTTTACGCCCCAATACTGAGATACAAACACCGTAGCGGCTGAGCAAAATCCTATTATAAGCATATTCATCAGCCATAGCCACTGACCTGCCATACCAACGGCAGACAGAGCGGCGGTGCCGATGCTGCTGACAAAAAGCGTATCAATCAGCGAAAAGGAGCCTGTAAGAAAATTTTGAAGCGCAACCGGCGCAGTCAGTCTTACGGCATTTTTCCAAAAGGTTTTATCTTTAAACAACATAAATTATTCGTCCTGTAATTCTTTTATTTTATCACGTAAAAATGCAGCGTGTTCAAATTCAAGGAGCTTTGCCGCCTCTTTCATCTCCCGTGTCAGCTTCTCTATCATAACCTTGCGTTCCTTGGCAGTCATCTTCTTGTTATGGCTGTCGTAGGCTTCCTTAGTGGTGATTTCAATAATATCACGCACATCTTTTTTGATGGTTTTTGGGGTTATGCCGTGGGATTTGTTGTATTCCTGCTGAATATTTCGGCGGCGGAGGGTTTCGCTTATTGCCCTTTCCATTGACGGTGTAACACAATCGGCATACATAATAACATGGCCATTAGCGTTTCTTGCGGCTCTGCCAATGGTCTGCACGAGAGAGGTTTCGCTTCGCAGAAAGCCCTCTTTGTCTGCATCAAGTATTGCCACAAGCGACACCTCGGGAATATCAAGTCCCTCGCGCAGAAGATTGATACCCACAAGAACGTCAAATTCACCCAAACGCAAATCACGTATAATCTCCATACGCTCAATGGTATCTACATCGTGATGCATATACCTTACCTTAATATCAAAATTTTCAAGATATGCAGTTAAATCCTCCGCCATCTTTTTAGTAAGGGTTGTAACAAGCACACGCTCTTTTCTTTGAATACGGATATTGATTTCCGACACCAAATCGTCCATTTGATCCTCGGTGGGTTTAACGGTAATTTCAGGGTCAAGCAGACCGGTTGGACGGATAACCTGCTCAACAATTTGGGTTGATTTGCTCTTTTCAAATTCGCCGGGAGTAGCAGAGGTAAATATCACCTGATTAATTTTGCCGTAAAATTCATCAAAGGTCAGCGGTCGGTTGTCAAACGCCGAAGGAAGTCTAAAGCCGTAATCAATAAGACTCTGTTTTCTTGAACGGTCACCGCCGTACATACCTCTAACCTGCGGCAGCATAACGTGGCTTTCGTCCACAAACAAAAGAAAATCATCGGGAAAATAATCCAAAAGCGTAAAGGGAGCCTCGCCGGGCTTTCTATTACTCATAATACGAGAATAGTTTTCAATACCTTTGCAAAAGCCTGTTTCACGGAGCATTTCAATATCGTTCATAGTACGCTCTTTAATACGCTGAGCCTCCAGCAGCTTGCCCTTTTCCTCAAAATAAGCAACCCTCTGTACCATTTCGTCATAGATATCGTTTAATGCTTTTTCAAGCTTTTCCCTACCTACAACATAGTGGGAGGCAGGATAGATACAGCAATGGCTGAGCGTTGCCTCAACCTTGCCGGTAAGTGGATTTATTTCGCATATCCTGTCTATTTCGTCACCGAAAAATTCCACTCTTATTGCCGAGCCGTTACTGCCGGCAGGAAAAATTTCAACGGTGTCGCCCCTGACTCTGAATTTGTTACGCACAAAGTTAATATCGTTGCGCTCATACTGAATTTCAACAAGCTTATTTATAAGGCTGTCCCTATCCTTTTCCATACCCTGACGCAGAGAGATAACCATATTTTTATAATCAACAGGATCGCCAATTGAGTAAATACAGGATACTGAGGCAACTATAATAACGTCTCTGCGCTCGGATAACGCCGCCGTTGCACTGTGGCGGAGCTTATCTATTTCGTCATTGACGGCAGAGTCCTTTTCAATATAAGTATCGGTGGTAGGCACATACGCCTCCGGCTGATAATAGTCGTAGTATGATACAAAATATTCCACCGCATTATCGGGAAAAAATTCCCTGAACTCGCTGCAAAGCTGAGCCGCAAGTGTTTTATTATGTGCAAGTACAAGAGTAGGCCTGTTAACCCTTTCAATAATATTTGCCATTGTAAAGGTTTTGCCGGAGCCGGTAACGCCCATAAGCGCTTGCTCCTTGTCACCATTAAGCACACCCTTTACAAGAGCGTCTATTGCCTGCGGCTGGTCGCCGGTGGGCTTATAATTGCTTACAAGTTTAAATTTGTCCATACAAAATATTTCCTTAAAAATACATATTCATATTATTATATAACACTGTTTAATATTTTTCAACCCGGATTTATTATTATGCTTGTAAAAAAGACATTTATATAATATAATACACCTATGAAAAGTATTGTTGTAAAAAAGAATGATGAGGGCCAGCGGCTTGATAGGTTTTTGCTTAAAGCATTTGACAGTCTGCCTAAATCAATGATGTTCAAGCAGATAAGAAAAAAGAATATCAAGGTTAACAAAAAGCGTTGCACTCCCGAACAGATAATCAACGAGGGTGACTTAATTGAGCTTTATATCAATGATGATATGCTCAAAGAAAAGGTGCGTCACTATGATTTTTTAAAGGCACCGAAAAATCTTGATATAATATATGAGGACGACAATATTATTCTGCTGAACAAAAGACAGGGGGAATTATGTCACCCTGACGGCAAGGAATATGTTAACACCCTTATAGCCTCGCTTAAGCGGTATTTATATGAAACAAATCAATGGAATGCACAGGACGAAAATTCCTTTACTCCTGCCCTTGCCAACAGAATTGACAGAAACACCGGCGGAATAGTAATAGGGGCAAAAAATTACTCCGCTCTGAAAATTCTCAACGAGAAAATCAGAAACAGAGAAATTGAAAAATATTATCTTGCCGCCGCCCAAGGCAAATTTGAAAAGGAAAGCGATACATTAACGGCGTATCTCACAAAGGACGAAAGAAAAAATATGGTAACGGTCAGTGAAACGCCCACTCAAGATGCTAAAAAAATTGTTACAAAATACAGAGTTCTTGATTACCGTGACGGCGTAAGCCTTGTTGAAATTGAGCTTTTAACCGGCAGGACACATCAAATCAGAGCGCATTTGGCATATATCGGTCATCCTCTTTGCTCGGACGGTAAATACGGCACAAGTCACGGCAGATTCCGTCAGGAGCTTTACAGCTACAAGCTGCGTTTTAATTTTACGCAGGAAGCGGGAGAGCTGAATTATTTAAACCAAAAAGAGTTCTTTATTCCCAACTGCCCTGTTGAGATAAGATTTAAGGAGAAAAATCCAAATGGACAATAAATTTATCAGAATAATATCTCCAATTACGCTGGGTGTAACACTTATTTTTGATGCGTCGGCAGTGGCTTTGGCTGTTTTGGCAGTACGAAAGCTACAGGAAAAAGCAGACATATATTCAATACTGTTTGCCGTAATGGAGGTTTTTGTGCTGATTTTGGCGGTGCTTATGATACGTGAGGTTGTACGCCACGGTGTAAAATTCAAAGAAACGGAATTTGAATTTACCGCTCTTGATGACAACAATATTTTTGCTTACGCAGATATTGAAGGAATTGAAACTCAACGGGACGACAAGGCGAGCCTTACGAAAAATTTTGACGACCGTCACTCAATAATCATACTGACAATTAAGGGTGGCAAAACCGTTGCGGTGGACATAGGACTGACAGGCAAGAAAAAGCTTTTGCAAATAAAAAATGAAATTGAGCAAAGATGCTCTTTACAAGCCTGAAATTAAGTATGTCAAAACAAAAAATGTGCAAAGATGCCATCATTTTGCATTTTAGGCATATTATTTCGGCTACTGCCAACTTAAGCAAGCGAGATAAATCCGAATAAGTTTTTTATGAACGGATTTTCCGCTATGCTGTGTTAAAATACTCGTTAATCCGAAAGGATTAACTGCGTTTTGTGCCTTGCCTAACGAAAAATCCGTTTCATAAAAAATCTGCGACCTAAAACGGAATTGATTTTGAGCAGATTTTTGTTTTGAGGAAGCAGTTAGGCTGGTGCCTTACAATGACGAAAAGCGAAAATATGCCGAAATCAAACCCTTTTAGGCTTGTTCGGATTTATTTCGCTTGCTTAACAAAAAAAGGACTGTGAAACAGTCCTTTTTTGTTTGCTCTATTGATTATTATTTATTCATCAAGCTTATTGATTTCGTCAACAAGCTCATCGGCGCTGTCGGCAAGTGCCTGAGCGTTTACATCGTCAGAGTTCTGTACTTCGCCGTCATCAGCCTTGCTGCTCGCTCTCTTTTCAACAAGCTCGTTAAGAATTCTTGTATGCTCTTTATCAGGCAAAGCATACTTAAGAGTAGGAATTGCAGAAAGAAGCATACCGATGGCGGGAGGAATGGAAATAAGGAAGAACATTGCCGCCGCATACATTCCTTCACCTGAGCCGCCGTCGTAGGTAATGAAGTCAGAAGTGCCTGCCTCAAGTGCTCTGTTAAGCTTATCAACATTTGCGCCGCTGTATCCTACATAGGAATATACAACAGAGGAAATGATGCTGGCAATACCGGCGGAAAGCTTTGTAATAAAGCTCTGACCGGAGAAGAAAACACCGTCAGTACGAACGCCGTTGTGATATTCCTCGTAGTCAACGCAGTCGGCAATCATAACCGACTGAAGAACATTTATACCGCCGAATGAAGCGCTGGCAAGAAGCATACAGATACTAACAGGAATTGACCATCCTATTGAGGTAAGGTCGCCTTTGGATAATTTATAGCATACAAAAAGCAACGCAAACGGAACTGCACCGGCAATTGAGTAGAAATTGTAAAGAGATTTTTTCTCAAACTTTCTGATAAGCATAGGTGTTATGCCCATAGATACGAACTGTCCTACAAAAAGTCCCAATGCAATACCGCCAAGGCCGATTAAAATTTTTACATCAACGCCTGTAATATTACCGGCAGAATCCTTGATAAGAATATTCATTAAGTTACCATTTGCATAGTAATAGGTTACAAGAGTCATTGCACAAATCATAAGAAGCTGAATAGGACTTCTCAAAATGCCGGAAATAAGAATCTGTCTAAAGGGCTTATTTCTAAACATAATTTGGAAATTCTCTCTAAAGGTATAGCTTTTTTCCGATTTTTCAACTTTTTCTCTTGTGCTGATGCCGGCAAATTCAAACAGAACCGAGGCAATAACCGTTAATACTACAACAGTTGCAATAAAGCCGTACTGTGTGGCTTTTACCGGGTCGGAAACCTTACCCTTAAATATTTCGCTTACAGCTTGTGCAACAGGTACAATAACAACGGCAACACCGCCTACACCTGCCGCAATACGGGCAAAGCCGAGAATTTTGCTTCTGTCGTTTTCGTCCTCTGTCATAAGGGAGGTGATACCCCAAAGCGGAATATCGCAAACTGTAAAGCACATACCCCAGGCAATATATGAAACTGCCGCCCAGGCAACAATAAGAACCTTCTGCACGGTGCTATCAGCCGCAGCATAATTTCCGTTCAAGAACGCTAAAATTGTAACAATACCGATAATGGCAGGGAAAATAATAAGATAAGGTCTGCACTTACCCCATTTAGTTCTTGTTTTATCAACAAGAGTACCCATCATTGGGTCGTTTATGGCGTCCCATATACGAGCAATCGTCATAATCCAACCCAGCGCCATAGCCGGCAGGCAGATTACGTTTTGAAAATAGAAATAAAGGCCTGTTGATACTATGTTATAAATCATATTCTGACCTAACATACCGGTTAAATATCCGGCGGCCTCTTTTTTGGTATAGGTGCGTTTTATATCGCCCATACGCTCAACTCCTTTGCTTTTACAGGTAACGAAAATCATTTGAAACACAAATTACCCATTACCCTAACTATCTAACATTTTAACAAAATATTGTATTAAATGCAAGATTAATTATACAACATAGACAAATTCCCAGTATAAGTGGCATAATTACGGAAGTAATGGTCCATTTTACCGATTTTGTTTCCTTATAAATGGTTAAAAGCGTAGTTGAGCAAGGAAAATGAAACATTGAAAAGACGCAGGTACAAAGGGCGGTTTTGACAGTCCAGCCGTTAGCAATAAGTATTTGTACCAAGGAGTCGGCGGAGGAATAATCATTAAGCGTTGCTGAGCTAAGATACATCATAAGAATTATAGGGATAACAATTTCATTTGCAGGAAAGCCTAAAATAAAGGCTAAAAGAATAACACCGTCAAGTCCCATTAAATTTCCCAAAGGGTCAAGAAAATCGGACACCACACCTAAAACCGAGGTATCCCCTGCTTTTATGTTTGCCAAAAGATAAATAATAAGTCCGGCAGGGGCGGCAACCGCAACGGCTCTGCCCAGCACAAAAAGCACCTTTTCCTTTACGGAATTGACAACTGTCTTTAAAATCTGCGGACGGCGGTATGAGGGCAACTCCAAGGTGAAGGAGCTTTTTTCGCCCTTAAGCACCGTTTTGCCCAATATTCTTGATGATAGCATAGTCATTGATAATGACAGCATAAGAAATGCCACAAGTATTACTGCGCTGATTATTTTATTTTCGCTGAAAAACATTGCAATAACCGCAATAAGCAAAGGAAATCTGCCGTTACAGGGAGTCAGGGAATTTGTAATTATTGCTATTAGTCGTTCTCGGGGAGAGTCTATAATTCTTGCGCCGGTGACTCCGACGGCATTGCAGCCCATACCCATACAGGTTGTTAGAGCCTGTTTACCGCAGGCACAACATTTTTCAAAGCAGAAGTCAAGATTATATGCAATTCTCGGCAGAATACCGAAATCCTCCATAAGAGAAAAAAGCGGAAAGAATATTGCCATTGGAGGCAGCATCACGGCTACCACCCACAAAAGAACACGAAGCATACCGTAAACGAGCATTTCAACAATCTTTGCGTTTACGCCATTTGACAAAAGCAAATTGCCAAGCCAAAGCTCAAAGCTATCAAATGCGGATTTTAAAAGCTCCGAGGGATAATTTGAAAAAGTAATTGTCAGCCACAGAATAAAAGCCAGAATTAAAATCATTGAAATTACGGATGTAAATTTTCCTAAAAGTATTTTATCAAGAAATGGCTGCCTCGCTTTTTTTGACACAGTTACTACCTGCTGTGCTATGGATTTTGCTTTAACATAAGACAAGGCACTACCCTCGTCTGCAAAGCAGGGTGACGGAAAGGCTTTGCCTGTGATAATCAAATGCACCTGCTCCATTAGATTATTTATACCTCTGCCGGAACGAGCGGTGGCTTTTACAACAGGCACTCCTAACAGCTTTGATAGCTTTTCAGTGTCAACATAAATGCCTTTTTTCTTTGCCTCATCGCAAAGATTAAGCAAAACTACCACTCTGCCGGTTATTGCCATTACCTGAAAAACAAGAGGAAGCGAGCGTTCAAGGACTGTGGCATCAACCACGCACACGGTACAGTCGGCATTATTATTTATGAGGAAATCCTTTGCCACTTCCTCCTCCTTTGACGAGGTGTTCAACGAATATGTACCCGGCAAATCCACAACTGTATAATTATTATACTTATAATAGTATTCGCCCTTTTGGGTTTCAACGGTTTTGCCTATCCAATTACCTGTATGGGCGTGCATACCGGAAAGCTCATTAAACACGGTGCTTTTGCCCACATTTGGATTACCGGCAAGGGCTATGGTTTTTTTACTCACAAAATCACCCCAATCTTTCGGGCGTCGCATTTTCTAAGGGCAATATTGGTGCCTTTAACTCTGTACAAAACAGGAGATTTCATCAATGCAACATTAAGACATTCAACCTTTTCTCCGGGGCAAAATCCTAAATCCATAAGCCGTACGGAAAAGCTATCATTATCGGGCAGAGCAGATATAACGCCCGTCTGTCCTGCTTTCATATCGGATAAAAGCATAAAAAATCACCTCAGCACATTCTATGCCGAGGTGTGTTTTGTTGTGTATTAAGTTAACCCAATAATTCTTTAAGGAGCTTTGTAACCTCTGCGGCAGGGGCTTTGCCCTTAAGAGCACGCATTGACTGACCGATAAGGAAGTTAAATGATTTTTCCTTACCCTGTTTATACTCGTCAACTGCCTTTGGATTTGCGGCAATAATCTCCTCTATAACGCCTTTGATAGCCGAGGTATCGGACATCATCTGCATATTATTCTCTTTAACATAATCCTCCGGGATAACATTATCATTAAACACTGCTTTAAGAACCTTCTTTGCAGAGTCACGGGAAATCTTGTTATTGTTAACAAGATTTATAACCTCACCCAAGGATTCCTGACGGAAGGACATATTCTCCGGAAGAGTTTGGGTATCGTTAAGAAGCTTCATAATATCGCCCATAATAAAGTGAGCAGAGTCTTTTGGATTATTTGTAATTTCAACAGTTTTTTCAAAAAGTGATGCAAACTGAACAGTAGAGCAAATCATATCCGCATCATATTCTGTAAGGGAATACTCGCTGATATATCTTGCCTTTTTAGCTTCCGGAAGTTCCGGCAAGGTATCCTTAATATGCTGAACATACTCATCGGACAGTTCAATAGGAGGTAAATCAGGCTCCGGGAAATACTTATAATCCTGAGCATCCTCCTTACTTCTCATAGAATAAGAGGTGCCCTTGCTATCATCCCATCTTCTTGTCTGCTGAACAACCTTTTCGCCGTCCTCAATAAGCTCAATCTGGCGGCGTGCCTCTGCCTCAACGGCGTTGTGAATAGCTCTAAATGAGTTGATATTCTTCATCTCGGTTCTTGTGCCGAACTTATCCGAGCCTTTAGGCATAACAGAAACATTAACATCAGCACGCAGACTGCCCTCCTGCATCTTGCAGTCGGAAACACCGCAGAACTGGAGAATTGCTCTTAATTTTTCAACATACTCCACAGCCTCGTCGGCAGACGCAATATCAGGCTCCGAGACGATTTCAAGAAGCGGAACACCGCAGCGGTTATAGTTAACAAGGGTGCTGTCGGTCCACTCGTCGTGAACGAGCTTTCCTGCGTCCTCCTCCATGTGAATTTCGTGTATTCTGACTTTTTTCTTACCGCCGTTTATTGAGTCATTAATCTCAACCCAACCGTTACGGCAAATAGGCAGATAAAGCTGTGAAATTTGATAAGCCTTAGGCAAATCGGGATAAAAATAATTCTTTCTGTCAAATTTGTTGTACTGAGTAATTTCACAGTTAAGGGCAAGTCCTGTTCTTACTGCATACTCAACAACCTTTTTATTTACAACAGGAAGGGTGCCGGGCATACCCGAACAAATTTCGCAAACGTGGGTATTAGGCTCTCCGCCGAATTCCGTTGTACAGTTACAGAAAATTTTTGTTTTGGTTGAGAGTTCTGTATGAACCTCAAGACCGCATACTGTCTGAAATTCCATTTACTTCACTCTCCTTTATATTAACTGAGGCTTTTTGGTGTGGTAATCAGTAGCATGCTGATACGCAAAGCCTGCTGTAAGAATTGTTTTTTCGTTAAAGGGCTTACCGATAAGCTGCATACCCACCGGCATATTATCGCTGTCAAAGCCACAGGGCAAAGCCAATGAAGGCAGACCTGCAATATTAATCATAACGGTATAGATGTCGCCCAGATACATTGCAAGGGGATCGGAAAGTCCCTCGCCCATTTTAAGAGCGGTGGTGGGAGCAACAGGGCCCAAAAGAAAATCGTATTTTTCAAACGCTTCGTTAAATGCCTTGCAGATAAGTCCCTTTGACTGAAGCGCCTTTTTATAATAAGCGTCAAAGTATCCCGAGGACAGAACGAAGTTACCAAGCATAATACGCTTTTTAACCTCCATACCAAAGCCCTCGCTTCTTGATTTGAAGTAAACATCGCGAAGATTATCGCAGTTTTCAGCCTTAAAGCCATACTTAATGCCGTCAAATCTTGAAAGGTTTGAGCAAGCCTCGGCACAGGCGATAATATAGTATGTTGGAATTGCATATTTAACAATCGGCATTGAAAATTCTTCAACCTCTGCGCCCAATTCCTTTAAAGCATCAGCGGCAGATTTTACGGCAGAGGCTACATCCGAATTAATGCCCTCGCCGAAGAAATCAGCAGGAATACCGATTCTCATACCTTTGATATTATCAGCCTTTATATCATCAACGCTGAACACTTCCGACTCCATAGAGGTACCGTCTTTAACGTCCTTGCCCTTGATGATATTAAACACCGCCGCAACGTCCTCAACATTTTTACCGATGGGACCGATTTGGTCAAGGGAGGAGGCGTAGGCGATAAGTCCGTAACGGGAAACTGCACCGTAGGTAGGCTTAAGGCCGGTAACGCCGCAGAATGAGCAGGGCTGACGGATTGAACCGCCGGTGTCGGAGCCGAGGGCAACCACACTTTCATCAGCCGCCACCGAAGCTGCCGCACCGCCCGAAGAGCCGCCGGGCACCTTATTAATATCCCAAGGATTTTTTGTTGCGCCGAAATACGATGTCTCAGTAGTAGAACCCATGGCAAACTCGTCCATATTAAGCTTGCCTAACGGTATCATATCAGCCTCTTTAAGCTTATTTATAACAGTTGCATTATAAGGCGGTTTAAAATTATACAAAATTTTTGATGAACAGGTGGTGAGCTGTCCTTTTGTACAGATATTGTCTTTAATTGCAATGGGAACACCTGCCAGCGGTGACACAAGCTCGCCGTTATCAATACGTTTTTGCACCTGCTGAGCCTGCTCAAGAGCAATTTCTTTATCAAAGGACGTATAGCAGTTATAGGTTTTATCCTTACTTTCAACCGCCTTGGCGACACTTTCAACGGCGTCCATAGCGGTAATTTCCTTATTTTTGATTTTTTCAGCCGTCTCAAATGCGGTCATTTCGTAAATTTCCATACTTGCCCTCCTTACTCAACGGTTTTCGGCACTACAAAGCTGCCGTCGCTGCTTTCGGGAGCGTTTGCCGTAATTTCGTCAGGTGACATTGACGGTGCAACCTCATCCTCACGCATAACATTTGTCAGTGGGAAGCAGTGGCTCATAGCCTCTACACCTTCGGTGTCAAGCTCGTTAAGCATATCAATATATGCAAGAATATCACCGAGCTCTGCGCCCACCTTTTTTTCCTCATCCTCGCTGAGTGTAATTCTCGCCAAGGATTCAAGATATTTTACCAATTCTGGAGTAATCTGCATTGTTTAGCCTCCGTAAAATGTGATTATTTCTGTTCAACAGGTCTGCGAAGCTTAATGTGTGTTTCACGCAGCTGCATTTCCGTTACATAGTTTGGTGCTCCCAAAAGCATATCCTGAGCGTTTGAATTCATCGGGAATGCGATAACCTCTCTGATATTTTCTTCATCCTTAAGGAGCATTATCATTCTGTCAACACCGGGAGCCATACCTGCGTGAGGCGGTGCGCCATAGTGGAAGGCATTATAAAGAGCGCCGAATTTTTCTTTAATAACATCCTCGGTATAGCCTGCCATTTCAAAGGCTTTAACCATAACATCGGGTCTGTGGTTACGAACTGCACCCGAAGAAAGCTCTACGCCGTTACATACAATATCGTACTGATAAGCCTTGATTTTAAGCGGATCCTCGTTAAGCAGTGCGTCCATTTCACCCTGTGGCATTGAGAAAGGATTATGAGTAAAAATGAGTTTTCCGTCCTCGTCCTTTTCGTACATCGGGAAGTCGGTGATATAGCAAAACTCAAATCTGTCCTTATCAATAAGGTCAAGACGGTTTGCAAGCTCCGTTCTAATCTGACCTGCAAGCTCGTTAACAACCTTTGGAGTGTCGCAGATAAAGAACAGGGTGTCGTCGGTTTTGAAATTAAAAATTTCTCTTAACTGCTGTTTTTTATCGTCGGGGAGGAATTTATCAATAGGACCCTTGTAGGAGCCGTCCTCCAGCACCTCAATATATCCAAGGCCCTTCATACCGATTTCAAGGGCGAATTTAAGCATTTTTTCAAACCAGCCCTTAGACTGCTTTGCACAACCGGGAACATTGATACCTCTTACCGGTCTGCCCTTAAAGGCTTTAAACTCAACGTCGCTGAAAAATTCAGTCAAATCAACAATTTCCAGTGGGTTTCTCAAGTCCGGCTTGTCGGTACCGTACTTAATCATAGCCTCTTCATAAGGAATTTTTACAAACGGTGCAGGTGAAACCTTCTTGCCGCCGCCGAATTTTACGAATGTGTCATACAAAACATCCTCGGCAACTGCGAAAACATCCTCCTGAGTTGCAAATGCCATTTCATAGTCAAGCTGATAGAACTCACCGGGAGAACGGTCTGCTCTTGCGTCCTCGTCTCTGAAACAAGGAGCAATCTGAAAATATTTATCAAATCCCGATGTCATAAGAAGCTGTTTAAACTGCTGTGGTGCCTGAGGCAGAGCATAAAACTTGCCCTCGTGCTTACGTGACGGAATAATATAGTCACGGGCACCCTCAGGTGATGAACAGGTAAGAATGGGAGTTGTAATCTCTGTAAATCCGAGAGAGGTCATTTTTTCTCTGAGAAAAGCAATAACCTTACTGCGGAAAAGTATATTATCGTGTACCTTCTTATTTCTCAAATCAAGAAAACGGTACTGAAGTCTAACATCCTCTCTTGTTTCCTTTGACTCGCTGATTTCAAAAGGCAAATTCTCTGTACAAGCACCAAGGACAGTAAGCTTATCAACCTTAACCTCAAGCTCGCCTGTGGCAATCTTTTTATTTACGGTTTCCTCGTCACGCTTAACAACAGTGCCTTCAACGCAGATTACGCTCTCCTTTTTAAGATGATTGATAAGGTCGCCGTCATTAACAACAACCTGAGTTACGCCGTATTCATCACGCAAATCAATAAAAGCAACACCGCCGTGGTCACGGATTGTATCAACCCAACCGGACAACATAACCCTTTCATTAAGATTATCAAAAGTAAGTTCATTACAATTGTGTGTTCTGTATGCCATAATATAACTTTCCTTTCGGTTAGGCAGTGAAGAGAAATCCTAACCGTGGTTTAAATTGCGCTGATTTGCCCTTACTCTGCGTTAAAAAGCCTCGGAATACGAAAGTATTCCTGCATTTTTGTGCCTTGATTAAGAACAAATTAGCACAATTTAAACTCGCAGACCAAAAATGCTTGAAGTAAAGATGAATTTTGGGTTTTGAGATGGAAGCCTTGCTGACGCAAGGCGACAGCGAAAAGTTCAAAAGTCGCTTTAATTCTGCATTTTTGGCAGGTTAAGATTTTTCTTCACTGCCTAAAACATAATATTCCACATTATTGTTTAGTATTATACCATACATAATATATCTG
>CAMFRO010000002.1 GCA_945982035.1 uncultured Clostridia bacterium | reverse complement strand
TTCTACTTCAAGTAGGCTCTTTTTGTACTGTCTGCACAATCTGGGGCAGTTCATTTACGTGGAGGTTTTTATATATTATATACATTGTATAGTAACTGCTGAAAAGCTATTGTAACCTTACAGATTATGCAATGTGTAAAAAAATTAAATTTATTTACAAAAAATTCAAAATTTTCTTGACTTTACAATTTTAATAATATACTATATTAGAGAATAAATGGGAAAGTATGCATTTTTGCAAATTTATAAGCTTTCCGATAAACAATATTGCCTAATGGTGTAGTCAGTAAACCATAGGTTAATTGCGTTTATTTGCAAATAGGGGGATTTTGTTATGAAAAAACATTTTTCAAGACTTGTCTGTGTAGTTTTGTCACTGGTTATGGCTACGTCAGCTATGCCGCTAACCTCGTATGCCGGTCAAACAAGCTGGACTCAGTTTGCATCATCTGATTTTACTAATGCACAATGGTCTGATTCCAGTGTAACTAATACAGACGACGGTGTAAATATTTATGAGGATACTGCTGTCGCTTCTGTTGATTCTGCTGATCATCAAATCGGCTGGAAGGCAGCTGAATGGTATAAACCTGGTGATGGTTATAATGCGCTTACACCTACTGTTGATTCAACAGGTACACATATCAGCAACGGTTATATGTATGTTTCTGCATATAACGGCAATGTCAATCCGCTTAAGGGATTAAGCTCCTTTAAAGTTGATGTTGAATTTCAATTTTACGGTGATTTTTCTATCGCAAGCTTGGATAAGTCAACCTTTTTCAAGATTTCAACAAAAAGTGGATATGTAAATGATTTTTATAGTGAATATCCATGGTATAACGAGTTCTTTGCACAGGACGGTTATGGTAGAACGCATATTGACGGTTCAACAAAATCGCCTGCTACCTCACATGAGGGCGGTACTTATAGGCTTGATACCAACAATTTGGCTAAAAGTACTGATTATCATTATATTATGTATTATGAAAAGGGCCATTTTGTATCTTATGTTACCGATGATTCCGGCGAAATAATAATAAATTACGGCTCTTGCAGATATACTCTTGATACGTCAAATATTACCGGACTTTATCTCGGTACCTCGAATGGTGCTTATTACCAAAATGTTTCATATAAGAGCATCAAGCTCTACTCCGGTCAATATGAAGATACTACCAAGGACGTAGATACTACTAAGGATAAATATCTGTTTACTTACTTTACAGGTAACAGTGCAGACGGCGAAACACTTCACATGGCTGTATCGGACGACGGCTACAACTGGGAGGCTCTTAACGGTAATATGCCTATTTGGAGTGCTGCTAACAATCTGCCTTCAACAATTACCTCTTATCCAGATAATTCCGGTATTGCCGCATCCGGACATGTTCGTGACCCCTATGCGTTCCAGGCACAAGATGGCTCATACTACATTCTCGCTACCGACTTAAATACAGAGAACGGTACCAACTGGGGTAATAACTCAAAGCTTATGGTATGGCATCTTAATAGTATGGAAGAGCTTGCGGATACAGAACCATGGTTTATTGATACCCAGTCAATTATGGGTGACCTCTGCGGCGGTTCGGTATCACGTGCTTGGGCTCCCGAGGCTATTTGGGATGAAGAGGCAGGTCACTATATGCTATTTTGGGCAGTTGGTTATATTGGCGGTCATACAGTTATGTATTACACCTATACTGATGACTTCAAGACCTTCCTTACAAAACCTAAACAGTTAATTGATACAGGTAATGATAATATAGACGGTAACATTACTTTTGACGGAAATATTTATTATATGTGGTTTAAGGATGAAACAACCAAGAAAATTGCTTATTCAACCTCCACACATGCAAGCGGTCCTTATTCAACTCCTGTTTCATTTACAGATGGTAACTATGGTTCTTCTCTTGAAGGTCCCGAGGTTTACAGACTTTACAATACAGGTGCATATATGATGATGGCTGACCACTATTCAAGCTCTCTTTCATACTTTGCAGTGTATTCATCTTCGGATTTAATGAATTTTGAGAGTTCAAGAGTTGACTCTATGAATTTAAACTATTTAACACCTCGTCACGGCTCAGTTATTAATATTACCACGGCAGAGTATAATAAGCTTATTGCCAAATACGGTAAAACAACATACGATTCAACAGGTATTGAATCCGGCAAAACTGCTAACGATTATCTTGTAGCACGTTACTTTACTAATGACGACGCTACCTATGACGCAACAGGCAATGGAAATACTCTTACCAATTCCGGCGTTACAATGACAAATAATTATAACGGTAAGGTTGCCGCTAACTTTGCAGGTACGGCTTCGGACAGAACTGCATCTGCCGCTGCATCAACCGTTAACGATTCAGGTAATAAAAATGGTGCTTATGCAAGCATCAATACCTCAAGTATGCTAAGAGGACTTAACATTGACGACGGAATAACCTTCTCTTGGTACGGTTATGCAACTAACGCTAACTACGGTCGTTTCTTTGACTGGTCAAGTATGTCCGATCCAGGTAATGTTTCCTGGGATGACGAGCTTGGCAGAGGATATTCACAATTAAATACCTCCTACGTTTATGCGGCGGCTAATATGGAGTTTGGTGCAAATAACATAGGCACACAGACTATTGCAGACGGTTACAAGGGTACCTCATATAAGGGCGCATGGCATCTTTACACATATACTATTTCAAAGGGCTATGTTACATTCTGCGTTGACGGTGCATTGCTTAAATATGTTTACGCTAAAAACGGCGAAAGCATCAAAACGGTAGGTTGTCCTATCAATAATACGGCTATGAACCAAGCATTCTTTGATAATTTGATAGCAGGTAATCTTTATTTCGGTATTTCCTCTTATGCAGCTGATGATATGCTTAACGGTTACATTTCCGACTTCCGTATTTACAACAGAGCGCTTTCTTACTATGATGTTGACGAGTCTATTGAGGAATTGGCGAATGCTACTCCGGGTACAAACGTAGCCGATGATGTAAATGCTTCCGCAGTTTACTATGACCCCATGGAAGATAAAGACACCACCGGCGACGGAAATAATGATAAAACTGCTTACGCTACAACCGTTGACGACCCACTTGGTATTAACGGAAAGGTTCTTAATGCCGCAAACGGCGTTAATTCCAAATATACCTACTACGGCTCAACCACTGATAAGTCAAAGGGTTATACAATTTCTATGTGGTATAATCCGGGTGCAGCTATTAACGGCGAGACTATTTTTAATATCGGTGAAGACCACACTAATGGGGGCTCGCGAAGATTTTTTGAAGTCCTTGAAAATGGTGAATTACATTATGTTTGGGATGCAGACGCTGCCGGTGACAACTATATCAACGCCACAGGCGTATTCGGCACAAACGGTCTTCCGCTTAATAAGTGGTCACATATTGAAATTCAAATAGAGCCGCACGGTAGCTGGGACAATATCTATTTCTATATAGACGGAAAGCTTACTAAAAAAATTGACTATTATGTTTCAGCAAATGCTAAAACATCCGGTCATTCAATTCACGACTATTTCAACTCGGACCGCGGCGTGTTCTATGGTAACTCTTGCGGATATTGGGTAAATGCTACTGATGCTTACTTAGACAATTTTAAAATTTATAACGCATTGTATTCTGCAAAGAGTCTGTACAATCTTGACTGTCGTGACATAGCGAATACTCTTTTACCAAAGGCTTTAGGCGACTTTGAAAAAGCTATGGCTGATGTGGGAAAATCAGAGTTTGTTTACACTAATATGAGTGCTGCTTATAAGGCTTACGACAGAATCCGCCGTTATATTGAGGCTTGTAAGCATGGTACTGTACAGGAAAACCCGGATGAAATTCTTCAACTCTATAATGAACTTGAGAATTCTATCGAATTGATGGTTAAGTACACTAAGCCCACTGATACTGTTAAGGGTTATACACAGTCCGGTAAGAATGATATACCTGAAAAGTTTACTCATAATATGCTTACTCAACCAACCGAAGTGTATAAATGTATAGAACAAGATAACGGTGCTTATGACAATGCTTCTGCGGCACTTTCATCTTCTGAGTATGTTTGGCTTTATACCGGTATTGATGGTGATACTCCAATAGCTCCTTTCTCATCTCGTTTTTATAAGCAAAATTCAAGTACTACAAATCAGTACGGTGCAGCAATATTTGTTTATAATAACGTGCCTATGGCGTTTGGTGGTGCCGGTATAGGAACAAAGGATGATGAATATTGGCACCAAAACACAAGTAATACTGATGGTTCAGGTAAAGATAGTAATGTTAACTGGTATTATGATAATTATCAGGAAAAATACAGAATGACTAATGCAAAAGATACCTTCGCTGCTGATATGTCGGCAAAAACTTTCTATAATGCTTCCGGTTATGCACGTTTTACAGGTAATCTTGACACCTTTAAGGTTAATACAGCAAGTGATACTACCTATACAACTTCTGATGGTTCTATTTACAGCTATATTTATTCCTTTACCCCTACATTCCATGCTTATAAGCGTTGGAAAGCAGTAAAAAGTGGTTATAGAGACTGTTCGAAATCTGTTCCCGGATGGGCTTCTGGTCGTGGTACAGTAACAGTAATTAACTACTCAACAGTTAAGTCTGTATTGATGGATAGCAAAAGAAGAGAGATTCTTGGAAATATAGCCGACTACACTCCGGAATCTGCTAAGGAATTGCTTGAAGCCTATGATGCTCTTACATCACAGTCCTATGCCTTAACTGCAACAGCCGACGCTTCAGAACTTGCAAGAACCCTTAAGACTAAGGTTGACGCTCTTGAGGCGGTTGACCTTACTAAGATAGAGAAAAAGGCTGACTACAAAACCCTTTACGATGTAGTTGACGCTAACACAGGCTTCTATGAAGCTGCCGCCGGTACTGACGATTCCTACGGTAACGTTACTATTGACAACGGCGACGGAACATACACAGCAACAGACGCAGTTTACACAAATTCTTCTTGGACTGCTTACAAAAACGCATATAACAAGATTGAAGAGCATGTAGATTCTCTTAACCCATTCGGCGAAGATAATGCTTTCATTACCGATAAAGCTACTATTTCAAGACTTCAAAGCAATGTAACCGCCGCACAGGCAGTTCTTGTTGAAAAGGCTGATTATTCAGAGCCGGAGAACGCTGTTGCATCCACATCTGATAACACTGCAACGCTGGTTGTCGGCAATGGTACCTCGTACCTTAACCAAAATTATTCTTACAAAACTTGGCTGAATTTCACAAACGCATATAATACTGCAAAGGCTTGGGCAGATAAGTCAACCGATTATAAGAACGATACTGAAAAGTACAAAGTAACTTATGTTAATAACGCATACGGTCCGTATATTGCATACGATAAAGACGGCAATATCGTCACTACTGATAAGCAGGCGAAAAATATTGACCATTACACCTATATAGGCGTGTTCTATATGAACGATGGTGATGCAAATCCGACAGAATTTGAAGATGGTGATTACGTTCTTATCAACGGAGTATATGTAAAGCTTAACGGACACAGATACTATGCTTCAGCAGTTGATACTTCTACCCAATCTGCACGCCAGACTGCAATTATAAGCGACGGACAGAATGTTGGCGTACAAAAGGGCAATCTTGCAGAGTGCGCAGATTATGACGCTTATGATTCTGCAACAAATCTTCTTAAGTACTATGATGTAGGTGCATTTTCAGACGCTTATCTTGCATCTGACAGCTCGGTTTACAAAACTGTACAGAAGCAGGGACTTAACAGTGCCGTTGTTGCTTATCAAAACGGCGTAGGCTCTGCCGCTAAACAGACTGTTACAACACCTGCTTATACAGATGTTTCATCCGAGGATTGCACGGCTTATGTAAATGTTGGCGGTACAATTTGGTACAACACCTCTGCAAATCAGCAGACTCAGCTTGACGCTGTTACCACTAACGTGCTTTCAGCACTTGAGGACAGTACGTCGGCTAACAGAAGAAGCTGCACAGTTACATTCAACGTTTATAACGATGATGAAAATACTGTATATTCAACAGAAACAACTTCTCACATTTATGGAGAAACGGTAACATTTAATGTTCCCGCCGGCCTTAATAATTACAAGTGGATTGTTTCTTACAGCGATGGCACATCGCAAACAATTCCTGCAGCCGACAGCTATAACCTCAGCATTCAGCAGGATGGCACCACTACTGTTTCCGCTTACTGCTCATCAGAGCCTGTAACCGGTCAGGTTAAGGTAAGAGTTCTCAACATCTACGGTAACACCGTACAGGAATATAATGTTGACGAAAGTACATCAGTTCAGTTAGGTAAAAATACCTGCGTAATCGGTTCAACATCTGTTCCTGCAGATGACTATCCGTATTACACTCAGAGCGGCTGGAGCATTAACGGCACATCTGTAAATGACGGAACCTACACTATGTCCGATTACAAGGATGAGAACGGTCTTGTAGTTCTTAAGCCTAAGTATGAAAAGGCAGGAACCACATATAATGTTTCCATAGACGGCACAAGCGTTCTTTCTTCAACATCACAGCCGTTGTACTACGATACAAAGGCAACTGCTGTTGGCAAGACAGGTTCCTATGCAATTGCACTTCTCAATGCTGACGGCACTTACTCAATTGTTAAGTATAATTCACGTACCGATACTTCGTATCCGTTCTTCACAGTCGGCGATATGGCATTGTATTCAGTATCTAAGGATACCACAACAGGCACATATACAATTAACGGTACAACCGTTACCGACTCAGAAATGATTAGAAAGCTTGACGCTAAACTTCCTTACGTTTCAAGTGTATTACAAACAAGCGAGAAGTACACGATTTATACTCAATATACTCAATATGCATCAGGCATAAATCAAACCACCGGCGTTTGCGGCGTTGTTACTGAAAAGGGTACTCTTTACACAACCGATTCAACGGTTGGTACCGATCCCAATAAGTTTGTAATAGGCGGCGAAAATGTTAGATTTGTATCCAACAAGGATGCAACCGAAACATGTCAGTATTACCTTAGATTTGCTAAAGTACCTACTGACGGAACAAAGGTTTACACTCGTGCTTATGTTAAGTACAGCTACAACCCCACCGTTGCCGATACAGACACAAGCTTTGACCAAAACACAGTAGTTCAGTCAATTGACTACGGTAACATCTGCAACAACTAACAGGGAGGAATTAAATCATGGCAAAGAAAAAATATATTTCTCCCGAGGCGGAGATTGAAAAATTTAGAATTGACACCGTAATGACCGAATCAAGTAATGTTGAAGGCGGTATTGAAGGGGGCGGTGAAGAGATAGATCCCTTTGGTGAATTCTAAATCAAATTGTCAGCAAGGACGGAGTTCTCCGTCCTTGTTTTTTATGCCTATTGTAAATAAATATTTAATATTGTAAACAAACTGTTAACAAACTATTGACCTTACTATTGTTACTTACTATAATATTTTTTAATAAAATTTAAGGAGTTGCTTATGCTCAAGTCAATGACAGGCTTCGGAAGAAGCGTAAAAGAAATAGACGGTTATGTTATCACTGTTGAAATTAAGTCTGTCAATCACAAATATTTTGAATTTAATTCACGTATTCCCAGACAGTACGGATTTCTTGATGACAAGCTTAAATCCTATATTAATTCACGAGTATCAAGGGGCAAGGTTGAGTGCTTTGTTACTATTGAGGCGCTTGATACCGATTCTGCTCAGGTTGTTGTTAACAAAACTCTTGCCGGCGCTTATGTAAAGGCACTTAAACAGCTTGCCTGCGATTACGAGCTTAAAGAGGATTTCGGCGTTTCTGCAATAAGCCGTTTTCCCGATGTTCTCGTTGTCAAAAAAGAGGAGGAGGACGAGGAGAAAATTTGGAATTATGTTCGCACCGTTACCTCCGAGGCTGTTGACAAATTCATTCAAATGCGCACGGTTGAAGGTGCTAATATGAAAGCTGATATTGCATCAAGGTCAAATTATATTCTTGAATGTGTATCCTTTATTGAGGAGCGTTCACCCCAAACTGTTAAGGAATATAATGATAAACTGATTGAGCGTGTACACGACCTTATCGGCGACGTTACTCTTGACGAGAGCAGAATTATTCAGGAGGTTGCGGTCTTTGCCGACAAGGTAGCAGTTGCTGAAGAAACTGTTAGGCTGCGCTCACATATTGCCCAGCTTAATGATTTTATTAATTCCGACGAGCCTGTGGGCAGAAAAATGGATTTTCTCGTACAGGAAATTAACCGTGAAACAAATACCATAGGCTCCAAGGCAAATGATGTTGAAATTGCACGCAAGGTAGTTGACATCAAAGCCGAGGTTGAAAAAATCCGTGAGCAGATTCAAAATATAGAATAAGGTGACTGTATGGAATTAGTTAACGTTGGCTTCGGCAATATGGTAAATGCCGATAGAGTCCTTGCCGTTGTCAGTCCGGAATCCTCACCGATAAAAAGACTTGTGCAAAAATGCAAGGAAAACGGCACATTGATAGACGCCACTCATGGCAGAAAAACCATGAGCGTAATTATTACCGACACGCCGAATGTGATTTTATCTTATATGGATTTAAAAAGAATTGCTGAAAGATTCGGAAGGGAGTTTGACGATGAGGAATGAGGGACTTATTGTAATTCTTTCTGCACCCAGCGGATGTGGAAAGGATACTGTATTTAATAAAATTTGCAGACTCAGAGGCGACTGCGTTGAGTCTGTTTCTGCAACCACACGCTCCCCGAGGCGAGGCGAGGAAAACGGTGTAAATTACTATTTCAAAACAAAAAGTGAGTTTGAGCAGATGATTGCCGACAACCAACTGCTTGAATATGCCTGCTATAACGGCTTTTATTACGGCACTCCCATTGACGGAGTGAAAAGAGCAGTTAGCAAGGGCTTGGTTTGCTTTTTGATTATTGAGGTGCAGGGTGCAGAAAAGGTTATGGAAATGCTTCCTGACGCCGTTTCAATTTTTCTTCTGCCGCCAAGTCGTGATGATTTGTACAAACGTCTTTCTTCACGTGGTACCGACTCACCTGAAATGATTGAAAAGCGAATGTCTATTGCTGATTTTGAGCTTGCTCACGCAGATAGCTACAAATATCAGGTTGTAAATGATGATTTAGATAAGGCAGTCAGCGAAATTAATGAAATTATTGATAATGAACTGCAAAAACGCAGTAAATAATATAAAAAGTACTAAGGAGTTATTATTATGTTTAATCCCGATTTAAAGAAAATGCTTAAAAATGTTAACAGCCGTTACAGCCTTGTTGTAGGCACGGCAAAAAGAGCCAGAGAAATTCGTGACGAGGCTATTGAAAAGGAACAGCCTATTGATGTAAAAACAGTTTCAACCGCTATTGACGATATTTGCGAGGGCAAATATGTTATTGAAGAACCGGAAGAATTAAAGAATCATAATGGAAGATAATATTGCTGTTGTTGCAGTTGATAACACCTTTTTCAGCTTTGATACGGATTACAGTTATATTGTACCCAAAGAGCTGAAAAACAGCGTTTTAATAGGCAGTAAGGTACAGGTTCCCTTTGGTAGAGGCAATGTGCTTAGAAGTGGTATTGTTGTTGCGTTTGATAAAAATGCGGACATTTCAATGCTAAAATCCATTGACAGTGTTGTCGGTGACAAACCGGTTTTATCCGAGGAAATGGTTAAGCTGGCGTTATGGCTTAAGGAACGCTGCTTTTGTACCACCTATGATTGCCTAAAGCAGATGCTGCCGAGAAGATACGGCTCAATAAAATCAAAAAGCGAAAAAATGGTAAAGCTTCTTGTTGATGATGAAGCCTGTCTCAGCGGTGTTACAAAAAAACAAAAAATTGTATGTGATTTACTGCTTGATGCAGGTTGTGCAGGTGTCGGTGAGGTCTGTGAGTTCTGCGGAGTTGGCGTAGGTGTAATCAAAAATCTTGAAAAAAACGGAATTGTTGAGATTTACGATAACGAGATTTACCGCAATCCGTACAGTAATATTTCCGATGGCGATAAGCAGGAAATCATCCTTTCTGACCAGCAAAATCAGGCGTATTGCACCTATCGTGATATGATGAAAACCGGTGGTATAGGGCTGCTTTTCGGCGTAACCGGTAGCGGTAAAACCCAGGTTTATCTTAAGCTTATTGATGATGCCGTTGAACAGGGAAAAGATGTTATTGTAATGGTGCCGGAAATTTCTCTTACACCGCAGATGCTTGACATTTTTCACCACAGATACGGTAAAATCTGTGCCGTTTTTCACAGTGGTTTATCCCTGGGCGAGAGAAATGATGAATACAAGAGAGCCGACAGGGGAGAGGCGAAAATTGTAATAGGCACACGTTCTGCTATTTTTGCTCCGCTCCATAATCTTGGACTCATTATTATGGATGAGGAACAGGAAAGCACTTATAAATCCCAACGTACTCCACGATACAATGCCAAAGACGTCGCCAAATTCAGAGCAAAATACAATAACGCTTTGTTTTTGATGACTTCTGCAACTCCGTCGTTGGAAAGCTACAGTAATGCGCTTAAAGGTAAGTATAAGCTTTGCGAAATCGGCGAGCGTTACGGCAATTCAAATCTTCCTCAGGTTATTACCGTGGATATGAAAAATGAGATGAAAAGCGGTAACAAATCGCCCATTTCATCAGAGCTTAATCATTTAATCCGAGAATGTCTTGACAGTAAAAAGCAGGCTATATTACTTATAAACCGCAGAGGCTATAATACCTTTATTGCCTGTAATGAATGCGGTCATGTTATAACCTGTCCCAACTGTTCAATTTCGCTTACCTATCACAGTTATTCAAACCGACTTGTGTGCCACTACTGCGGCTTCAGTAAAAGCCTTGATAATATTTGTCCGGAATGTAAAAGCGACAGCGTGCGTTACAGCGGATACGGAACTCAAAGAATTGAGGATGAGCTTGCCGCACTTTTTCCCGATGCACGCATATTGCGAATGGATGCGGATACCACTGCCAAAAAGTTTTCTCACCGTAAACTGTTTGACTCCTTTGCTAATGGTGAATATGATATTTTAATAGGAACCCAAATGGTAGCAAAGGGACTTGATTTTCCAAATGTTACTCTTGTTGGCGTTGTTAATGCCGATAATTCGCTTTATGATGAAAGCTATAATGCCGGCGAACGCTCCTTTGATTTGATTACACAGGTTGTAGGTCGTTCGGGTAGGCGTGATTTCGCAGGAAAGGCTGTAATACAGACCATTAACCCTTATAATGAAACCATAGAATTTGCATCACGGCAGGATTATAAGGGGTTTTATAACAATGAAATACAGTTGCGAAGGCTGATGATATATCCGCCGTTTTGTGATATTTTCAGTGTTACCTTTACCTGTGAGGACGAAAATAAGGCTACTTTATGCTCAAAGGAATTTTTTGATATTTTAGTTGAGCTTAATTCAAAGGAATATAAGGATGTAAAATTGGTTGTTCTTGGTCCTTCACAGGCGAAGATTTCCAAAATTAACAATAATTACAGATATAGAATTGCAATAAAATGTAAAAATTCTATAAATGTTCGTAATATGATAACAGAAATTTTAAAAAGAATAAGTAAAATAAATAAGTATAAGGAAGTTTCTCTGTCAGTTGACTTAAATCCCGGTGAAATTTCCTGAGGAGAATTGTAAATGGCATTAAGAAATATTGTTGAACTGGGCGACCCTATTTTATACAAAAAAAGCAGAACAGTTGAAAAATTTGACGATCGTTTGTCGCAGCTTATTGACGATATGCTTGAAACAATGTATAACGCCAACGGCGTAGGTCTTGCTGCAGTACAGGTAGGTATATTAAAAAAGGTTGTAGTTATTGATATCGGCGAAGGCCCTATGGAGCTTGTCAACCCGGAAATTACACTTAGAGAGGGCGAGCAGCGTGAATCTGAGGGATGTCTTTCTTTGCCGGGTAAATACGGCGTAACCGTAAGACCCCAAAAGGTTCAGGTTAAAGCACAGGACAGACACGGCAAATGGCAGGTGTTTACCGGCGAAGACCTGAAGGCACGTGCTTTTTGTCACGAGATTGACCATCTTGACGGTGTATTATTTACTTCGCATGTTGTAGGAGAATTAGAAGGCTGATGAATATTGTTTTTATGGGAACGCCGGATTTTGCCGTTCCCTGTCTTGAAAAGTTAATAGAAGCGGGACATAACGTGTCCGGTGTTTTTACCCAACCTGATAAGCCGGTAGGAAGAAAGCTGGTATTAACTCCTCCTCAGGTTAAAAAAACTGCCTTAAAATATAATATCCCCGTATATCAGCCGGAGAAAATTAAAAATTCCGACTCGGTTGATATTATAAAAAAGCTCGCTCCGGATATTATTGTAGTTGTTGCATACGGTAAGATTTTGCCCGCCGAGATATTAAATATCGCACCTTACGGATGTGTCAATGTTCACGCTTCGCTTTTACCGAAATACCGCGGTGCCGCACCTATTCAGTGGGCTGTGTTAAACGGTGACAGTAAAACAGGTGTTTGTATTATGCAGATGGATGAGGGACTTGATACCGGCGATATTATTTTGAAAAAAGAAACAGAAATCGGCGAAAATGAAACCTCTGCCGAGCTTTTTGACAGATTGTCTGTAATCGGTGCAGATGCGCTTATTGAAGCACTTGATATGATTGAAAACGGCTCTGCCGTTGCCGAAAAGCAAGAGCCGGGAGAGTATCAGTATGCAAGAATGATAGGCAGAGATTTGTGCCCTATTGATTGGTCTGACAATGCAAATGCAGTTCATAATAAGGTAAGAGGCCTTCAAACCTGGCCTGTTGCCATTACAAAAATTAACGGAAAAAATGTAAAAATTCACCGTACGGTTTTGTCCGACAAAACAGGTATAAACTGCGGTGAAGTTATTGATAATAAAAATAATCTTGTTGTCTGCTGCGGAGACGGTAAATGTGTTGAAATTTTAAGCTTACAGCCTGAGGGAAAAAAAGCTATGGACACAAAATCGTTTTTGCAGGGAAATAAGGTTGAAATCGGTACAATTTTAGGAGAATAGATTATGTTGGTTTATTATCTTACAGGATTTTTGGTAATCCCCGTGTTTATATTTTCTGTTATATGCCAGATAAAAGTAAATTCAAATTTTAATAAGTATTCACGCACCGTCAGCAGAAGTGGTATGACAGGTGCCGATGCCGCTTGGAGACTTCTTCAGTTAAACGGTATTACAGATGTTAAAATCAAAAGAATAGGCGGTAAGCTAACCGATTATTATGACCCTAAGAAAAAGGAAATCTGTCTTTCTCAGGACGTTTTTGACTCACGCAGTATCGCTGCTATCGGAGTAGCCTGCCACGAAGCAGGTCACGCCTGTCAGCATGCTATGGGCTACGCACCGCTTAAGTTTAGAAATGCTGTAATTCCAATTACTCGTATCGGCTCTTGGATTGGTATTCCGCTTTGCTTAATAGGTATTTTTATTAATACAGTTGAATTGGCGTATGTCGGTCTTGCGCTGTACGGATTTGTTGCACTGTTTCAGTTTATTACTTTGCCTGTGGAATTTAATGCCAGCAAGAGAGCCTTACAAACTATTGAAACCTACGGCTTTTTAACAGATACGGAATATAAAGGAGCAAGAAAGGTTCTTGCTTCTGCTGCATTGACCTATGTTGCCGCACTTGCCAGCGTGCTTGTAACTATGCTCAGGCTCATTTTGGTTATTCTCAGCGGTAACAGACGATGAAAAACAGCAGACTTGCAGCTTTTGAAATACTTTATGATGTGTTTAGCAATAATGCATATTCAAATATTGCCTTGGAAAAGTATTTTAAAGATAATGAAGTAAAAGACAAGGCGTTTGTAACAACTCTTGTTTACGGAGTTATTGAACGACGTCTGACTTTGGAATATATTACAGATGAATTTTTAAACGGCAGAACAAAGCCTAAAGTAAAAACAATTTTACTTATGGGCGCATATCAGCTTTATTTTATGGATAAGGTACCCTCAAGTGCCGCTGTAAACGAAAGCGTTGAGCTTTCAAAGCAGGTGGGCTTAGGCTACTATAAAAATCTTATTAATGCCGTTTTGCACAAAATAGACAGTAATAGGATTAATCTTGATTTGATTGAGGATTTGTCAGTTAGATATTCCTGTCCGCAAAATCTCATAAATATGTGGAGCAAGATGTACGGCAGAGAGAATGCATTGGAAATGCTTGAATGCATAAATAGTAAGCCTCCTGTTTTTGCCGTGCCTAATCCCGCTTATGTTGATTCACATGAGCTTTTATATGAGCTGAACAACTGCGGTATTGACGGCGAGGTGTGCGGTGACCTTGTTATAATAAATTCGTCCTTTGATTTGAATAAATGTAAAGCCTTTAAGGACGGACTTTTTTACATAGAAGACAAAAGCTCTTACCTTTGTGCCAAAGCCCTTGACGCTAAGCCCGGTGAAATAGTTCTTGATGTGTGTGCCGCTCCCGGCGGAAAAACCTTTACCATTGCCTCATCAATGAATAATCAGGGCAGAGTTTATTCCTATGATTTGTACGAGCATCGTGTAAAATTAATTCAAAACGGAATAGACAGATTGGGATTTAAAAACATTACCGCCGGCGTTAATAATGCGGAGATTTACAATGATGAAATACCATTGGCAGATAAAATTATTTGCGACGTGGTTTGCTCCGGCTTCGGTATTATAAGAAGAAAGCCGGAGATAAGATATAAAAACCTTGACGATATTAAAAATTTACCGGATGTTCAGTACAAAATACTTGATACTTCGTCAAGGTACCTTAAAAAAGGCGGAAGAATAATATATTCCACCTGTACCTTGAACAAAAAAGAAAACGAAAGGGTTGTTTCAAAATTCCTTGATGAGCATAGTAATTTTTCGTTGATTAAGGATAATACAACATTTATAACTTCAGACGGAGGAGACGGCTTCTATTACGCTATAATGGAAATGAATAATGATTGATATTAAATCACTGACTTACGAAGAATTGAAAAGTGAATTAACCGCTCTTTCTCTGCCGAAATTCAGAGCAGATCAGGTGTATAAATGGCTTCATAGGTTCGGCGTTTCCTCCTTTGATGAAATGACCGATATTTCAAAGTCATTGAGAAATTTACTGAGCGAAAAATATTTTATTCCCCATTGCACAATTGAGGATAAATATGTTTCAGCTATTGACGGTACCGTAAAATATCTATTTAAATTGTTTGACGGCGAGTACATTGAATCCGTAATTATGAAATATAAATACGGCTATACAATATGTATATCAAGCCAGGTTGGCTGTAAAATGGGGTGTAAATTTTGTGCCTCAACCTTAGCGGGATTTAAGCGCAATCTTCTTCCTGCCGAGATGGAATCACAAATTCACGCTGCACAAAAGGATTTGAATATACGTATTTCGCATATAGTTTTAATGGGCATAGGCGAGCCTCTTGATAATTATGATAATCTTATTTCTTTTTTAAGAACTGTTAATAACGATGCAGGACTTAACATAAGTATGAGAGATATCACAATATCAACCTGTGGTATTGTGCCTAAAATTTACGATTTGATGAATGAAAATCTGCCCATAACCCTAACTCTGTCGTTGCACGCACCTAATGATAGACTGAGAAGCAGTATGATGCCTGTTAACGACAAATACAGTGTTGATGAGGCAATATGTGCGTGTCGGGATTATGCTGAAAAAACGTCAAGACGTGTTTCCTTTGAATACACGCTTATTAACGGTGTAAATGATACCGTAGAATGTGCAAACGAATTGGCATCCAAGCTTAAAGGCTTTATTTGTCATGTTAATTTAATCCCTGTAAATGATGTAGAAGAAAGGGGAAATGTCAGAAGCACCCAAACTTCTGTCATAAATTTCCTTGAAACCTTGAAATCCAAAGGGATTAATGCTACAATAAGAAGAACTTTAGGTAAAGATATAAATGCGTCCTGCGGACAGCTGAGGCGTAAAAAGAATGAAGGTGACAGCAGTGAAAATTGTTGCAAAGACCGATAAAGGAATGATTCGTGAATCTAATCAGGACGCTTATGCGGTAGGCGAGCTTCCGGGCGAGGTTGCCTGGGCTGTTGTTTGTGACGGTATGGGCGGTGCCGCCGGGGGCAATATTGCCTCTGCACTGGCAGTCAAGGTTATAAGCGATAAGATAAATGCCTCATATAACGAGAATATGAAGGATTCATCAATCAAAAATCTCCTTGATTCCGCAATTACGGCGGCAAACATTGAGGTCTATGATATGGCTGACTCCCGTCCCGAGCTTAAGGGAATGGGTACTACTGTTGTTTGCTCAATTGTACGTGATAATCAGGCATTTATCGCTCACGCCGGGGACAGCAGGGCCTATATTGCCGACAAGAGCTCAATTAAACAAATCACTACTGACCACAGTATGGTTCAGGCGTTGGTTGACGAGGGTAAAATCACCCCGGAGGAAGCAGAAAATCACCCTAACAAAAATATCATTACCCGTGCAGTTGGCGTTGATAAAAAGATTGATATAGAATTTAATCAAATACCTCTTAATGACGAGGAAACGCTTATTTTATGTACAGATGGTTTAAGTAATTATGTAAGCTCAAACGAGCTTTTTGAAAATATCAGTGACGGTCAGTATTATGCCTTTGCCGACAGACTTGTAAAAAAGGCAAATAATAACGGCGGCGGAGACAATATCACCGTTGTTGCAATAGCAAATTAATCGGAGTGTTTAATATATGGATAATTATGTAGGTAAGAGATTAGACGGCAGATACGAGGTGCAGGAGATAATCGGCGTCGGCGGTATGTCCGTAGTTTATAAAGCATACGACAATATTGACGATAGAATTGTTGCAATAAAAATTCTTAAAGAAGAATTTTTAAATAATGAGGAATTTAAGCGTAGATTTAAAAATGAATCTAAGGCTATTGCATTACTTTCTCATCCTAATATAGTTAAGGTTTATGATGTTAATTTTGGTGAAAAGCTTCAGTATATCGTAATGGAATATATTGACGGTATCACCCTTAAAGAGTATATCAATAAGCAGGGCGCAATCACTTGGAACGACGCACTGTTTTTTATGACACAGATTCTCCGTGCTGTTCAGCACGCTCACGACAAGGGAATTGTTCATAGGGATATTAAACCTCAGAATATAATTCTTTTGCCTAACGGTAATATTAAGGTTACGGATTTCGGTATTGCAAGATTTTCAAGAAGCGAAACAAGAACTCTAACCGAAAATGCAATAGGCTCTGTGCATTATATTTCTCCTGAGCAGGCAAAGGGCGAATTTACCGACGAAAAAGCCGATATTTATTCTCTCGGCGTTGTTCTTTACGAAATGCTTGCAGGCAGTGTACCCTTTGAGGCAGACAGTGCTGTTTCTGTTGCACTTATGCAGCTTCAGGCAGACGCAAAAAAGCTTACTGATATTAATCCTGATATTCCTAAAGGACTTGAACAGATTTGTATTCACGCAATGCAGAAAAACCCTTTGGACAGATACCAGACTGCAACAGAAATGCTCCTTGACATTGAGGAGGTTATAAAAAATCCCAATGTGACCTTTGAATATATATCAAAGGTTGACTCGAACCCTACAAAAATTGTAAGCAAATCCGACATTTCAGAGCAAATTGACTCTAATGACGGCGAATATGATGAGGAGCAGATTGAATATACCGACCCTGACCATAAGAAAAAGGTTATTTCAGCCGTAGCAATAGGTCTTATAGTTTTGGCGGCGGCAGTCATCCTTCTTGTAATGGCATTTACAGGCAATATTAATAAAACCACCGACAAGCTTCCTAATTTTGTTGGATTTTCATACGACGAGCTTAAGGACCAAGGTACCTACAATTATGAATTTGTTGCCGAATATGAGCAAACAGGCGATTACGATCCGGGTACAGTAATAGATCAAAGCCCCGAGGCCGGCTCAAAGGTTCTTGAAGGCTCACAGGTAAAGCTTATTGTTGCCTCCTCGGAGGATGATATAACCGTTCCCAATGTTTACGGACTTACTGTTGAACGTGCCGAACAGGCATTGGAGCGAGAGGGACTCACAAAATATAAGGTTGTACAGATTTCCAGCGAGAACGTTGCCGAGGGTCAGGTTGTATATACGGACCCCAAGGCTACAATGGTAGCCTCCGAGGATACTGAGGTTACAATATACGTTTCAACAGGACCGTCAACTACTGTGATTGAGGAAGTAAAGGTTCCGGATGTGTCGGGACTTACAAAGAGCGGTGCCCGTGCATTCCTTGAAAAATACGGCTTTACCAATGTTTCCTTTGAAACTCAGGACAGTGATTATCCTAAGGATGTAGTAATTGCTCAGTCCCCGGGCGCAGGCGAAACTGTTAAAGCAAATACAGCCGTTAAGGTTGTTATAAGCTCCGGCACAACTACCACTAAGGACGAATCAATTAAGGTATCTATCAACGTTCGTCTGCCGAAATGCCTTGATGCAAAGGGCAATTATAAAACCGATAAGCTTAAGGTTACAATCGGCGGAAAGACCTACCGCAACCAAAATGTTAAGCTTAACGGTACAAATCAGCAGCTCAGCGTTAATCTCCAGGATAAAAGTAAACAGACTATTGTTGTAACACTCAGCGGCTTAGGCGCAGCAGAGTCAATCAATACTACCGGCAAGAAAGAGGAAAGCTTCACCGTTGATTTCAGAAGCTTCTCAAGCACTGAAACAACAACTACAACGACAAAACCGAAAACAGAACCTGAAGAACCGGATGAAGAAACGACAGAATAATATATGAGCTTAGGAAAAATAATTAAAGGTATTGGCGGTTTCTACTATGTAGAATCCGCCGATATTGTATATGAATGTAAGGCAAGAGGAAGCTTTAGAAAGCAAAAAGTTACTCCTCTTGTGGGAGATAATGTTGAATTCTCCGTTAATGAAAACGCAGAAAATACAATTGACGCAATTTGTCCGAGAAAAAATGAGCTTGTAAGACCGCCTCTTGCAAATCTTGATACCCTTTTTATTGTGTCATCTGTAACGGATCCAAAAATTAATACGCTTATTATTGATAAGTTGACCGCCATAGCCGAGCATAAAAATATTGAGCCGGTGATTGTTATTACAAAAACCGATTTGGACCCGTCATATACTAAGTATAAAGATATTTATGAAAAGTCGGGATTTACCGTCATAGCCTGCAACAACATTACCGGTGAAGGCTGCGATACGGTTAAATCAATGCTAAATGGCAAAATAAGCGCTTTTACGGGAAATACCGGTGTAGGTAAGTCCTCTATTTTAAACGCTCTGTTTCCGCACCTTGAATTGCCTACGGGCGAAACAAGTAAGAAATTGGGCAGGGGACGTCACACAACACGTCATTGTGAGCTTTTTAAGGTTGAGGGCGGATATATTGCCGATACTCCCGGCTTTTCCTCCCTTGATTTTGAAAGGTGCGAAAAAATATTGAAGGACGATTTGCCATACTGCTTTAGAGATTTCCGAGATTACTTGGGCGAATGTAAATTTAATAGCTGTTCTCACATTAACGACAAGGGCTGTGCCGTAGTACAGGCAGTTAAAAACGGAATTATTTGCGATTCTCGGCACAACAGCTACATTTCAATGTACAATGATGTAAAGGATATTAAGGAATGGGAAAACAAGTAAGTAAATGTACAATTGTGTCAGGCTCGCCGATGAATGACGTCGAATTTTTGGCAGATAAAATTGATAATAATTCTTTTATTATAGCCGCCGATTCCGGATATACAGTATTGAACAAGGCGGGCATTAAACCTGATTTAATAATCGGCGACTTTGACTCATCGCCCAAGCCTAATGCTGACTGTGAAATTATTGTCCTTAATCCCGAAAAGGCTTATACCGATACATTTACCTGTGTAAGAGAAGCAGTAAAAAGAGAATTTAAGCAAATAGATATATTCTTTGCAATAGGCACTCGCTTTGACCATACCTACGCAAATGTTTTGTGCCTTGATTACTGCCTCAAACATGGTGTTGATTGTACAATCATTGACAGGCATAACAGGCTATCGTTAATTGAAAAAAGTAAAACATTCAATAAAGAATATGACAATTTCTCCCTGTTTGCCTTTATGGGGGAATGTAAGGGCGTTGCAATAAAAGGTGCCTATTATGACGCAGGCTTTTACAGCTTGCAAAAGCTTGATTTTAAGCCATGGGACCAGATTGCCAACAGTAATTATATTGACGGCGAGGAATGTACCGTGTCAGTTGAAAAAGGAATTTTATTGCTGGCAGAGAGTAACGATTAAAAAACAATTTCATATTATATAGTAAATGCAGCGATTGGTGGTGTTTACTATGAATAAAACCTGCAGAAGAAGTTTTCTTTTTATTGCTTTCGGAGCAGGATGCGTTATCGCATGTTGTTTGCCTACTGTTTGGGTAACCAGAGTTTTGGCTATTGTAGTAATCATTCTTGGAATTATTTGCTGCAAAAGATAGGGAGTGTTTTTTATGAAAGTCATACTTATTAAAAGTCCTAAACTCTTGGCTCCGATTTTAAGAGCAGTGTTCAAAGTCAAAAAAATAACATACAGTGAGTAATCATAAGGCTTAAACCGAATTTAGGTTTAAGCCTTATGATTTTGTGTTATATTTCTTTTTTCTATTGCATAGATATAAACAGAAAGGAGCAAAACTATGGATATTGAAAAGGAATATGTATGTCTTGAAAAAAATGCCTGCGTTTATTCTAAACACATTGACAATGACGAGGATTATCAGGAAACCGTACCTGCGTACTGCGATGAGCTTTTTAAAATTGTAAAATGCTCTGCACACAGCTTTGTTACAAATGTTGACTGTAGTTCAAGCGAGGTCAAAATTTTCTGTAAAACTGTGATAAATATTACATATTACAATGAAAATATGGAATTGGCATACGCTGATTTTGAAGAGGAATTTATCAAAAATATCAGCATAGATAATCTTAGCGAAAAAGCCTTTGCAACTGCGCATATTACGGATAAATATACTAATTTCAGGGTTATCAATCAAAAAAGGATTGATATTCATATTGCCTGTGATATATTCGTAAAGGCTTATGACAGGGATTCGAGTCCCTGCCTGACCTCCTGTTTCTCATCAAAATTAAGATTGGAAAAAATTAACAGTGCGGATATTGTTGCCACCGCTAACTGTAAGGCTGAATTTGATGATGAATTTCCGATCCCCGCCGATTCAAAGCCCATTAAAAGAATTGTTAACTGTTTTGCTTATCCTCAGCTTACCGAAACTAAAATTATTAACGATAAAATGCTTGTGAAAACAAATCTCAATATTTCAATTCTCTATACCGCAGATGATACAAATTGTGAGTGTATCAGGTGTTGTAATACTATTGAAGTGTCAAAAATAATTGACGCTGTGGGAATACAGGAAGGCGATATTCCTATTGTAACTCTTGATTTGTGCAATGTGTACTTTAAACCAAAATGCGCCGGCGATGATAGGCTTACAGTTGTAGAGATTTACGGCGATTTGGCAATGAGCTGTGTGTTTGTGCGTGAAGCTCAGGAAACTATTGTTACCGACGGCTATGTTTTAAACAGGGAATGTACCTGTAAATATTCCGATTACCGATGCGTTAAAAACGGAAAATTTTTAACCGATACGGTTATGAAAAATATTTCATTTGATTTCGGCACGGCTATTAATTGTATTAAGGATTTCAGCATAAGCCTGTCTGCGCCCTGCGTGAGAAATGAGAAAATAGCTTTCAAAGCAACTGCCTGTGCCCTGTGCTGTGATAGTGACAATGTAATTAATTCTCTTAATAATTCTGTTGATATAGAATTTTCTATTGATGGCTACGAGGACGCACTGGCTTCTGTTTGGATTAATTCTGTTGATTATTCCATCGTAAATGATACAAGAATAGATGTACGCCTGTCGCTTTCATATACAGCCTACTGCTTTAGTAAGCAGGTTGTAAAGGTCTTGAACGAAATTGAAGCAAGTGATGAATGTATTAATTTTCCGGCACTTACTGTTTATTTCGGCAAAAAGAGCGAATCGGTGTGGAGTATTGCTAAAAGCTTTTCATCGGATATTGATATGATTATGAAAGAAAATAATCTTGAAAATGAAATACTTGATACAAATAAAGTATTAATAATACCGGGAATATAGGGGCGTGACAATATGAATGAAAATATATATTCGGATATCTCCTCAAGAACGCAGGGTGATATTTACATCGGTGTTGTAGGTCCTGTAAGAACCGGTAAATCAACATTTATTAAGCGTTTTATGGATACGCTTGTTATACCTAATATTGATGGTGAATTTCAAAAGGAACGTGCAAGAGATGAGCTGCCCCAATCCGCCGCCGGCAGAACAATAATGACAACGGAGCCTAAATTCATACCTGAGGACGCTATTGAATTGACAATGCGTGAAAATCTGCGACTTAAGGTAAGAATGATTGACTGTGTAGGCTATATTGTACCAAGCTCCGAGGGTTATATTGAGGAGGACCAGCCGAGAATGGTAATGACTCCCTGGTCAGATGAGGAAATACCCTTTAATATGGCTGCTGAAATCGGCACAAGAAAGGTTATAAAGGAGCATTCAACCATCGGTCTTGTTATTACCACAGACGGCTCAATAAGCTCTATTGAACGCAGTGAATACGCCGAAGCAGAGGAGCGTGTAATCAACGAGCTAAAGGAGATAAATAAACCCTTTATAGTTCTTATGAACTGCGTTAACCCCACGGCTCTCGGTACAAAACAGCTTTGTGACGAGTTAAGCGAAAAATACGACGTTCCTGTTCTGCCTGTAAATTGTCTTGAGCTTGACGAAAATCAAATTAACGAAATTCTGTTGAAGGTGCTTTATGAATTTCCCGTGGCAAGCATCGGTATTGATTTGCCGGGTTGGTTTAAGGGACTTGACGAAAATGACGATTTGCGCTCATCGTTGATAAACCGCATTAAGTCAAGCGCAGATGATGTAAGCAGTATCCGGTCGGTTAACAGGTTTGCTACTGCGATAAATGAAAATGAGAATGTTTTAGATACAAGAATAAACGACCTTGATTTGTCCTGCGGAAAGGTCAGCGTCAAGGTCGATATAGATAACTCTTATTTTTATTCAATTATTTCTCAAAAATGCAGTATTGAAATTAAAAATGACGAGGATTTGTTTAGGGAAATTTCCGAGCTGTCACAGATTAAAAGCAAGTACAAAAGGATTGAGGCTGCACTTGAGCAGGTCAATGCCACCGGATACGGAATTGTTATGCCTACTGTTGACGAGCTTTCTCTTGAAGAGCCGGAAATTATGAAGCAGGGCGGAAAATACGGAGTGCGTCTAAAGGCACATGCTCCGTCAATTCATATGATTAAATGCAACACTTATACAGAGGTTGCCCCTATTGTGGGAAGTGAATCACAAAGCCAAGAGCTTGTTGTGTATCTGCTTAAAGAATTTGAGGAAAATCCCTCGGAGATTTGGAACACCAATATATTCGGCAAATCCCTAAATTCTTTGGTTAATGAAGGACTTAATAATAAGCTTTACCGTATGCCCGAGGATGCAAGAAATAAATTCAGAGAAACCATTGAACGTGTAATTAACGAGGGTTGCAGCGGTCTTATATGTATAATTCTTTAGTAAAATACAGTGTTACCGCTATAATTTGAATTATTGCTATTATCGGAAAAAATATCATAAATGATTTGTGTTTGGTTTTATGACGAATGAGTTTCATTGTTATGTAACTGCCGGCTGCGCCTCCCAGCAATGCCGTCGTCCATAAAGCCTTTTCCGATATTCGCCACTTTTTGTGCACTGCGTTGTGTTTGTCGGTTATGTTGATTATAACGCCTGCAGAGTTAATTGCAATTAGGTAAATTATCAGTGCTTTACTTATCAAATTTTTCAAGTTCCTTTAAATCATAATTTCCTATTGCAAGTTTTTCACCTTTTTTGAAGGTCTTGCCTTTTTCACCGTCAACTGTAAAAACGCCTGCACACCATGGGCAAACAAGAAAATATACATTTTTCATTTCAACCGGCGGAAATTTAACTGCCAGCCTCATATCAAAATTTGTAAACACGGAGAAATTAACCGTATTACCGCATTTAGGACATTCAATTTTAACAGTTTCGCCATGGTCGTAAACCCTGTCGGAATTACCGAGTCTGTATTCCATAGTTAATCACCTCTTAATAATAAATATGATACAATATTAAAGCGGAGTGTTCAAGAGTGAAAAAATTAATATTTTTATTAATACCTATTTTGCTTTTATCGGGATGCACCGGCAACAATTTCAATACGCAAACCAAAAGTAAAAGTCAAAGCAATGAGCAGTATGTGAAAGCCGTTTGGATTACATATTATGAATTGCAGGATTTTATTGAGGATAAATCCGAAAGCAAATTTACGGATAAGATTTCCTCCGTGTTTTCCGATTTAAAGGATAAGGGATTTAATACGGTAACGGTGCAGGTAAGACCTTGTGCCGACGCCTTTTACCGCAGTAAATACTTTCCCTCAAGTAAGTATTGCTTTGGCTTTCAGGGTGCGGATATGGCGTATGACCCTTTTGAAATAATTTGCGCTCAGGCTCAAAATCAGGGCTTAAAAATTGAAGCCTGGATAAATCCTTACAGAGTCAGCCAAAATAATAAAATCAGCGAACTGTGTGATGATAATATCGCAAAAAAATGGTATAACAGTAAGGATAAAAAATCCTATGTATATATTGGAAAATCTTCAATTTATTTTAACCCTGCCGCTGACGAGGTTAAAACGCTAATAGTCAACGGAGTAAAGGAAATTGTTTCAAGCTATCCCGTAAACGCCATTCATTTTGACGATTATTTTTATCCGTCAAAGGATAAGAAAATTGACAGCATTCAGTATAATGAATATACTGACAGCGGCGGTGAGCTGAGCCTTGCCGACTGGCGTCGTGATAATGTCAGCGATATGGTAAGCAGGGTATATAAAACGATAAAATCCGTTAATAAAAATGTTTCCTTCGGTATTAGTCCTGCATCGGATATAGAAAACGATTATTCTTCTCTTTATGCCGATGTTGAAAAATGGTGTACTGCCGACGGTTATATCGATTACATTTGTCCGCAGATTTACTTCGGCTTTAAAAATGAAAATCAGCCGTTTATGCAAACTGTAAAAAAATGGGTTTCTCTCAGTGAAAAAACTCTTTACGTCGGACTTCCTCTTTATAAATGCTCAAAGGAGGATAAATACGCCTCATCCTCCGATAAAGCTGCAGTAAAAGAGTTTATAAATAATCAAAATATTATTTCACGGCAGATTAATTACTTGGGTAAAATTGAGGACATAAAAGGTTTTTATATCTTTTCTTACAGTAATTTATACGATAAAGATAAAGCACAGGAGGTAGAAAATCTACTTTCCGCTATGCAAAACAGCAGTCAGAATTAACGTCTGCTGTTTTAATTTTTACCGTTAGCTCCTGTCCTACGAGATTGGTGCTTGATTTTATCCGTACCGGTACATAATTCTTTGTGTACCCCTGATATATTCCTTTTTCAATTTCATTTTCAAAAAGTACCTTAAATTCTTTACCGATTAGTGACTCAAAGTATTCACTGCGTATTTTTTCACATTCGTCAATCATAATTGATGCTCTGCGCTCTTTTTCTGACTTGCTTACACTGTCACCTTTTTTAGATGCTGCAGTGCCTTCTCTCTGTGAATAGGGGAAAACGTGTACCTTTTCAAATTTTATATCTTTTACGAAGGATAAAGATTTGTAAAAATCCTCTTCACTTTCTTCGTTAAAGCCCACCATAACATCTGTGGTGATTGTGGCGTCTTTAAATGTGCCTCTCAGCTTGTCACACAATCCCCTGTATTCATCGCTTGTGTAGTGACGGTTCATATTCTTCAGTGTTGTGTCGCATCCGCTTTGCAGAGAAATATGAAATTGAGGACAAAGCTTATCAAACGCACTTAATCTGTCTATTACATCATCTGTAATATGGTCAGGTTCAAGAGAACCTAAACGTACACGCATTATGTTTTTGTCCTCATTGCAGATTTTTACTGCATCTACTAAATCAAAATCCTCGCCTTTTCCGTAGGAGGACAGATTTATTCCCACAAGCACGATTTCCTTAACACCGTTTTCACCTAAAATACGTACTTCATCTTTTAAATCACCGAGGGATTTTGACCTAACACGTCCTCTTGACATAGGTATTATGCAGTAGGAGCAAAATCTGTCACAGCCGTCTTCAATTTTTACAAATGCTCTTATTCTCTCTCCAAAATTTTCAATAGAGCATTTTCCAAACTTGTCATTTTTTTCGTGCTTTTCAATATCAACTATTCTGTGCTTGTTCGTAAGATACCGGTTGATTAATGATAAAATATCGCCGTTGTTTTTGTTGCTGAGAACTATATCAGCTTGAATTAACTCGTTTGCACTTTCAGGAAAAGCCTGGGGCATACATCCTGTCAGAATAACTGCCGAATCAGGATGCTTTCTTTTAAATTTCCTTACATTTTGCCTCGTTTTTTGGTCAGCCGTAGCAGTTACGGTGCAAGAGTTAATAATATAAAAATCAGCATCCTCTCCGGGCGATACAATTTCAAATCCGGCGTTTTTTAAAAGCTCCGCCATATATTCCGTTTCATACTGATTTACCTTGCATCCTAATGTGTAAAATGCCGCCTTCATCTTTTCAATCCTTTTCTGTTTCTTATAACCATTATCTTGAACATTATAACAAAAACCTATCATTATTACAATAGCATACGAATAATAATAAAGTGGTGATATATATGAAAAAAGTAATTATTTTCCTTATTAGTGTTGTGCTTTGTATAAATATTCCCGCCATTGCCGACGCAAAGGAAAAAGAGGATGAAAATGTTAAGGCAAAATCAGCCGTATTAATGTGTATGGACACAGGCGAATTTCTTTATACAAAAAATGAGTATGAGCATCTTTCGCCTGCGTCCGTTACAAAAATTATGTCTTTATTGCTTATTGCTGAGGCAATAGACAACAGAAAAATCTCACTAAATGATAAGGTCACTGCATCACAGGAGGCGGTAAAGATGGGTGGTTCGCAGATTTGGCTTGAAGTTGGTGAAGCTATGACCGTTGACGAGCTGCTAAAAGCCGTAGTTGTTGCCAGTGCCAATGATGCCTGCACCGCATTGGGGGAATACGTAGGCGGTTCATCCACAGGCTTTGTTAAAATGATGAATGATAAAAGTAATGAGCTTGGACTGAAAAATACCAACTTTGAAAATTGCACGGGTCTTGACGATACTGTGAAAAATCACTACTCCTGTGCCCACGATTTAGCGGTAATTTCCGCAGAGGTAATGAAGCACAAGGTGATTACCAAGTACACAACAATTTGGCTTGATTCGTTAAGGGGAGGGGAAACAGAGCTTAATAATACAAATAAGCTTGTAAATACTTATAACGGAATAACAGGACTTAAAACAGGTACTACATCAAACGCAGGATTTTGTGTTGCCGCTACTGCCTGCCGAGATAATATGAATCTTGTTGCTGTTGTTCTCGGCAGCGAAACAAGCGAGGACCGATTTAACACAGCGTCCTATTTGTTAGATACAGGCTTTGCAAATTATCAAATTATCACTCCCGAAATTGATAAAAGAAAAATTAAAACCGTTAAGGTTAAAAACGGCGTTGAAAAAGAAATAACACCGGTTGTATCGGATAATGTGAAAATTCTAACCGAAAAGGGCAATGGTGATTATACTCTTGAATATAATTTTGAAAAAAGTGTAACAGCACCTATTAACAAAAATCAAAGGTTGGGCACGATATCCGTAAAGTCAAAGGGCAAGAAAGCAAAAAACATTTATCTTGTTGCGCCTAAAACTATACAAAAAATTACTTTTGCCGCAGTTTTACGTGAAGTTGCAAGAAATATTTGATAAAATGTTGATTTTTGTCTGCGTATATTGTATTATATTTACTAATTGATACAAAGAAGGTAATCACAAATGTCATTTAAATTTGAATCCAAGTATGCGCAGAATACGGTTACAACGGCGGATATAGACGCAATGGCGCCCAAAGCCGTTGATGCTATGCATACGCTTATGAACAAAACAGGAGAGGGCAATGATTTTCTCGGTTGGATAAATCTTCCTACGGATTATGATAAAGAGGAATTTGACCGTATTAAAAAATCAGCCGAATATATTAAAAATAACGCAGATGTTTTAATCGTAATCGGTATAGGCGGTTCTTATCTCGGCGCAAGAGCGGTTATAGAGAGCATTAAATCCTGCAACTATAACCTTTTGGCAAAGGATACTCCGCAGATTTATTATATCGGTAATTCAATCAGTCCCGCTATGCTCAATGAAGTAGTTGAGCTTTGCAAGGATAAGGATATCTGCGTAAACGTAATTTCAAAAAGCGGTACAACCACCGAGCCTGCTATTGCTTTCAGAGTGTTTAGAGAGCTTGTTAACAGCAAGTATTCAAAGGAAGAGGCAGCAAAAAGAATTTTCTGTACAACAGATAAGGCTAAGGGAACTCTTAAATCTCTTGCAGATGCCGAGGGATATGAAACATTCGTAGTGCCTGACGATGTGGGCGGACGTTTTTCTGTTCTTACAGCAGTAGGACTTCTTCCCATTGCGGCAGCAGGTATTGATATTGATAAGCTTATGGCAGGCGCAAGAGAGGCTCAAAATTCACTTTGCAGTGAGAATATAAACGAAAATCCCTGCCTTAAATATGCCGCAGTAAGAAACTGCCTTTATAACGCAGGTAAAAAATGCGAGTGCTTCGTTTCTTACGAGCCTTCAATGGCAATGTTCAACGAATGGCTCAAGCAGCTTTTCGGCGAGTCAGAGGGTAAGGACGGTAAAGGGTTGTTCCCCGTATCCTGTGTATTTTCCACAGACCTTCACTCACTTGGTCAGTATATTCAGGAGTCGGGTTCAGACCTTATGTTTGAAACGGTTGTTAACTTTAACAATGTCAGCAATGATTTTGTTATTGATGAACAAGAGGGAAATATTGACGGACTTAATTTCCTTGCCGGTAAAACAATGAGCTATGTTAACGATAAGGCAAGGCAGGGTACATTGCTCGCTCACACAGAGGGTGGAGTTGCAAATCTTATAGTTGAAAGCGACTGTATTGACGAATTTTCAATAGGATATTTAATTTATTTCTTTGAAAAAGCCTGTGCAATTTCCGGCTATATTTTGGGCGTAAATCCCTTTAATCAGCCGGGTGTAGAGAGCTATAAAAGAAATATGTTTGCCCTTCTCGGAAAGCCGGGATATGAAAGTGAAAAAGAAAAACTTGAAAAACAATTAGGTTTATGATACTATAATAGTGAAAATGAACCTTTCGGGAGGAAATAAAATGATTAAACTTATCATAGGTAACAAAGGTCACGGTAAAACTAAGAGACTGATTGACCTTGTAAATTCTTGTGTTGAAAATTCTGACGGTAACGTTGTATGTATTGAAAATGAGCCTAAGCTCACTTACGATGTATCTTCAAAGGCAAGACTTTTGGAGACTGATACATACGCTATTAAGGGCCACAAGGCTTTTTACGGATTTTTGGCAGGAATATGTGCCGGTAACTACGATGTAACCGATATTCTTATTGATGCTACATTCAAAATTGTTGGCCGTGAGTACGAAAAGCTTCCTCAGTTTTTTGAGATGCTTTCAAATCTCAGCGAAGCATCAGATGTAAACTTCTATTTCACCATCAGCTGTGACAAAGAAGATTTACCTGTTGAAATTTTTGATTACTGCGAAGAAGTTTAATATTTTTTTACAGCATATTAATGAGCACAGTGTGTTTGCTGTGCTCATTTTTTTCAATTTAAGTATTGACAAAGGCACTTCTTATATATATAATACTTAAAGTGCGAACTTGAGGTGATTATATGCAGCTCGATTTGACAAATCTGTTTAACGGCGGCGGAGAAGATATTAATATTGACTGCGTTGTTGATATGACGGATTTTGAGTATTCAACATATTGCCCAATAAAAAACGGCGCAAAGGCGTGCGGAAGGATTTTTTCCAAGGCAGATGTTGTTTATCTTCAGTTGAATATATCATTTGATTTTTTCGGCATCTGCGACAGATGTGCTGAGAATGTAACAAAGCATTATGCTTTTGATTTAGAAAAAATCCTTGTACCTCAGTTGGCAAACGATGACGACGATGATGATGAATCATACATTGTTGTAGATAATAATCTCCTTGATATTGATGCTCTTGTCAATGAGGAGGTCCAGTTGTTTTTACCGCATAAAATGCTTTGCAGTGATGATTGTAAAGGGCTTTGCCCAAAATGCGGTAAAAATCTTAATTCAGGTAAATGTGATTGCAAGGCTGATGTTGACCCAAGGTTGTCATCGCTTTTGCAGTTGCTTGATGATGAATAATGCTTTTTAAATAAAGGAGGCAACAAAAATGGCAGTACCTGCAAGAAAAACATCAAAAACAAGAAAAAATAAAAGACGTTCCAGCGTTTGGAAATTGGACGCTCCGACTCTTGTAAAGTGCCCAAATTGTGCTGAGTACACAGTACCTCACAAGGTATGTGCAAGCTGCGGCTATTACAATGGCAAAGAAGTAATCAGCAAGGACTGATAATAAACTGAGCATTTGGCGGGCTATTAGTCCGCCTTTCTTGTTATAAGGTGGTGTTATTCTATGTCAAAACCGATCGTTGCCATTGTAGGCAGACCAAATGTCGGTAAATCAACACTTTTTAACAAATTAATAGGTAAACGCTTATCAATCGTAAACGACACTCCGGGTGTTACAAGAGATAGAATTTACGGCGAATGTGAGTGGCTTAACCATCATTTTCTTCTCGTTGATACAGGTGGAATTGAGCCTTATTCTGATGATGTAATTCTTTCCCAAATGCGTACTCAGGCCCAAATTGCCATTGATACCGCAGATGTTATTATTCTTGTAACGGATTTGAGATGCGGCGTAGTTGCAACCGATCAGGAGGTTGCTTCAATGCTTTTAAGAAGCGGCAAGCCGATTGTTTTATGCGTTAATAAATGTGATACCATCGGTGCACCTGAGCCTGAATTTTACGAATTTTATAATTTAGGCGTTGGCGACCCGATAGCAGTTTCCTCTACTCACGGTCACGGCACGGGTGATTTACTTGATGAGGTTATTAAGTATTTCCCCGAAGAAGATAACGAAGAAGAGGATGAAGAGGTTATCAGTGTTGCTATTATCGGTAAACCAAATGTTGGCAAATCATCCCTTGTTAACCGTATAAGCGGAACTAACAGAGCGATTGTATCCGATATAGCAGGAACAACACGTGATACCACCGATACCTTTATTGAAAATTCTTATGGTAAGTTTAACTTTATTGATACTGCAGGATTAAGGCGTAAAAGCAGAGTTAACGACCAAATTGAAAAATATAGTATTATAAGAGCACGTATGGCAGTTGAACGGGCAAACGTGTGCGTTATTATGATTGATGCTACCGAGGGATTTACCGAACAGGATTCCAAGGTTGCCGGCATTGCCATTGAACAGGGCAAGGCTTGCGTAATTGCAGTAAATAAATGGGATGCGGTTGAAAAAGACGGAAACACCATGAAGGAGTTTAAAAATAAGCTCGCAGTGGATTTTTCCTTTATGTCTTATGCTCCGGTAGTGTTTATTTCCGCACAGACAGGACAGAGAATTGACAGATTGTATGAAACCATTGTTTTTGTTCATTCTCAAAACTCAATGAGAATTTCCACCGGTAAGCTCAACGAGGTTTTGGCAGACGCAACAGCAAGGGTTCAGCCACCTACCGATAAAGGAAAAAGGCTCAAAATTTATTATATGACTCAGGCATCAACAAGACCGCCCACATTTGTATTTTTTGTAAATAACGCTCAACTGTTTCATTTTTCATATCAGCGTTATCTTGAAAATCAGATTAGAGAAATATTCGGTCTTGACGGTACACCGATACGTTTTATTATTCGTGAAAGGGGAGAGGGCTCTAAATGATAGTTGTTAAATTTATCATTGTTGCGGTAATCTCTTATCTTCTCGGAAGCCTGAATTTCGGAGTTATTCTTTCTTGTAAGCTTGCTAAAGAGGATGTGCGAAGTCACGGCAGCGGTAACGCAGGAAGTACAAATATGCTGCGAAATTACGGGAAGGGTATGGCAGCATTTACAATGGCCGGTGATATGCTTAAGGTAATTGTTGCAATTTTTATTGCTTTTTTGATAATTCCCGATGCAGACCTTGAAAAAGAATTTATAAATACGGCTTTTGCAGAAAATTCACGTATTATTGTTAAATGCTTTTCCGGATTTTTCTGTGTCCTCGGTCATATTTTTCCTTGCTTTTTTAATTTTAAGGGAGGAAAGGGAGTTGCCACCAGCGGCGGTATGGTATTTATGATTGACTGGAGGATTGCTCTTATTCTTCTTGCAATGTTTATCGTAGTTGTGGCTATAACCAAATATGTAAGCCTTGGATCGTTGATTATGGCGTTTTTCTACCCTGTATTTATTTTTGCTTTTTATCAGGACGTTGTTTTAACACTGATTGCAGTTGTTTTTGCAGTTGTTGTGTTTGTTGCACATCGCAGTAATATAGTTAAGCTTATTAATCATAGCGAAAGTAAAATTACGGATAAAAAGAAAAAAGACAGTTAATTTAACTGTCTTTTTTTATATCCTTTATAAAAACTAAAACCGTCTGTTGTCAGACGGTTTTTTCTTACGCTCTTTCTACCTTACCTGAACGAAGGCATCTTGTGCAAACGTAAACTCTTTTAGGTGAACCGTTAACTACGGCCTTAACCTTCTTAATATTTGGTTTCCATGTTCTGTTTGAACGTCTGTGTGAGTGTGATACTTTAATACCAAATGACATTTCTTTGCCACAGTATTCACATTTTGCCATTTGCGAACACCTCCTTATATATTTACAACGCAAATATAATAACAGAATTGTTACGAAAATGCAAGTGTTTTTTTAATTAATTTGAAAATGGTGTAAATATTAGAACTTTTGTGTTGTTATTTCTTGATTTTATATACAATATTTAGTATAATAAATAAGATTTAATATCATATTTGGAGGTTAAATATATGGCAACCGCTAAGAAAGAAAAAACAATAGCAGAAAACAAAACTGCCGAAGATAAAAAGAAGGCTCTTGACTCTGCCTTAAAGCAGATTGAAAAGCAGTACGGTGCCGGTGCAATTATGCGTCTCGGTCAAAATAAGCATCTTAAGGTAGATGCAATCTCAACAGGGTCCCTTACTCTTGACCTTGCCACAGGTATTGGCGGACTTCCAAAGGGAAGAATTATTGAAATTTACGGTCCTGAATCATCCGGTAAAACCACACTTGCACTTCATTGTGTTGCTCAGGCACAGAAGCAGGGCGGCGAGGCGGCTTTCATTGATGCCGAGCATGCTCTTGACCCTGATTATGCTGCTAATCTCGGTGTTGATGTTGATTCGCTGCTTGTGTCTCAGCCGGATAACGGTGAGCAGGCTCTTGAAATTACAGAGCAGCTTGTTCGTTCGGCAGCCATTGATATTATTGTTGTTGACTCTGTTGCCGCCCTTGTTCCAAAAAGTGAGATTGAGGGGGATATGGGTGATTCTCACGTAGGATTGCATGCAAGACTTATGTCACAGGCACTTCGCAAGCTTGCCGGTGCAATTAACAAATCAAATTGTATTATCGTATTTATTAACCAGCTTCGTGAAAAGGTTGGAGTTATGTACGGTAATCCGGAGGTAACCACCGGCGGACGCGCACTTAAATTCTATGCCACAATGAGAATAGACGTAAGAAAGGGCGAAACCATAAAGGTTGGCAGTGATACAATCGGTGCTCACACAAAAGTAAAAATCGTTAAAAACAAGGTTGCTCCTCCATTTAAATCTGCAGAATTTGATATTATGTATGGAACCGGAATTGACAGAAACGGAGAAATTTGTGACGTTGCTGTTGAAGAAGGAATTATCAAAAAGAGTGGTTCTTGGTTCTCTTATGGCGACAGACGTCTTGGACAGGGCAGAGAAAAGGTTAAGGAGCTGTTTGTCAATGAGCCTGAATTTGCCGACGAGATTACTCAAAAGGTAATGGATGCCCTTAAATCAAAGGAAGAGGCACAGGTAGAAGAAAAAGCAGAGAATGGGGATTTTACAGCAGAGGAGAGAAGACCTATTACTCAAACTCGTGCCGCAGCAAAGGCAAAGCTTGACATTGCCATTGAAGACGACGAGGATGAGTAATGATTATATCTCATCAAAACGGTCGTGGTAAAAAAATTCATATACTTATTGATGATGAATACCAAATTACCACCGACGTTGATTTTTGGTCTCAGAATTATATTAACGACGGAACTGACATTGACGAAGAGCAGTGGCAGGAGCTTGTTGACGCCATAAATTACAGAAAGGCAGTAAACAAATGCTACGATCTTCTTTCAAGACGTGACCATTCCGTTAAGGAGCTTAGGAAGAAGCTTTTAAGAACCGTTGACCCCGACAATGCCGACAAAGCAATAGAAAAAATGCTTGATTTAGGCTATCTTGACGATGAAAAATATGCAAGAACACTGTTTCGCCATTTGTACGATAATAAAAAGATGTCACTGAATTTTATTAAACGTGAAATGTATATGAAGGGCATTGACTCTTTCATAATTGAAGATGTTCTCTGTGAAAATGAAGTTGACAATGTGGCAAATATTGTTGAACTGATTAATTCAAAATACGCCGGAAAGCTTCAGGGAGAGAACGGAAAGCAAAAGGTTATGGCATCTCTTGCAAGAAAAGGCTTCTCCTATTCAGATATAAAAAGTGCATTTTACAGAATTGAGAACGAGGATTATGTATAAAGTAGGAATGATATCTCTCGGCTGTCCGAAAAATCAGGTTGACGGCGAGATGATGCTTTCAAAGCTGGCAGACGCAGGATTTGAAATTGTTACTCAAATAGAGCAAAGCGATATAATGATTGTTAATACCTGCGGATTTATAGACGATGCCAAAAGGGAAGCCATAGAAACTATTCTTGAGGTTGCCGAGTACAAAAAGTCGGGCGCTATTTCCGCCATTATTGTTACAGGCTGTCTTGCTCAGCGTTATCAAGATGAAATAATCAAGGAGATGCCTGAGGTTGATGCAGTGCTTGGTATAGGTGCTAATGCAGATATTGTTAAAGCCTGCAAAAAGGCTCTGTGCGGCATTGTAACCACGAGTTATCCCGATAGGTGTAATCTTCCCCTTGATGACAAAAGAATTCTTTCTACGCCGTCACATTGGGCATATTTAAAGATTGCCGACGGATGTGATAACAGATGCGCCTTTTGCGCCATTCCGTCAATCAGAGGTAAATACAGAAGCAGAAAAATTGAATCTATAATTGACGAGGCTAAGACTCTTGCACAGTCAGGCGTTAAGGAAGTAATATTAATTGCCCAAGATACAACTAAGTACGGACAGGATATCTACGGCGAATATAAGCTTGACGTTTTGCTTACCGAATTGGTTAAAATAGACGGCATTGAGTGGATAAGACTTTTTTACTGCTATCCTCACAGAATTACCGATAGCTTGATTGATGTTATTAAAAATAATGATAAAATATGCAATTACATAGATATTCCGCTTCAGCATTCTTCAAAAAATGTGCTTAAGGCTATGAATCGTCCCGGTGACGGCGATGAGTACAAAATGCTTGTAAATAAACTCCGCACTGAGATTCCCGATATTTCAATAAGAACAACTTTAATGGTAGGCTTTCCCGGAGAAGGTGAAAGCGATTTTGAAGATTTGTGTTCGTTTGTAAAAGATGTAAAGTTTGACAAAATGGGTTGCTTTGCTTTTTCGCCGGAGGAGGGTACACCTGCCTTTGATATGAAAAATCAGCTTGACGAACAGGTGAAAAACAGACGAGCAGAGGTTTTAATGGACACTCAGTACAGTATTACCGAGAATTGTAACAAATCAAGAATCGGTAAAAAGTACAAGGTTATTGTTGATTCCTTTGATGACGGAAAATATACAGGACGTTCCTATATGGATTCACCCGAAATAGACAGCGGAATAATTTTTACTTCTGATAAAAGTATCTGCATAGGTGATTTTGCAGAGGTTGTAATTACTGACTTTGACGGATATGATTTGATTGGAGAGAGTGTGTAATATGAATTTACCAAATAAAATTACGGTTTTCAGATTTTGCTGTATTCCCGTATTGCTGGCGGTATCGCTTATTGAATTTAGGTATCATTGGGTAGCGGCCCTTCTTGTTTATTTTGTTGCCTGTATGAGTGATAAGGCTGACGGAATGATAGCACGCAAGCAGGGACTTGTTACCGATTTCGGTAAGCTTATGGACCCGTTATCAGATAAATCCCTTGTTTTTGCTGCATTTTTAGTACAGATTAATCTCGGTTGGCATACCGACCTTGTTATTATGATAATGCTTGCTCGCGAATTTCTTGTGGCAGGTATCAGAATGGCGGCGGCTTCAGAGGGCAAGGTTGTTCAGGCGAACGCCTTTGGTAAGGCAAAAACATTTCTTCAAATGTCAACCACAGGTATCACATTCCTTATTCTTGCCATATTGGAAAAGGATGGAGAGATTATTATTTCATCTTCTCCAACAACAGCTCCTCATTGGCTTATGATTTATTGTACAATAGCTTTTTGGATTGACGCAGTAGTTACACTTCTCAGCGGTATTAAGTACGCAAAAGACGGTTGGTATTTAATAAAAACAAAATAAGTGTTGCATTTTTTTTAAAATTTTATATAATAGTATTGTAAATGACAAAAGCATTGATTGGGAAAAGTAGTAATTTTCGCTTATTTCAGAGAACAGACTGCTTGCTGAAATGTCTGTATAAGCATTATTATGAAGTGCGCCCATGAGCTTCTCGGAGGAAATACAGTATTCCGAGACGGTAAGCCCCGTTAACGGCCACGCTATGTAAGTAGTTGAGTATAAAAACGGAGTGGAACCGCAGTAAGTATTATTGCCTCTGTCGAGAAATCGGCGGAGGCTTTTTTATGGAGTGAGATTATGTTCAAACAGTATAAAGAGGATATTCAAAGCTTTATTGACCACGACCCTGCCGCTCATTCACCTATTGAAATAGTGCTGCTTTACCCGGGATTTAAGGCGTTACAAAGCCATAAGAGAGCAAATTGGTTTTTACGCCATAATATGCCCTTTATTGCAAGATATATCAGCCAGCGCAGTGCTCACAAAACAGGAATAGAAATTCATCCCGGCGCAACGATAGGTAAAAGGGTTGTTATAGATCATGGTCACGGCATTGTTATCGGTGAAACCGCAGAGGTTGGAGATGACGTAATGATTTATCAAGGAGTAACTCTTGGCGGTACCGGCAAGGATATCGGAAAAAGACATCCAACCATTGAAAGCGGTGTTATGATTGGTGCAGGGGCAAAGGTTCTCGGACCGATTACAATAGGAAAGAATGCAAAGGTTGCCGCCGGTGCAGTGGTGGTAAAGGATGTTGAGCCTAACTGTACGGTTGTTGGCGTTCCCGGTGAGGTTGTTAGAATTGACGGGGAACGAGTTGACGATTTGGATCAAATAAATATTCCCGACCCAATAATGAATGCCATTACCGAAAATCAGAAAAAGATTAATGAGCTTGAAGATAAAATTAAAAAATTGGAGGACTTAAAAAATGAAAATATTCAACACGATGACCAGAACTAAGGAGGAATTTGTTCCTGCCGATCCGAATGAGGTAAAGATTTACGCCTGCGGACCTACCGTGTATAATTATATTCATATCGGCAATGCAAGACCTCTTTGTGTGTTTGACGTTTTAAGAAGATACCTTGAATACAGAGGATATAACGTAAAATTTGTACAGAATTTTACTGATGTTGACGACAAAATCATCAACCGTGCAATTGAGGAAAACAGCACATTTAAGGAGATTTCAGAAAAATATATTAACGAGTTTTGGACTGATGCTCACGGACTTAATTTTAAGGATGCAACAGTTCACCCAAAAGCTACTGAAAATATTGATGAAATCATTGATATTATAAGCTCGCTTGTTGAAAAGGGATACGCTTACGCAGTTAACGGCGATGTTTATTTCAGAACTCTTAAATTTAATGAATACGGTAAGCTTTCTCATCAGCCTATTGACGATTTGCAAAGCGGTGCAAGAATTGCTGTAGGCGAGCAAAAGGAGGACCCGCTTGATTTTGCACTTTGGAAGGCTGCAAAGGAGGGGGAGCCTTACTGGGAGTCACCTTGGGGAAAGGGCAGACCGGGTTGGCATATTGAGTGCTCTGCCATGAACAGAAAATATCTTGGAAATACTATTGATATTCATTGCGGCGGTCAAGACCTTATTTTTCCTCATCACGAAAATGAAATCGCCCAAAGTGAATGTGCTAACGGATGTACTTTTTCAAGATACTGGATGCACAACGGTTATATTAATGTAGATAACGTAAAGATGAGTAAATCTCTCGGCAACTTCAAAACTGTTCGTGAAATTGCCGAAAAATACGGATATGAGGTAATCAGATACTTCCTTATTTCATCTCATTACCGCTCTCCTATCAATTATAATCTTGAAATAATTGAGCAGTGCCAAGCCGCACTTGACAGATTATACACATGTCGTGAATCCCTTGATTTTGCAGTAAAAAATGCTGATGATAGTATTGCAGATGACGAAAATCTTATCAGTAAAATTAATTCACACAGACAGCAGTTTATTGACGCTATGGATGACGACCTTAATACTGCTGACGGTATTGCCGCAGTATTTGACCTTGTTAAGGATATAAACACGCTTATACTTGACAAGAAGGTGTCAAAAAATGTATGCACCACCGCCGCTGATTTGTTTGATGAGCTTTGTGCAGTTCTTGGTATTCTTTATAATAGAAAGTCAAATGATATTGACAGCGAAATTGAAGATTTGATAGAACAACGCCAACAAGCCAGAAAGAATAAGGATTGGGCAACTGCCGACAAAATCAGAGATGATTTAAAGGCAAGAGGCATTATTCTTAAGGATACCCCTAACGGAGTCACATGGACTAAGGAGTAAGCTATGATAGACAGAGTTAAGTTTAAAAACACTCAGGTTTCTCGTTTGGGACTCGGTACAATGCGTCTGCCCTGCACCGATGGTAAGAAATTCGAGTCAAGCGACGCCATAGATTTTGAAAAAGCAAGTAAAATAGTAGATACCGCAATAGAAAACGGAATTAATTATTTTGATACTGCTTATATGTATCATGAGGGTAAAAGTGAGAATTTTATCGGCAAAGCACTGAAAAAATATCCAAGAGAAAGCTTCTTTCTTGCCGACAAGCTACCTATTTGGATGTGTGACACTCCCGAAGATATGGAGAGAGTTTTTAACGATCAGCTTGAAAAGTGCGGTGTGGAATATTTTGATTTTTATTTGCTCCACGCTCTTGACGGCGAAAATTATGATAAATGCGAAAGATTTAAAGCATACGAATTTATCAGCAGAAAGCGTGACGAGGGAAAAATCCGTAATATCGGCTTTTCCTTTCACGGAACTACCGAGGATTTAAGACGAATTGTCGGTGAGCATCATTGGGATTTTGCACAAATTCAAATGAATTATCTTGATTGGAAAATTCAAAGTGCCGACGAGCAGTATCGTATTTTAACGGATTCAGGTATTCCTGTTATCGTTATGGAGCCTGTAAGAGGCGGCAAGCTGGCAATGCCCGGTAAGGAAACAGAGGAGTTGCTAAAGAATGCAAAGCCCGACAAAAGCATTGCCTCCTGGGCTATTAGCTTTGTTGCTTCATACAGAAATGTGCTTACAATATTAAGCGGTATGAATTCCCTTGAACAGCTTTATGATAATATTGAAAATCTTACCGATTTTAAACCTTTTAATGATGATGAGTTTGAGATTTGCCGTCAGGCAGCATCACTTATTAATAAGCAGGAATTAATTGGTTGTACCGGATGCGATTATTGCTCCGACTGTCCCCAAGGCGTTAAAATCAGCTCAATGTTTTCTGTTTACAACAGGTATAAAAGCTGTGATATCAGCTGGAATGAGGCAATGGCTCAGTATAAAAATATTGATGTGGGATATGATAGCTGCATTTCCTGTGGAAAATGCAAAGGTCATTGCCCTCAAAGTATTGATATACCTAATCTTCTAAATGGTGTTATAAAAGATTTCTTTAAATAATATATGAATATAAAAAGACCGTGGACGGCTCAATTGTCGCACTCCACGGTCTTTAATATTATATCGCTTTTATCATCTTAATATGCTCACAATGCTCATCATAATAAATTTCACCGATTGGAAAAAATCCGCATTTTTCATAAAAATGCTTAGCCTGAAGCTGTGCTGAAATTATTAACGATTTTGCATTTTCTTCTTTTGCGACGGCTTCGGCAATCTCCATAATTTCCAATCCCAAGCCTTCGCCTCGGTGAGATTTTACAACTGCAACCCTGCCAATATGATAATTTTCACCATCGTCGGTAAATACTCTGCCGGTTGCAATGCCAATTCCGTTTTCATCAAAAATTACAATATGCTTAGCGTATTCGTCAACAGAATCAAATTCATTTTTAAATCCCTGCTCCTGAACAAAAACCTGCGTTCTTATATCCTTTGCCTGACAGGGCAGGGTATCAAAGATTTTATAATTATTACTCATTGCCGGTCGTTTCTTTTTCTTTCATTTTTTTACACATCATTCTTGCGACCTTATATACATCACCGCATCCGAGTGTAATAACAAGATCTCCCTCCTGTGCATTATCGCATACATAATCGCAGATTTCATCAAATGTATCAAGCTGAACTGAGCCGGGAACCTTCTCGGACAAATCCGATGCTTTAATTCCTATTGTGTTAACCTCACGACTGCCCATAATTGCACTGATAACGCATTTATCGGGAATTTGCAGTACCCTTGCAAAATCATCAAGCAAAAGACTTGTTCTTGTAAATGTAAAGGGTTGATGTACTGCCCAAACATTGTTGTATCCCATCTTCATAGCTGCCTCAAGAGTAACCTTTAGCTCTGCCGGGTGGTGTGCATAATCATCAGCAAAGGTAACACCGCAGTATGTGCCTAAAAGCTCAAAACGCCTTGATGCACCGCCGAAGGCTTTTAATCCCTTACAAATGCTTTCAACATCTGCGCCGCTTTCATAAGAAGCAACAAAGGCGCAAAGCGAGTTGAGAATATTATGCTCACCGGGAACAGAAAGCTCAACGTGAGTAACAAGCTCTCCGTTATGATAAACATCGTATTCCGAATGAAATCCGCCGGGAACACTGATGTTTTGTGCATTCCATTCAGTTTTACCGCTTTTGCCTATTGAAATTAATTTTTTACCGGTAATGCCTTTAAGGGCGTCAACGGTATTATCATCATCACCGTTGTAAATAATTGTTTTCGTGGTTTTTTCGGCAAATTCACGGAATGATTTTTTTATATTATCAAGATTACCGAAAAAGTCCAAATGGTCCTCGTCAATATTAAGTATAACAGCAATGTCCGGATTCATTTTGAGAAATGTATTGTTGAATTCACAGCTTTCGCAAACAAAATTCTGACTGTGACCGTATCTGCCGTAAGCGTTAATAAGCGGAAGCTTACCGCCGATAACTGCCGACGGATCAAGACCTGCCTGCATCAAAATTTGTGTTGTCATTGATGAGGTTGTGGTTTTTCCGTGAGTACCGCATATTCCGATGCAATTTGAAAAAATTCTGCTGACAGCGCCGAGAAGGTCTGCACGTTCAAAGCAGGGAAACTTTGATTTTGCGTATTCAAGCTCCTCGTTGCCCTTTAGAATTGCGTTTGTGTAAATTACAAGCTCAATATCATCGGTTATGTTTTCTTTAACCTGACCGAGATAAACCTTTGCGCCCTCTTTCTCAATTCTTCTAAAGGTTTCCGTATCATTATTGTCGGAGCCTGACAGTTCATAGCCCAGTGAAATAAGTATTTCGGCGAGGGGACACATTCCGGAGCCGCCTATTCCTATAAAATGTATTCTTTTTACTTCTTTTAGTAATGTATCTATATCCTTCAAGGTTAATCCCCCAATATTCTATATTTTTAATATTATACTACGTTTTGTATCAAAAATAAACACCCTTTTTAATATTCTTTCATAGAATAAAAAGGTGATGATATGAAAAAGAAATTTTATTCACCCGATTTAAGTGATAAAAGAATTTACTACGCCTCAAAATATCTTGAAAAAACAGGTTATCAGCAGGTGGAAAACTGTCAAAATGCAGATTTTGTACTGCTTGGTGTTAACCCGGATAAAAAGTACTTATCCCATGACATTCCTATATACGCAGGCAATGTCAGTGCAGATAATGTTTTTGATTATACAAAATCAGAGGGATTTGCCGCCGAAAATGCTTATGTAACCGCTGAAAGTGCTTTGGCAACCGCAATAACTCTCAGCGAAAAAAGCTTGATAAATTCATCGGTTTTGCTGACGGGATACGGCAGAATATCAAAAGCTTTGCATAGATATTTAAGCGCTTTTACAACGGACATTACTGTTAGTGCAAGAAATCCGCTTCAAAGGGCTTCGGCGTGCTTAAATAATGCTAAAGCTATTGATTTTGATTCTCTTAAGGCAAACGGCAATTATGATTTTATATTCAATACTGTTCCTCATCCGGTATTTAATGAAGAAGAATTGTCTCAAATAAGTCCAAAAACGCTTTTGATTGACCTTGCGTCCTTTCCCGGCGGAGTTGACAAACATATTGCTAAAAGTAAAAACATCAACCTAATTACTGCAAGGGGACTGCCGGCAAAATATTCTCCTGAAACTGCGGGGAAAATTGTTGCCGAAACGGTAAATACAATGATAACGGAGGGAAAATGATGAAAATCGGATACTGCTTTACCGGCTCTTTTTGTACTTTTTCAAAAAGCATTCAGGTACTTAAAAATCTTGTAATTGACGGTAATGAGGTTACGCCTATTATGAGTGAAAATGCATATAATACAAATACACGCTTCGGCAGTGCATTAAGCTTTAGAAATGAAGTTGAGGCTCTTACAAATAAAAAAATAATTCATACTATTGAACAGGCAGAGCCTATCGGTCCTCGCAATATGTTTGATGTATTATGCGTTGTACCATGTACCGGAAACACATTGGCAAAGCTTGCATACGGGATAACCGATACCAGCGTTACAATGGCAGTTAAATCTCATTTGAGAAATTCAAAGCCTGTTGTTATAGGTGTTTCTACAAACGATGCTTTAGGCGGTGCCGCAAAAAATATCGGTCATCTACTTAATTACAAAAATTACTACTTTGTGCCATTTAATATGGATGACCCTGTTAAAAAGCCTAAATCAATGGTGTGTGATTTTTCAAAAGTAGCAAAAACAGTATATTCTTTATCAAATTATGAAAAAAATTAATAATAATTGTTGACTTTAAGAGTTAAATTGAATATATTTATCTTATGCGCAATTTACGTAAATCGGGTTACAAAGAGGAAGTGCATAATTGAAGAAGATAATTGACCTTAAAAATATTTGTGTAAGCTACGGCGATAACGTCGTTTTAGATAATCTTAATCTGTATATTAACGAAAAAGAGTTTATAACGCTGCTCGGTCCTTCAGGATGCGGTAAAACCACCACATTGCGTGCTATTGCAGGATTTATTAAGCCTGATAGCGGAGATATAATTTTTGAGGGAAAGAGAATTAATGATGTTCCTGCTCACAAAAGGCAGGTTAACACCATTTTTCAGCGTTATGCTCTTTTTTCTCATTTAAACGTATATGAGAACATTGCGTTCGGTCCACAGCTGCAGAAAAAATCAAAGGACGAAACACGTCAAACCGTTGCAAAAATGTTAAGCCTTGTTAATTTGAAGGGCTTTGAGCAAAGGAGTATTGACTCTTTATCCGGCGGTCAGCAGCAACGTGTTGCCATTGCTCGTGCTCTTGCAAACAATCCCCATGTTCTCTTGCTTGACGAGCCTTTAGGTGCGCTTGATTTGAAGCTTAGAAAGGATATGCAACGAGAGCTTAAAAACATTCAAAAGGAATTGGGTATAACCTTCATATATGTTACTCACGACCAGGAGGAAGCACTTTCTATGTCTGACACCGTTGTTGTTATGGACAAAGGTAAAATTCAGCAAATAGGCACTCCTGAGGATATATATAACGAGCCTGTAAACGCTTTTGTAGCAGACTTTATCGGTGAGTCAAATATTGTTGATGCTATTATGCTTAAGGACTATCTTGTTTCCTTTGGCGGCGTTAAATTTGAGTGCCTTGACAGCGGATTCGCTGAAAATGAATTTGTTGAAGCAGTTGTAAGACCGGAGGATATTAAAATAACCGAGCCGGGTGCAAAAGCCTCTCTTACCGGCACAATTACAGGTATTACATTTAAGGGCGTTCATTTTGAAATTCTCGTTGACGTGGGCGGATTTATTTGGATGATTCAAACCACCGAGGAAAATCATAAAGAGGGCGAAAAAATCGGTATGTATATTGAGCCGGACGCCATTCATATTATGAAACGAAGCGAATATTCGGGCGAGTTCGGCGACTATTCTTCATTCTCTGATGAAATGGACCATATTTCCGACGCCTCCTATAATTGGGAGGAGGAAGAAGATGAGGAATAACTTTTCAAAAAAATTGCTTGATAAGCCATATCTTGTATGGGTCTTACTTTTCATAATTGCACCGCTTGTAATGGTGGCATACTATGCTTTTACCGATAAAACAGGTGCATTTACCATAGATAATTTTACCGTTATCAGTGATTATCTGCCGACAATTTTGCTGTCAATTTTATATGGCGTTTTTGCAACGGTAATCTGCGTTTTGTTAGGTTATCCCTTTGCATATTACCTTTCAAAGCATACTGAAAAAACACAACGTACAATTGTTCTTCTCATTATGCTTCCTATGTGGATGAACTTTCTTATAAGAACATATTCTCTTATGACCATCCTTGGTGACACAGGTGTGATTAATTCCATGTTAAACGCAATCGGATTGGATTCTGTTCATATGATTAATACCTCCGGTGCGGTTATATTAGGTATGGTATATAACTTTTTGCCTTATATGATACTGCCCATTTATTCTGTTTTGTCCAAAATGGATAATTCACTTGTTGAGGCAGCACAGGACCTTGGCTCCAACAGATTTCAGGTGTTTAGGCGAGTTATTCTGCCCACTTCTTTGCCGGGGCTTTTAAGCGGAATTACAATGGTTTTCGTACCCTGTGTTTCTACATTTTATATAACTCAAAAGCTTGGCGGCGGTCAGATTGTATTAATCGGCGACGTAATTGAATCTCAGTTCCAAAGTGCAAATAACTATAATTTAGGTGCAAGCCTAAGCTTTGTTCTTATGATACTGATTTTCATCTGCTTGGGTGTAATGAACTATTTCGATACAGACGACAGTGATGGAGGTGTAATTATATGAAAAAAACATCTTCTGCATTTTCAAAATTCTATATGGTGCTTATTTTCATATTTTTATATGCTCCGATTGCTGTTATGACTGTGTTTTCATTCAATTCCTCCACAAGCACATATACCTTTGACGGTCTTTCTCTATATTGGTGGAAGGAAATGTTTAATGATACCTCTGCAATGCAGTCTCTTAAAAATACGCTTATTTTGGCGGTTTGTACTGCCGTACTTGCATCAATAATCGGTATTCTTGCAGCTGTGGGATTATTTTTGTCTAAAAACAAGCTTTATAAAAGAGCAATGATGACGGCTACTAACATACCTATGATGAACCCTGAAATTGTAACCGGTATTTCAATGATGCTTTTGTTTGTGTTTGCAGGAGCACTTATAAAGCAGTCTGATGTTTTAGGATTTTGGACGCTTCTTATTGCCCACATAACATTTGCCTTGCCTTACGTTATATTGAATGTTATGCCTAAATTAAGACAGCTTGATATGAATATTTATGAAGCGGCACTTGATTTGGGATGTAAGCCCTTTAAGGCTTTTATGAAGGTTGTACTTCCGGAAATTGTAAGCGGAATAATTACGGGATGCGTTATGTCCTTTACATTATCTCTTGACGATTTCATTATTTCATATTTTACAAACGGTCCCTCATTTCAAACCCTTCCAATTTATATATTTTCACTTACAAAAAAGAGAGTTAAGCCGGATATGTTTGCTCTTTCAACGCTTATGTTCCTTGTGATTTTGGTTTTGCTTGTGCTAATGAACATATCGCAAAGCCGTGCTGATAAGAAAAAGGAGGTACGTTAATGAAAAAAATCGTATCCTTCCTTATAGCGTTGGTTTTGTTAATATGTGCTTTTCCCCAATCAATACTTGCCAAGGATAAGTATTTCACGCAGGAACAGATTGAATACTACAAAAATCTTGGACTTAAAGGTACCGTCGTAAATGTATATAACTGGGGCGAGTATATATCGGAGGGCGATAATGGTACTATGAACGTCGTTTCCGAATTTGAGCGTTTAACGGGAGCTAAGGTTAATTATTCAAACTTTGAGTCAAACGAAAATATGTATTCAAAGCTGACCGGCGGAGGTGTATCGTACGATGTTATCGTTCCGTCCGACTATATGATAGACCGTCTTGTTGACGAGGATATGCTTTTACCGCTTGATTATGGTAATATTCCTAATTTTAAGTATATTCGTAAGGATTGCAAAAATCTTTATTTTGACCCTGAACAAAAGTATTCAGTATGCTTTAATTTAGGCACTACAATTCTGATATATAATAAAAAGCTTGTTAAAGGTACACCCGATTCCTGGAAGGTCCTGTGGGATAAGCAGTATAACGGTAAAGTGCTGATGTTCAATAATTCCCGTGATGCCTTTGCTATTGCTCAGGCTGTTTTAGGTCAGGACTTTAATTCATCAAATGAACAGGAATGGCTTGAAAGTGCCAAGCTTTTGGCAGAACAGAAGGACAATGTAAATCCCGTTTATGTTATGGATGAGGTGTTTAACCTTATGGAATCCGGCGAATATGCCTTTGCCACATATTACGCAGGAGATTATTTGCTAATGCTTGAAAATAATCCGGATTTGGGTTATTGCTTCCCTAAAGAGGGCGTTAACAAGTTTTATGATGCATTTTGTATTCCCAAGTGCAGTCAAAATAAAAAAGGCGCAGAGGCATTTATAAACTTTATGAACGAGCCTCAGGTTGCGCTTGCCAATGAGGAATATATATACTATGCGTCAGCAAATATTACCGTTGAGCAGAACGAGGATAATTCACTTTACGGAAATGAAATTGTTTATCCTAAGACCGATCCTAAATGTCAGTCTTTTAAAAATCTGCCTCAAAATATTCTTGAACTGCAAAATAATTATTTCAGTCAGGTTAAAAGCGGCAAATTAAGCGAAAGCAGTAGCAAAAATGAAAAAAGAATTTATACACAATTCACTGTTCTTGCCGTTGCGGCCGCAGTAGTGGTTTTGGCGAGGGTAGTGTATAAATTTAAAAAGAAAAAAGAAGAGGATTTGAGTGATTTATACTAATGAGTAGTTTTAAATGTGCGATTTTTGATTTAGACGGAACCCTCGTCAACACAATTGACGACCTTGCCGGAGCCTGTGAATTATTGCTAAAAAAATATAATTTTAGTGCTAAATGGAGCCTTGACGATTATAAAAAATTCGTGGGTAATGGTGCAAAGCTTCTTGTTAAGCGTGCTTTTGATAATACATTAAGTGACGATGAATTAAATCTACGCTATGAAGAATTCAAGGTAATATATAACAATATTAAGCTTGATCACGCATATCCTTATGAGGGCATTGTTGAACAGCTAAATATTTTAAAAGAGCAGGGGATTAAGCTATGTGTTGTTACCAATAAGCCTAACGCCGCTGCAAAGGGTATGGTTGAATACATATTCGGAAAAGGCTTTTTTGATGTAATTATCGGAGCAGTTGACGGCATTCCGAATAAGCCTGACCCTGCAAATGTCTTAAAGGCACTTGATATAGTTAAATGCAGTCCAAAGGATTCATTGTATTTCGGCGACAGTGATGTAGATATGATTACTGCACGTAATGCCGGTATTGAGGCAATAGGCGTAAGCTGGGGATTTCGCAGCTTCACAGAGCTGTTTGCGCAGCATCCGTCAGCAATAATTGACGAACCTAAATATATTTCAAAACTTTTTTGAAAAAAGTGTTGACATTTATACCACTATTTGTTATAATTCATAACGTTGACGCGAGAGTGGCGGAATCGGCAGACGCGCACGTTTGAGGGGCGTGTGGGGCGACTCGTACGGGTTCAAGTCCCGTCTCTCGCACCAAGATACCGGTTAAATCCATTTGGATTTGACCGGTATTTTTTCGCCTAAAATGCCCATAAATAAAGGCTTTTTTAAATAAATTTAATCTATTCGTTCTGTTTTATGTTCGTTCATACACCATAAATGTTTGACAAATTACAGAAAAAATTACAGATGAAATTACAGAAAATTTATGTTCCTAATTTATGCCTCCTGTTTTTTCATATTATTTATTACATCATTTAATGCCTTAGACTTGTCCTCGTTTTCTATTGTAATATAATATTTCATCGTAACTTTTGTATCTTCGTGTCCGAGAATCTCTGCAAGTATATTAATCGGCATTCCGTTTCTTGCACAATTCGTAGCAAATGTATGCCTAATCATGTGAACACCCTCATATCTTATGTTGTTCTTTTTACAAAACCGCTTAGTCCAGTCATTTACTTGCTGAGTTGTGATATATGATTTTTTCTTATGGTCATAAAACAGTAAATTATCCGAATTTGGTATGAAATTATTAACTGCTTTTTCTAAGTAGGGGAGTGCAGCGTCTGAAATAGGCACAACCCTTGTTCCTTTTTTGGTTTTTGTACCGCTTTTTAGAACAGGTCTATATTTCTTACTGCGTGAGATTGTTTTGTTTACATATATAACCTTTTTCTTTAAATTAACCGAGTCAATTGTAAGAGCGTTAATTTCGCCCATACGTAAACCTGTTGTTTGGGAAATATGTAATTGCAAACGGTAGTCATTACCGTTTTTTCTAATTTTTATATTATCAAGAAGCTCAAAGAATTCTTTTTCTTCGCTTGGTGTAAATGCATTGACGGTTTTTGTTTTAATTTTTGATGTAGGAGCTGTATTAAGCTCCGGGTCATCTAAAAGATTCTCGTCAATTATTTTCTTCCTAACTGCTAATTTAAAGGCTTGTCTTAGCTGAATATATATTTTCCTTATTACGCTTTGCGAGTATCTGTCCGGCAGTTCATTTCTAAACCTTTCAATTGTGCTTTCGGTAATGTCTTTAATAGGAATAAAGCCTATCGGATTATCAACGGGAAGCCTTTCAAATATTTTTTGGGTAGATTCATTTCTTGAATCTCCTGCCTCGTGGCATTTATTAGTTTTAATATTAATGTCACGCTGTAATTCTACCAACTGAACAATTGTGGCATTTTTTAGATTTTCAGGAAGATTTCTTAATTCTTTTCTTAAAAAGTCTTCTTTTTTATTGTTGCAATCAACCTCTGAAATTCCTGTTACGGTTTTTCTCTTTGATTTTCCGTTAATGTCTTTATATGTAAAGGTGTAGCTCAATTTCATCTCTCCGTTTCTTAATCTGTATTCTTTGTACGAACCCTCACCGTTGTGCTCCTTAGGGCGCTTGCCGTTTCTTTTTCTTTTATTTTGTCTGTATGCCATAATTAAACCTCCTTATGCTGCATTAAGCCAATAAAGGCTCTTATTTTTGTCACGCCTTACACTAAAATATCTGATAAATTCTTTAGCCAATATTTTCTTTTCTTTCCCGTAATTTTCACATGGGAATTCAGGGTCGTTAAATAGCTTTAACGCAGTTTTTATATTACATTTAAGAATATCACAAACATTTGATATTGAAAGAAACTCAATGCTTACAGGCTCTTCCTGCAATTCCATTAGCTCTGTATATTTATCTTTTGCAAGTGTAAGAAGTTCAATGTATTCTCTAAGCTCTGCCGTTGTAGGCATATTTATATTTTCTGTCAAATTAATCCTCCTTGAGATTATCATAAGTATTTTTGAAATTATCATTTTCATTTTGATGTTCTTTAAGAAATTGAATAAAAGCATTGTATTCAATCATTTGAGGTCTAACAAAATTGCAGGCAGGGAAGTCCTCTCTTAAAAACAATCTTTGAGTCTGACCCGTTGACAATTTAAGAATTTCCGATACTTCCTTTGTATTTAAAAAGTGAATTTTCTGCTTTGTTCTCAATGATTTATTATTTTCAATTTCTTCAGTTAAATAATTGATTAAATGTTTTAAATTATCAATGTTTAAAATAAATTTATTCATATAATCACTCCTGTATATTTAAAAGCATTTGGTCTGCTGTTATAATCGCATTTTCATTTTTACTGTACCACCTCCTCAAATTACAAATAGTATAATATCAAGAGTTAAGCAGTGCTTTTTTATGTCTATCTGCGCCCCTCCAACACATTAATACTGCAAATAAATTTTTTCAGATAAAAAATTTCAATTTGATTCATTAAAATGTTTCAAAAACTATACAATTTACTAATATTGTATAGTAACTGTCTCTTATACACATCTGACGCTGCCGACGAAGGCTTAGGT
>CAMFRO010000001.1 GCA_945982035.1 uncultured Clostridia bacterium | reverse complement strand
TTGATTGCTTTTTCCATTTTACAGTAAATTTCTTTGATCCGGCTGAAAGTGATGATATGCTTGTTGCCTTCGGCTTGATTGTAAAATACAGAGTCTTTGTGCCGCTGTAATTTCCTTTGAATTTTATTTTTACAGAATATTTACCAACATTCTTGCGACCGCTTGCGTAGGTTACGGTATAATCAGTATTTTTGACAAGAACTCTGCCGTTGCTGTCAATAATTTTTACAGAAGGAGCTTTAACCTTGCCGTCATAAGTGTAAGAGGTGGTTGAAAGCTTTGCACTTTTGATTGTAGGGTCAAGTGCATAAAATTTATAGTTGTAAATATTGTTGGACACATAGGTCTGTGTAGTTGAATTTCTATATCCGTAGAGATTAATTTTTTTGCCCTGACTGATACGCTCGGAATTATAAAATACAGACCAATCTGCTATTTTGCAGCTTTTGCTGTAAATCTTTACTGTCGTTAAATAGCTATTGTTAAAAGCCCAAGAATCAATGCTTGTAACACTTGACGGTATTGTAACGGAAGAAAGCCTGCTTGAACTGAAAGCCGATAATGCTATGGTTTTTACGCCGTAGCCCAATGACAGCCTTGTCAATTTTTCACAACCGGCAAACGCATATTCGCCAATTAATTCAACACCGTTGGAAATAGTGACAGATTCAAGGTTATCACAATATGAAAAAGAGTAATTTCCTATTTCCTTTACATTTCCCGGAATTGTTACACTTGTTAATAAGTCACAATTGGAAAATGCATTATCTCCGATAATTTCAACTCCGGATGGTATCAAAATAGAGGTAATACCGCTGGAGTTAAATGCACTTTCGCCTATATACTTAATTGTATTTGGAATAGATACATTTTTTGCATTTCTCATGCCGCTCATTGAAGAAGATAAAGAGCTTTTACCTAATCCGGTTACGGTTTTTCCTTTAATTGACGAGGGAATTACAATAGATTCAAGAGCAACACCGTTGTTCATAATTACCCTTTCAATTTCTATTGTGCCGTTGCCCAAAACGATATAGTTAAAGCTACCTGTGGACGAAGTATATGTATATGTAGTTTGTGCACAGGCTGACAGGTTAACGCCGGCAATCACACTGATGAGCATAACTGCCGATAGAATCAAGCTTATAAATTTTTTCATAAAAACACCTCATAATTCTTTATACAGGTAAATTACCATTTTTATGAAAATGAGTCAATAAACCATAGGTGAACAGCCGAATTTGCGTGGTAAACGACAAAAAATCAGCTCTTGAAAAGCCAAGTTGCCTTTCAAGAGCGTGATAGTCGAATATTTAGGATATTGCCTTTGTGTCAATTTCTTCCTTGATTTTTGCAAGGAAATCGTCAACGGAAAAGGCACCCAAATCGCCGTCCTTTCTTGCACGAACGGAGATGGTTCCCGCCTCAATATCCTTGTCACCTACAAGAATCATATAAGGCACCTTTTCAAGCTGAGCACTGCGAATCTTGAAGCCGATTTTTTCACTTCTGTCATCAACCTCACAACGAATTCCTGCCGACTCAAACTGCTTTTTAACCTCGTAAACATAATCAAGATGACGGTCTGCAATAGGTAGGAATTTAACCTGAACCGGTGCAAGCCATGTTGGAAATGCACCTGCATACTTTTCAATAAGCAGGGCAAGAGTTCTCTCGTAGCATCCGATTGATGTTCTGTGGATGATATATGGATTTTTCTTAGCACCGTCTCTGTCGGTATATTCCATACCGAATTTTTCCGCAAGCATCTGGTCAATTTGAATTGTGATAAGAGTATCTTCCTTGCCAAACACGTTTTTGATTTGAATATCAAGCTTTGGTCCGTAGAAGGCTGCTTCGCCGATACCGATTTTATAATCAATTTTAAGGTCGTCAAGAATATTTTTCATAACGCCCTGAGCCTCGTCCCACTGTTCCTGAGTGCCGATGTACTTTTCTTTGTTATTGGGGTCCCACTGTGAAAATCTAAAGGTAACATCCTCGTAAAGTCCGAGAGTTTTGAGCATATATTCGCAAAGCTCAAGACAGCCTCTGAACTCGTCCTCCAGCTGCTCCGGAGTACACATAAGATGTCCTTCGGAAATTGTGAACTGACGCACACGGATAAGTCCGTGCATTTCACCGCTTGCCTCATTTCTGAAAAGAGTTGAGGTTTCGTCATATCTGAGCGGTAAATCTCTATATGAACGAGGTTTATTAAGATATGCTTGGTACTGGAAAGGACAGGTCATGGGACGAAGTGCAAAAACCTCCTTATCCTTTTCCTCATCGCCTAAAACAAACATACCGTCTTTATAGTGGTCCCAGTGACCGGAAATTTTATACAAATCCGATTTTGCCATAAGAGGAGTTTTAGTAAGCTGCCAGCCACGCTTTGCCTCCTCATCCTCCACCCAGCGCTGCATAAGCTGAATTACCTTTGCTCCCTTGGGAAGCATAATAGGCAAGCCCTGACCGATATAATCAACAGTTGTAAAAAGCTCAAGCTCTCTGCCCAATTTATTATGGTCACGCTTTTTAGCCTCTTCAAGCTTATTGAGATGCTCCTCAAGCATAGATGCTTTCGGGAAAGCAGTGCCGTAAACTCTGCAAAGCATTTTGTTTTCCGAATTACCTCTCCAATATGCACCGGTGCAGTTTGTAAGCTTAAAAGCCTTAATAACCTTCATCTCCGGAATATGAGGACCTGCACAAAGCTCGGTAAATTCGCCCTGCTTATAAAAGCTTATTGGCTCGCCCTTGGCAGAATGCTCTTCAATAAGCTCAATCTTATAAGGCTCATTTTTCTCCTGCATAAGTTTTTTTGCTTCCTCGGGAGAAAGCTCAAATTTTTCAATATCATAATTCTCCTTGATTATGGCCTTCATTTCTTTTTCAATCTTAGCCAAATCCTCCGGTGAAAATGGCTTTTCTACATCAAAATCATAATAAAAGCCGTCATCAATAGCCGGTCCGATTGTGAGCTTTGCATCGGGATATAGCCTTTTTACAGCCTGCGCCATAACATGGGAGGCAGTGTGATTAAATGCCCTTCTGCCGTCCTCATCATCAAACGTAAGCACCTCAAGAGTGCAGTCGGTATCTATAAGTGTTCGTAAATCCTTAACTTCTCCGTCAATCTTACAGCAGGTAGCATTACGGAAAAGTCCCATTGAAATGTCTTTTGTTACGTCTGCCGCTGTTTTTGCACCATCATACTGCAAAACAGAGCCGTCTTTTAATGTGATTTTCATAAAATCTTCTTCCTTTCATAAAAAAATAAGCACCCTGAAAATCAGGGTGCAGAAAATACACGGTTCCACCTGAATTGCAAGGCTTATGCCCTGCCGCTCAAAATCTTTAACGCAGATATACGGTCCGCCATTTCCTGCGGACACTCAGGGCCGGTAACAGTAAGCCGTCGCACGTTTTTTCACCAAACAAACGCTCTCTGAAGCATAAGAGCATACTGTCGTGTTCCCTTCAAGGCTTTCTCATATTACCGATATAATATCACTAAAATCCGTCATTGTCAAACAAATTTCAAAAATATTTTTTTAATACACTTTGTATTATTTTCTTTACAGAACACATTACAAATTGTTTCAATCACTTTACGCAAAAATAAGCAAATTACGATATAAACACTTGACAGATACAAGATATAGGTGTAATATAGTTAAGAAATTCTGTTTACCACATATTGTGCCGGTAGCCGGCAAGGTGATAAGCAGGACTGAATTTGCATAAAACTGTACCTTTTCTGATGATTGGCACTTTGCCGATTCGGCGTAAGTGCTGCGATGAACGAGAATTTTAAACAGAAGGAGGTGCTGTTGACTATGAGTAATGTTGTTATTGCAATAATTGCAGCGGTAATTGCTGCGATTGTTTTCGGCGTAATCGGGTTCGTACTGGGTATTGAGCACAGACGCAAGACTTCCGAAAAGGAAATCGGCTCTGCCACTCAGGAGGCCACAAGAATTATTAACAATGCTTTATCCGAGGCGGAGACTACTAAAAAGGCACGTCTTGTTGAAGCAAAGGACGAAATTCACAAGCTTCGCACAGAAGCGGACAGAGATATCCGTGAAAGAAGAAACGAAGTACAAAAGCAGGAAAAACGTCTTAATCAGCGTGAGGAATACCTTGACAAAAGGGCTGACACGTTGGAAGAAAAAAGCGAACGTCTTAACGAAAAACTTAAAGAAGCAGACGATAAATTACTCGAAATCGATGGCATCAAGAAAAGCCAGTTTGATATGCTGGAAAGAATTTCAGGACTTTCTCAGGAGGACGCTAAAAAGCAGCTTATGTCCTCGCTTGAATCTGAGCTTGACGTAGAAAAGAGCAAGAGAATTCTTGAGTATGAGCAGATGATTCGTGACCAAAGCGATGTTTTGGCAAGAGAGGTAATCAGCACTGCTATCCAGCGTTGTGCAGCAGACCACACAGCAGAAACAACTGTATCCGTTGTTGCCCTGCCCAGTGACGATATGAAGGGCAGAATAATCGGACGTGAGGGCAGAAATATCCGTTCAATAGAGCAGATTACAGGCGTTGAGCTTATTATAGACGATACGCCGGAGGCCATCACAATCAGTTCATTTGACCCTGTAAGACGAGAGGTTGCACGTCTTACACTTGAAAGACTTATTCAAGACGGCAGAATTCACCCCACACGCATTGAGGAAATGTATGATAAATCAAGACGTGAGGTTGAAGCCACGATTAAGGCTGAGGGTGAAAAGGCTGTAATTCAAGCAAACTGCGGTTCTATTCACCCCGAGCTTGTAAAGCTTTTAGGTAAGTTAAAATACCGTACATCCTACGGTCAAAGCGTACTTAAGCACTCTCTTGAAGTGTCCTACATAGCAGGACTTATGGCAGCAGAGCTTGGCGCAGACGAAAAGCTTGCCCGCCGTGCCGGACTTCTTCACGATATCGGTAAGGCACTTGACCACGAGATGGAGGGCAGCCATATTGCTCTCGGCGTAGAATACGCAAGAAAGTACAAAGAAAACGAAGCGGTTGTACACGCAATTCAGGCTCACCACGGTGATATTGAATGCAAGACCGTAGTAGCGGCTCTTGTTCAGGCAGCTGACGCAGTATCTGCGGCACGTCCCGGTGCAAGACGTGAAAATGTTGAAAACTACATCAAGAGGCTTCAGCAGCTTGAAGAAATTTCCACAAGCTTTGACGGAGTTGAAAAGGCTTATGCCATTCAGGCAGGCAGAGAGGTTAGGGTTATGGTTAACCCCACCGTTGTTGACGATGAAAAGATGCCTCTTGTAGCACGTGAAATTGTTAAAAAGATTGAGGAAGAGATGGAATATCCCGGACAAATCAAGGTTAACATTATACGTGAAAACAGAGTCTTTGATGTGGCAAAATAAAAATTACGCCTGCTTGGAGGACTTCTCCGGGCAGGTATTTTTGATTGGGGTAACGGTAATATGATTAAACACATAGTTTGCTTTAAGCTTAAGGACAACAGCGAGGGCGAATGTAAAAAAGCCGCCGAGGTATTAAGATCAATGGAGGGAAATGTTGATTTACTGCGCTCCATTGAGGTAGGCATTGATTTTCTTCATTCCCCCAGGTCCTACGATGTTATTCTTCAGGTAACCCTTGACGACAGAGATGCCCTTGACGCATATCAGCAGGACGAATATCATTGCTCTGTTGTAAAGAAGCACATGCACGCAGTTGCCGAGAGCAGTGTTTCAATGGACTATTTAATTGACTAATTTAAGTTGGCAGTATTAAAGCGATATTTTTGACGGGTTCGGATTATTACCGTTACCCTAACAGTCTGCAGCCCCGCTTGACGGGGCTTTATTTTTTTACCGGTGAATAATAGAGCTGCGAAATTTGTCACAATTTAATATAAATTAATTATATATAAATAATTGACTTAACACGGTCGCAATGTTATAATTGTTACAATACGATATTATGCTCACTCGGAGGTATAAAATGGAACAGACAAAAGAAATAGATATAGACTTACGAAAAATATTTTATATGATGAGGACTAAGGTTATCTTCATCTTGCTTTTTACATTGCTGGGCGGAATCATTGCAGGATGCTTTACGCATTTTTTTATTGACCCTACATATTCCGCAACGGTAAAAATGTATGTTTACAGTAATACAGACAGAATAAGCTCCGACACTTCGATTACTTCAAACGAAATCACTGCGTCAAAGGAGCTTGTAAATACATACATCTATGTGCTTGAAAGCAATACGGTGCTCAACAAGGTAGCCGACGACCTTGATTTACATTTATCAGCAAGTGAGCTTAAGCAAATGGTTAACGCAAGTCTTGTTGAGGACACGCAGGCGTTTCAGGTTACGGTCAACACCAAAGACGCAAATCTTTCGGCACAGATTGCAAACTCAATAGCAAAGGTTGCACCGGAGGAAATAGTCAGGGTGGTAAAAGCAGGCGGTGTTGAAATTATAGACTATGCAACCGTTCCCTCAAACCCATCCTCTCCAAATTTAAAGAAAAATATTTTAGTGGGCGCCCTGGCATTGTTTGTGGTTTCATTCCTTGGATTCTTTATTTATGAAATGTTTGATTCAACAATCACCAACGCTAAGGACATTGAGAGAGAATTTGATATTCCCGTACTTGGTACCGTTCCTCGTCTTGACACCATAGAGAGAAAATCAAGCGATAATACAGGTGCATCACCAACGGTTAAAACGGTGAGTCCGCCGGCAATATCCGTATCCGGTAAACCCAGCAATGCACTGCTGGAAAACATTCAGGCACTGAAAGGAGAGGGCAAAGATGAATAGGAAAAATAAAAAAGAGAGAAAAGATTTAGAGAGAAAGACCTTTAGCCAGAACGACCCCAAAAAAATTCTTTGTGCAGAATCTTCGTTTGCCGTTAAAGAAGCGTATAACGCCATAAGAACAAATCTTATGTTTACTCAGCAGGGTGAAAAATGCCCCGTATTCGTTGTTACAAGCCCGACGGCAAACAACGGTAAAACAATTAACTCAATTAATCTTGCAATAAGCTTTGCACAGATGGGTAAAAGAACGCTGCTTATTGACTCGGATATGAGAAATCCCACCATCCACCGTATGTTTTCTATCCCCGTAAAGAACGGCTTGTCCGAAATTCTTGCAGGTCTTACAGATAACATTGCAGTATCAAAAACAAATATTGATAATTTATCCGTACTTACGGCAGGTAAAATTCCGCCAAACCCGGCGGAGCTTCTTGCCTCTGACAGAATGGATAAGCTGCTGGATTTTGTTAAAGAGCATTATGACTGCGTATTTATTGACACACCGCCGGTAAATATTGTTACGGACTCTACTGTTTTTGCACAGAAATCCACAGGATATGTTCTTGTAATCAAAACAGATACGACAAACACCATTGACGTTAAGACAACGGTTAACAGTTTGCAGCATATCGGTGCAAATATTCTCGGCTTTGTGCTTAACGACGTTAACAGTGAAAAGAAGAAATATTATTCATATTACAGACGATACAATTACAACTACAACTATAAGTACAGTTATAATTACAGATAAGCTACTGCAAAACTTTTTTTGATAAGGTATGATAATATATGAATAGACTTACTAAAACTCAGTTTTGGTTTGAATTTTTTCTGGACGGAATTTCTCTTGCAGCGGCAACCGGACTATCAATATTTATTTTTCGTTTTCTTTTTGTAAGAATTCTTGATTACAGCGCTCACGATTGGCTAATGTACTGTACAACAATGGCCTTGTCTTATGTATTCGCTTTTCTCGGCTACCACAAGCCTCTTGATTTAAAAAAGAGAAACCGACTGCGTGAAATCAGCAATAGCATAGTTAACGCAACAATAATTTATCTGACGTTTGCCGCCTTTAACATAATTGCTAAAAACTCTATTACCGAATCCCGCTGGCTCTATCTTTCCAGCTTTATTATGTTTATCGCTTTTTCAATGATAAACAGATATTTCCTAAAACGAGCCCTTACAGGACGCTTTACACGAAGTGCCTATGCCTCTATAGCAGGTGTAATCACTGTTTCAGATATGGCAGAGGAAATGATTGAGGTACTGTTAGACGACTGGACAATCAGAGTATCCGGAATTGCTCTTGTTGATGATTTATGCAGAGACGGAGTATTTTATGATCATTTTGCCGAGTGTGAGGAAAACGCCTCAAAAACCGGTGTATCAACGGCAACGGCAGTAAAGCGCCCCGACTCTGTACTGGATGTGCCGGTGGTTGCCACAGGAGATAATTACCTTAATTGGATCAGAAGCGCACCTCTTGACGAGGTTTACATAAACGTTCCTTATAAGGATGGCAGTGGTGTACACGATATGATTGAGGAGCTTGAGAGTATGGGAATAACTGTACACATCAATGTTCCTGCCCTTGAAAAAATTGTTGATGACAGTAACTTCAACAACATAAACTGCAAAATGTACGCCGGTCATCCTACAGCGACCTTTGCCGCCGCCGTTCACAACAGCACATTACTGGCGGTAAAGCGTTTTGTTGATATAGTCATAGGACTTTTCGGATGTATTGCATCAATTCCGATTATTCTGATTACAGCCATACCTCTCTTGATTGAGTCGCCGGGTTCCCTGTTTTTTAAGCAGCAAAGAGTGGGAAAAAACGGACGTTTGTTTAATATTTACAAACTGCGCTCTATGTACCCCAACGCTGACGAAATGAAAAAAGAACTGATGGAGCAAAACAAAATGGAAGGTCTTATGTTCAAAATGGACAACGACCCGCGAATTACGAAGGTTGGCAGATTTATACGTAAATATAGTATTGACGAACTGCCTCAGTTTTTCAACGTAGTTAAAGGCGATATGAGTATTGTGGGAACAAGACCTCCGACAGTTGATGAATTTGAAAAGTATGAAAGCCGTCACAAAAGAAGACTGTCAATGCGTCCCGGAATTACCGGAATGTGGCAGGTTAGCGGCAGATCAAACATACAGGATTTTGAAGAAGTAGTTAAGCTTGACTGCCAGTACATAGATAACTGGAGTATTGCTCTTGATATAAAGCTATTTTTGAAAACCGTTAAGGTTGTATTAAAGCACGAAGGCGCGGAGTAACGCTATGAAAATTGCTATGATAGGCCACAAAAGAATACCGTCACGTGAGGGTGGAATTGAAATCGTTGTGGGAAAGCTGTGCGAAGAAATGGTAAAAAGAGGTCACAGCGTAACCGCCTACAACAGAAAAAGCCGACACGTTGCAGGCAAGGAGTTTGACAACGGTAAACATCAAAAGGAATACAATGGTGTAAAGCTTGTATGGGTGCCAACACCTAATTCGTCAAAGCTAAACGCCATAGTTTACAGTGCATTTGCAACATTGAGAGCAGTACTTAAAGGCTACGACGTAATTCATTTTCACGCAGAGGGCCCGTCGGCAATGGTGCCGTTGGCAAAGCTTTTCGGCAAAAGATGTATTGTAACAATACACGGACTTGACTGGCAGAGGGCTAAATGGGGCGGCTTTGCCACTAAATTTTTAAAATTCGGTGAAAAAACCGCAGCAAAATACGCTGACGAGGTAATAGTCCTCTCAAAAAACGTACAGGACTATTTTAAAAACACATACGGCAGAGAAACCGTATTTATCCCAAACGGTATTGAAATGCCTGAAATCAAGGGGAATTCCCTAATAAAAGAAAGGTATTCTCTTGAAAAGGACGGCTACATTCTGTTTTTGGGACGTATCGTTCCTGAAAAAGGACTGCATTATCTAATTGATGCATTTATGAAAACCGACACAGACAAAAAGCTTGTTATAGCAGGAAGCACAAGCCATTCCGACGAGTATGTGGAAGAGGTGAACAAGCTTGCCGAAAATGACAACAGAATTATTTTTACAGGATTTGTTCAAGGGCAGGAGCTGGAGGAGCTTTATTCCAACGCTTATATATACTGTCTGCCCAGCGACTTAGAGGGTATGCCCATCAGTCTGCTGGAGGCTATGAGCTATTCCAACTGCTGTTTAACCTCCGATATTGCGGAATGTACAGAGGTCTGCGGTGACAGTGCAGTAAGCTTTAAAGCAGGAGATGTTGATGATTTACACAAAAAGCTTTATTTTCTGCTGAAAAATCCCCAAGAGGTACAAAAATATAAAAGCACAGCGGCTGATTATGTATGCAGTAAATACAACTGGCAGGACGTAACCGAGCAAACATTGAAATTATATGAGAAAACAGAGGGCTGAAAAATTGAAAATCCTAATGGTTAACAAGTTTCTCTACCCTAACGGCGGGTCGGAAACATACATATTCAAGCTGGGAGATTATTTAAAATCCATCGGTCACGAGGTACAGTATTTCGGAATGGAACACGAGGGCAGATGCGTGTCAAACAACGCAGAGCAATACACCACGGATATGGATTTCCACGGTGGAAGCAAGCTAAGAAAGATTGCTTATCCATTCAAGACTATATATTCCGCAGAGGCAAAGAAAAAAATATCAATAGTGCTTGATGATTTTCAGCCCGATGTAATACATCTCAACAATTTTAATTATCAGCTGACGCCAAGTATTATTTATGCTATAAACGATTACAAAAAGCGTGCCGGCAAAAAGGTTAAGCTGATTTTTACCGCCCACGATTATCAACTTATTTGCCCCAATCACAAGATGAAAAATCCTATTACCGGCGAAAACTGTGAAAAATGCATCGGCGGAAAATTTATTAACTGTGCCAAGGGCGGATGCATCCATTCAAGCAAGGCAAAGAGTCTTATCGGAACTGCTGAGGCTACTATATACAACGCACTTAAAACCTACAAACACATTGATAAAATTATCTGTTGCAGCGAATTTATGAAAAGCAAAATGGACACCAATCCCCTATTTGCGAAAAAAACCGTTGCAATGCATAATTTTATTGATACTGTTGACAAAAAGGAAGTTGAAAAAGAGGATTATGTTTTATACTTCGGCAGATATGCCGAGGAAAAAGGCATTGAAACCATAATAGACACTAAAGGGGTAAACTTTGTTTGCGCCGGCTCGGGAGATATGGAGGCGCAGATTAACGCTCAGCCTCACATCAAAAACCTGGGATTTAAAACAGGAAGTGAGCTTGAGGATTTAATCAGAAAGGCAAAATGCTCCGTTTACCCCAGCACCTGGTACGAAAACTGTCCCTTCTCGGTAATGGAAAGCATTATGTACGGCACACCGGTTGTGGGTGCGAACATAGGCGGAATACCGGAGCTGATTGACGACGGTGTGACAGGAGTGCTTTTTGAAAGCTCAAACTCAGAAGCTTTGGAAAAAGCGGTTAAAAGCATAACCGAAAACGATGAAAAAGCACGGCAAATGAGCAAAAGCTGTCTTAACGCACACTTTGACACGGTAGAAGAATACTGTGAAAAATTACTAAAAATTTACGGTGAATAAAAATGGCTAAGAAATTAAACGGAACGGTAATCGTTACATACAGATGCAATGCACGCTGTACTATGTGCAACAGATACAAATGCCCTTCGGCACCGGAAGAGGAGCTTTCTATTGATGCAATTCGCAAGCTGCCGGATATGTATTTTACAAATATCACCGGCGGCGAGCCCTTTATACGTACCGATTTGAAGGATATAGTAAGAGAGCTTTACAAAAAAAGCGACCGAATTGTAATTTCCACAAACGGATTTTTCACCGACAGGATTATAGATTTGTGCAAGGAATTTCCTCAGGTTGGAATAAGAATTTCCATTGAGGGACTTGAAGAGACGAATAATTCCATACGAGGACTTGACGACGGCTTTAACAAGGGTTATACAACCCTAAAAAAGCTTGTTGAGATGAACCATCCCGATGTGGGATTCGGTATGACCGTACAGGATGCCAACGCAAAAGACTTGGTAGCACTGTACAAGCTGTCCGACGAGATGAATATGGAATTTGCCACCGCATCACTGCACAATTCTTTTTATTTTGTGGAGGCTAAAAATATCATTAAGGACAGACCGATGGTTGCACAAAATTTTGAGGACCTTGTCAATGAGCTGCTTAAATCAAATTCTCCTAAAAAATGGTTTAGAGCATATTTCAACCACGGCTTAATCAACTACATTTACGGACAAAAACGTCTTTTGCCCTGCGATATGGCGTTTGACACATTTTTCATTGACCCCTACGGCGACGTTATGCCCTGTAACGGCACAAAGGAAAAAGAGGTTATGGGCAATCTTAATGAGCAAAGCTGGGATGAGCTGTGGAACAGTCAGCAGGCGGACAGGGTACGTCAAAAGGTGCGTAACTGCGATCGTCAATGCTGGATGATAGGCTCCGTATCCCCTGCTATGCACAAGTATATCTGGGTGCCTGCCGCATGGGTTATCAAGCATAAATTTCTTAGATTCTTTAAGGATAAAAAATATTCTATGTACGAAAATAAAATCTGCCGTGATTACAGAGACGGCAAGGTTACTAAGGAAGAGCTTGACAGGCTTTCAACATGCGATATGAACGCCGTTATAAACGACGGACTCAGTGAAACATCAAAACAGGCGTTGGTTGGCACAACAGGAGAAGCAATAGTTGACGCCGATATTGCCGCCCAGTTAAATAGCAATTAATCACAACTTTTCACAAACCAAGGAGTAAACTGCTTTATGACAAGTAACAACAAAAAAGCGGCTGTAATAACACGCCACGCCGTGTCAAATTACGGCTCCGTGCTGCAAAGCTATGCCCTGCAAAAAGCAATATGCTCACTTGGATATGAATGTGAAATAATTGATTATATAAGAGAAGATGAACAATATAAAAACATTGCCGATACATTAGTCAAAAAATCATCATGGAATAAAAATCCCGTTTCCCGTTTAATATACAAGGCAATACAGGCTCCTGAGCACATACGTATGGGTAGGGCATTTGAAAAATACAGAAATGATTTAATACAGACAACTGAGTTAAGATATTCTTCGTTGGCAGAATTAAAAAGCAATCCCCCCGATGCAGACATATACTGCACAGGCTCCGACCAGGTTTGGGGAGCAATAGGAAACAACGAAAACGACGGAGCGTATTTTTTAGAATTCGCACCGAAAGGTAAGAAGAAAATAGCCTATGCCGCCAGCTTTGGAAAAACCGACATTAACGCAGGCAATTTAAACAGGATAAAAGAATGGCTTGATGATTACGATTACATTACCGTTCGTGAAAGCAGCGCTGTTAAAATGGTAAACCGTTTGGGAATAAACGGCGTATCCCAGGTGCTTGACCCAACACTTTTGCTTAATAAAAGTCAATGGAGCGAGCTTATAAAAAAAGAAATCCTCGGGGAATATATACTTTTATATCAGCTTCACAGCAATCCCGAAATGGACAACTATGCAAAAAAATTTGCAAAAAAAGCGAATATGAAGCTTTTGCGTCTTACTCCCCTGTTTCACAGAGTATTCAAATCCGGCAAGGCTGTATATCTTCCCGATATAAGTGATTTTTTATCTTACGTAAAAAATGCAAAATACGTAATTACCGATTCATTTCACGCAACGGCTTTTGCAATAAATTTTAACACTCCTTTTATTGATATTCTTCCCGGGGAGACGAAAACAAGAAATCAAAGTATTCTTGAACTTACGGGACTTACAGGTCAAATACTCAATGATTATAATGATTACAGTTTTATAAACAAAAACGTTGATTTTACCTATGCAAACGAAATAATTGCCCGGCAACGTGAAGAATCTATAAAACTGTTAAAACAAATACTTGACGATTAACGGTGATATAATGACTGTACCCATGTTATTTGATAAAAAAGAAAATTGCTGTGGCTGCGGTGCCTGCGCCGGCATCTGCCCTAAAAAAGCAATAACAATGGAATATGACGAATACGGCTTTAAATATCCTGTTATAAATGAAGATTTGTGCATACACTGCAAAAAATGCAAAAGCGTATGTGCTTTTCAAAGTGAAAACGATTTTCATTCACCGATTTCGATATATGCTGCAGTATCAACAAGTACAAACATTATGGATTCTGCCTCCGGCGGTGTGTTTGCATCAATTGCAAACGAATTTATGCAAAACGGTGAAAACACGGCTGCAGGCTCTGCACTTGAAAATATTGACGGTAAAATTACCGTGCATCACATTTCGGTAAATTCTACTCAAAGCATTAATAAGCTATTGGGCTCTAAATATGTTCACAGCGATACATTACATATTTTCAACGAAGTAAAAAACATCCTTGAAGGTAAGAAAAAAATGCTTTTCTCAGGCACACCCTGCCAGGTAGCTTCGCTGTATTCTTTTTTAGGAAAAGAATATGAAAATTTATACACTATTGAACTGATATGCCACGGTGTGCCGGGTGAAAAAATGTTCGGCGATTACATTGACTTAATTTCAGAAAAATACGGAAAAGTCACAGATTTTGTTTTTCGTGATAAAAAACACGGTCCCGCTTTTGTTTCGCGTGTTGTCTGCGATAAAAACGGCAAAAGAAATACCAAGTATATCCATAACGGCGAAAGTGCCTATTACACATATTTTTTGCAGGGAAATATATACAGAGAATGCTGCTATAAATGCAAATACGCATCACAAAAACGAATTGCAGATATTACAATCGGTGACTACTGGGGTATAAAAAAACAGCATCCCGAGCTTTTTGACGGCAATCATTCGGAATTTGATGCCGATAAAGGCATTAGTTGTCTGCTTGTAAACACTCAAAAAGGTGAAGAACTAATCGGCACATACGCACCCGGTCTAAGCCTATACAAAAGCACATTTGATAAGGCATCAGCCGAAAACGCTCAATTGAAAAATCCCAGTGTTCCAAAAGGAAACCGAGCTGAAATTATGGAGGCTTACAAATCCGGCGGTTATGAGGCAGTTGACAATATTTTCAAAAAACAGGCCGGACTTTCGGTTGTTACTGCAAAAATTAAAGCCAACACTCCATTATGGATAAAAAAGCTTATAAAACGAAATTAACAAAGAAGTAAAAGTATGAAAAAATTAGTATTGATTACCACATATTTCGGTGCGTTTCCCGATTATTTTAACCTGTGGCTTAAAAGTGCAGGAAATAACGAAGGCATAGATTTTTTGATTTATTCCGACTGTGATACAAAGGATTTTTCCATTCCGGAAAATGTTAAGGTAATCCCCATATCCTTCAGTGAAATCAAGGAGATGTTTCAAAGCAAATTTGATTTTGAAATAACCCTTGACACACCCTATAAATTTTGTGATTACAAGCCTGCCTACGGCTATGTTTTTCAGCAGGACATAAAGGATTACAAATACTGGGGCCATGTTGATACCGATGCAATTTTAGGAAATATTGAAGGCTTTTTACCCACAGAGGATTATGATAAAATTTATCAATTCGGTCATCTTTGCATATATAAAAACACCGATGACAACAACAGACGCTTTATGCAAGAGGGCGGTCAGTTTTACAAGGATGTTTTTACCACAAAAAACATTACCGTGTTTGACGAGGTTGTGGGAATGCAGAAAAAATTTGAGCTTTTGGGCATACCCACCTACCAGTCAAGAGATTATGCCGACATAACAAAAAGGCGTTTCAGAATGACATTATCCGACATATATCTAAGCGGTGACGAGCTTAAATACAACAATTACGATTACCAGGTTTTTTATTATGAAAACGGCAAGGTTTACCGTGATTTCATTAATAAAAACGGAGAAATGAAAACACAGGAATTTAACTATATTCATTTTTCATCACGCAGTCCTAAGGATTTTACCGGCGGTTGCGATAATTTCTACATTACAAACAAGGGATTTTTTCCTAAGAACGAAAAGGTTACGAAGGAAATTATTGAAAAATATAACCCTTTAAGTCCCAAGGCGGACAAAAGGGAGACTATCCGCTGGCGTATTAAGGACGCTGAGCGCAAAATTAAAAAAATAATTCAGGCACATAAAGAAAACCGATAAAGGTGTGACACAATGAACGTAATCCACTTACAGCTAAGCGGCGGTATCGGCGGAATTTCCGTATTATGCAAGGATATAAACCGCCTTTCAAATAATAAAAACTATTTTTATTTTATATTTGAGGGCGGATGCGTTGCCGACGAAATTCAGCAGGACGGCGGAATAATTGAATCCCCTTGCGAAAAGCACACTGCGTATTTAAGCGGTGCAATAAGATTTGCCAATTACTGCAAAAAGCATAATATTGACGTGATTATATGCCACTCCGGTGCGCCAATTTGCAGATTTTATTTAATCATTGCAAAATTGCTTAACAAAAATGCAAAAACAATTTTATATCTCCACGCAAACGCCGAGGGATACGACATACGGGATATAAAAACCGTAATAGATAAAAAAATTCTTCAAAAAGCACACAAAATCAGCGATGTTTCAGTTGCCATATCCCAATCTGTAAAGGACAGCTTTGTTAAGCTGTGTAATTTTAGTCCCGATAAGATTAAGGTGGTATATAACGGAACTGACATTTCAAGGTTTTACAGAGTAGAAAAGGAAAGCGACACCTTTGAAATTATATACACCGGACGTGTTTTTCACAGTAAGGGTACTGATTTGCTGATAAAAGCCGTATCAAAGCTTGACGATGATATGGATTTTCATTTGTCAATAGTGGGCAGTGATACAAAGGAATACACAAGTAATATGAAAAAGCTTGCCGAAAAAATGAATGTTACCGACAAAATAACATTTTACGGCTTTCAGCGTGATATTCCCAAATTTTTGTCACAGGCAGATTTGTTTGTGCATCCTGCCAGATGCCGTGAGGGCTTCGGCATAACACTTATTGAGGCTATGAGCGCTCACCTGCCCTGTGTTGCCTTTGACAGAGGTGCAATGAACGAAATTATCACAGATGGCTACAACGGATTTTTGGTGGAAAAGCTTTCATCAAACGACCTTGCCCAAGCAATAAAAAAATGCTATGAATTATACAAAGACGGCTCATACGAGCAAATGAGAAGCAATGCTTACGAGTCTGTTCAACGCTTTTCAATAGAAAACGCCGTAAAAAATCTTGAAGAACTATATTGATACGAAAGGGCTGAAGCAATATGAAAAAAATCGGAATTATGACTTTTCACAGAAGCGAAAACTACGGTTCCGTGCTTCAGGCCTATGCCCTTACAAAGGCAGTTGACAAAATAAAAGGAGAAAACACGGCGCAGATAATTGACTATTCAAATCCTCTTCAAAGAGAGCTGTACAGTATTTTTCTCAAAAACAATTCTGTTAAAAATATTGCAAAGAATATAAGGGCAGCTTTAAATTACAGTCAGTTAAAAAGAAGAAAAAATAGCTTTTACCATTTTATAAATAATGTTCTTCCGGTAAGCGAGGAAAAATACAATAATTCAGAGGAATTAGAAAATCACAAAGAAAATTATGACAAAATTATCTGCGGCAGCGACCAGATATGGAATCCCCAGTCCGTTGATTTTTCAATTTCGTTTTTTGCTGTTGACTTTGACTGTAAAAAATATGCCTACGCCCCAAGCATAAGAAATGCCCAACCAAAGGATTTTGAAAGGTACAGGGACCAGGTGTCAAATGCTCTTGCAGGATTTGAAAAATTATCCTTAAGAGAAAAGGACAGCATACCTGTTTTACAGCAGCTTACAAGCAAAAAAATTGAATGTGTATGCGACCCTACCCTTTTGCTTGATTCAAATGATTTTGATGAAATATGCAGTAACAATAAAATTGAGGGTGAATATATTTTTTATTACTCAATAGATTACAACGCCGGGTCCGTTGAAATGGTAAAATACATAGCCGATAAGCTGAATATGCCCGTATATATTATTTTTTCAACAAATAAGACCTACAATGTTTATTTTAAGGGCTTTCATTTATCAAAAGCCAATGCGCCCGGTGATTTTATCAGTCTTGTAAAAAATGCAAGTCTTGTATTATCCAATTCCTTTCACGGCACGGCATTTTCCGTTATTTACAGAAAAAATTTCTTTGCACTTAAGGCAAATGGTTACAATGATTACCGAATTTCCGATTTATTATGCGATACCGGATTGCAGTCACGATACATTGATATTGATGATATGAAAAAAATTAATCTAAAAGAAAATGTTGAATTTAACGAAAACGCAATTCAAAAGATGAGAGAAAAATCTTTAAACTATTTAGAGGAATGCTTAAATGATTGATGAAATCTGTAAAAAGGAAGACTGCGCCGCCTGCTTTGCCTGCGCCGATATATGTCCTGTTAACGCAATATCTTTAAAATACAGCGAGAATACTACTCAACCTATTATTGAATCTGAAAAATGCATATCCTGTAAAAAATGCAAAAGAGTCTGTCCTGTAAACAATCCTGTTAAGAAAAGCTCTATAAAAAAAGCCTACGCCGTTTACAGTCTTGATGAAAGCACCAGAAGGGCCTGTGCCAGCGGAGGACTGATTACTCAAATTTGCCGTGAATTTGACGGAATAATTTACGGGGCATCATTCACATCTCCTCTTGAGGTCAGCCATATTAGAATTGAGGACAAAAAAGACCTTTACAAAATTCAAGGCTCAAAATACGTACACTCTCACATAAATTTTTGTTATAGGGATGTTCAAAACGATCTAAAAAGCGGAAAAAATGTATTATTTACCGGTACTCCCTGTCAGATTGCGGGGCTGAAAAGCTATCTTGGTAAGGATTACGCCAACTTATATACAATAGATATAATATGCCACGGTGTACCGGAAAGAAACACGCTGAAAACATACATAGAAAGCAACTGCAAAAATTCAGACAAATGCACCGGTATCCGATTTCGTGACGAAAAAGGATGGCATATGACCTTGCTGAACGGCTCAAAGGTTATTGAAGGCCTTGACTTCGGCACCAATTTTTATTATCACGGATTTTTAGAGGGCTGGACATACCGTGAAAGCTGCTACAACTGCCCTTATGCAAATGCAGACAGAACTTCGGATTTAACGGCAGGTGATTTTTGGGGTGTTGGCGAACCCTTAAGCAACGAGCTCAAAAAAGGCTTAAGCGTCGCTCTTGTAATTACCGACAAAGGACAAAGGCTAATTGACAGCATCAGCGAAAAGGTATTTATTGAAGAACGGCAGATTCAGGAAGCGGTTAGGGGTAACGGTCAGTTAAACCATCCCTCAGCGAACAGTAAAAATGCACAAAAATTCCGCAAATTACTGAAAAAGCACGGTGCTGATTACGCATTAAAAAACACCGTATTAAAAAAGAAAATTGTTTTTGCACTCAGAAAAATTAAAAGTAAGGGATAAAAAATAATGCTCGGCATAATAATTATTAATTTTAACAAGTACGAAAAAACCGTTGACTGCATAAAATCCATATTTGACACAGTAAAAAGCGATTACAAAATATATTTGCTTGACAACTGCTCCGCCAACAAATCCCTTGAAGTACTGAACAATCTCTACAAGGATAACCCGAGGGTTGAGATTATTGAATCAAAGGAAAACCTTGGCTACGCAAGAGGCAATAATCTATGCCTAAAAAAAGCCGAGAAGGACGGATGTGATTACGCACTAATCTCAAACAACGATATTGTTTATTTGGAAAACGCTGTTGAAATTTTGCTTGATGTGATAAAGAGCGGTGAATATCTTTTGGTAGGACCTTGTTCGTACAGTCCCGACGGCAGAATGCAAACAAGTGTAAAAAAGAACAAGCCTACCTTCAGCGAATATATGAAATTTTCCACATATCTCACTAACCTTGTTCCCAGAAAACAGAAAATAGAATTTTTCACAGATCTTCAGCCGATGAGGTTTTCCCAAGTGTATTGGATATGCGGTTCAAGCTTTATCGCCGATATGAAAAAATTTAAGGAGATAGGATATTTTGACCCATATACATTTTTATATTTTGAAGAGTATATAATCAGTGAAAAAGCCGTTAAAAGCGGTATGAAAATTGCTTACGAACCCAAGGCGCAGGTAATTCATTATCACGGCGCATCCACCGGCGGTGCGACAAATCTGTTCACACGCATAGAAAACTTTAAATCGGAATGTTATATGTTTGCAAAATACCAAAAGCTCCCCTATCATAAATTGAGAAGCATAAGAAATATACGATGTCTTGAGGTTTTATTCTCTTTCATAAAGGAAGGGAAAATAAAGGACGCAATAACTTTTGTTAAGCAAAGTAAAAAAATATTAAAACAAGCTAAGGAATTCTATTAATGAAAATCAGAATAAACACAAGTCCCATATACAATTTAATACTATTTATTGCAATTATGGACTGCGGTATTTTTTCAATATTCAAAATACCGGTATTAGGCGAGGAAGGAACCACAACATCTATCATTGCAGCACTGGCGGTAATTTTATTTGTTAACTGTATTATAAATAAATCAATTAACGTAGCACTTAAGCCATACCGAAATTTTATAAATTTTTATATGCTGCTGCTTGTTACATTTGTTGCAATAATGATAATTTATTCCTACAACAAATACGCTCAGGGACCCATTGATCTTTTTAACTGCTTTAGATCTTATTTGTATTTATTCTTGGTGGCACCCATATTATTTATTATTGATAAATTCGGTGATGATAGATTTATCAAGATTCTTGTATGGTCGGTGCTCTTAATACTGTTTATAAATGTAGTTGTAGCGGTTCTGTATAATTTCACCGGCAGGCTTTTACTCAAGGAGGTAAAATTCGGAATACGTTACGGACGTCTGCGATGCACGGTACCAACTGCGTTCGGTGTTTCTGTATCTTATGCGGCTTACAAATTATTTGAGGAAAAGCTACAAAAGAATAAAATTAAATGGGGCCTTCTGCTTGGATTTATCGTTTTTTATCTTGTTTACACCTGTATGACCAGAGCTCTTACCATTGCCGTTTGCGTAACACTTCTTACAATGTATCTTCTTCGTCCGAGAGCAAAAACAAACCAGGTAATCGTATGGGTTATGGTTTTGACTCTGGCAATTATATTTGTAGCATCGGGAGCATTCTCGGTAATCATAGCAAGCTTTTCGGAAACAAATGAAGAGACAGGCAATTCAACATTGGCACGTCAGCTTGCAAGAGAATATTTTTCAACCTACACTGAAGAAAATCCCATTTTCTCCATGGGATTTGTGTGTCCGTCAACCGAATATCACTACAAAATATTCTTCGGTCCCAACGGCACCTGCCGATTTGACGACTTAGGTATTATGAATATGTGGTATCACTTTGGAATTGTTGGCGTAATTTTCTCTTGGGCCTTATTTATCAGACTTATTTATCTTTTTATTAAAATTTATTACATAAACAAAAGCAACCGCAGAGTATTTTTTGCAGGTATGATTGCCTATTTGGCATCAACGCAGATTTCACTGTGTGCATTTGACGGTCAGAGAATATTTTCCCTGGTATGTATGTGGGCGTTGTTTGAAAAAGAGGCACACGCTTCATCAAGAACCGTTAAAAATGCACGAATTGAGCTTTAATAAGGACGATACTAAATGGATAAGAAAAAGGATTTTGGCTTTGTTGTTGAATGGGGTGATAAGCCAAAGGAAAAAAATTGGTCCGGAACACCGTTGAGTCTTCTCACGGCTTTGAATAAATATTACAACATAGTTGAATTTGACACAACGGTAATTCACGGTAAAATCGGCGAATTATTCAGAAGGGTTATGTACAAAACACCAACGGGAATTCTTTGTTATAAGGATTTGCTGCATCATATAAGCAAAAGCAAATATAACGGACTGCCTGTTATACAATTCAGCGACTACCCCATAAAAAGCTATATAAACAGCTATATGTATCAGGATTTATGCTATGCGTTTTTAAACAATATAATGACAAATGACAAAGAATTATACGCTGTGTCGGGCTTTCAGCATATGAATCCCAAAACCATACAAAAGCGTTATAAAAGGCAGCTTAAATCCTATGACAACGCCGCAGGTATTTTCACTATGGGCAGATGGATGGAAAAATACATAAGGGAGAATTATGACATTGATCCGTCCAAGGTTCATCACGTGGGCGGCGCCAGCAATCTTGATGTGAACAGAATTAATCCCGATCCAAACAAAGACTGTCGCAAAATACTGTTTGTAGGCAGAGATTTCAAGCGCAAGGCAGGTTATCTTGTGGTTAATGCCTTCAAGATTTTAAAGGAAAAATATGACCCACAGGCACAGCTATATATTGCCGGTCCCGTAATCAATCCGATTGATGAGAAAATTGAGGGATATAATTTTTTAGGCAGTCTTACATACAATCAGCTTTCCGACTACTTTAACAAATGTGATATTTTCGTAATGCCCAGTCACTTTGAGGCCTATGGGCTTGTGTTTATTGAGGCACTGATTTACGGTCTTCCCTGCATAGGCAGAAATGCTTTTGAAATGCCGTATTTTATTGAAAAAGGCGTAACCGGCGACCTTATCGACGACAACGACCCGGAAATTTTGGCAAAAAAAATGTTTGATTTACTGCATAATGAGCAAATCAAACAAAATGTTGCAGACCGCCGTCAGCAATTAATTAAAGAATATAGCTGGGACAGTGTTGCAAAGCGTATTTACGATGTTGTGGAAAACTACAGAATAACTTGTAATAATTGATTACAGGTTAATATCAAGCTCCACCGGGCAATGGTCAGAGCCTAAGACATCGGTGTGAATATCCGCATCTAAAAGTCTGCCGTCAAGGGATTTTGATGTAATAAAATAGTCAATTCTCCAGCCGGCATTCTTTTCTCTGGCTTTAAACATATATGACCACCAGCTGTAAACACCCTCTTTGTGGGGATAAAAATAACGGAAGGTATCCGTAAAACCGCTGTCAAGCACGGCGGTTATTTTATTTCTCTCCTCATCGGTAAATCCGGCATTTTTTCTGTTAGTCTTCGGATTTTTCAAATCAATTTCTCTGTGAGCTACATTTAGGTCGCCGCAGTAAATAACAGGCTTTTGGAAATCAAGAGCTTTGATATATTCAAGGAAGTCATCCTCCCACTGCATACGATAATCAAGCCGTGCAAGCTCTCTTTGAGAATTTGGAACATACACTGTGATAAAATAAAAATCCTCAAATTCCAGGGTAATCATTCTACCCTCCTTATCGTGCTGCTCAATACCCATACCATAGGTAACATTTAAAGGCTGACGTTTTGTAAATACGGCGGTACCGGAATAGCCCTTTTTCTCTGCATAATTCCAGTAGCAATTATACCCTGCCGGAGCAAAATCAATTTGCCCCTGCTGTAATTTTGTCTCCTGCAGACAGAAAATATCTGCGTCCACAGAATTAAAATAATCCTCAAAGCCTTTATTCATACAGGCTCTCAATCCGTTAACATTCCAGCTTATAAATTTCAAATATATTACCTCATTTCAAAAATCCCCAAGCCGTAAAAGGCTCGGGGATGATTAGCTTTTAAAGCGTTAGATTGATTTAAGAAGATTAGGAAGCTTAACAATAGCTCCGCCCAATCTCCAGAATATCTTGGAAAATCCTACAAAGCTTGACTCGTCATCGTTGAGCATCATAAGCAGACCCTCTGCCATTTTTGGTGAGAATACGCCCATACTCATTGCGATAAAGTTACGGATAGGAATCTGAGTTGCCATAGCGGCAAGCATTTTGCCGTCGCCGTTTTCAGCAGAACCCATTTTGGACATAATAGATTCAATCAAATTACAAATCTTTCCTCCCCATTTTGTGTGCCTTGCATCGTTAAGGCAGCAATACAGGTCAATCTTCTTTGAGGTATCAATATCCGGATTTGGAAGTTCGCCGTAAACTGCCGCAAAGTCATCACGTGTAATACCTGCTACATTATTATAATAAGCAGGTGCACTCTCCTTATAATCGGGGATTACACAGTCACAGGTTGATTCAACATTTACCGATGCAGTAAGCTTAATATCTCTGCTTGACGCACCTACAAGAATGTCAAAATCGCCTGACTCTACACACCAGTCATCTGCATTAACATTCCAGAAAGCAAAGGCTCTCTTTGAAAGCTCTACGCTAACCTCTGCCTCTTCGCCGGCTTTGATAAATACCTTCTTAAATCCACGCAGCTCCTTCTTAGGACGGTAAATCGTTGACTCCTTATCGGTAACATAAATCTGAGCAACCTCTGCACCGTCAACTGCGCCTGTATTCTTAATCTTGAATGATACTGTAACAGTATCGGTATCCTTAATTTTATCAGCGGAAAGCTTAATATCACTGTACTCAAAGGTTGTATATGAAAGACCATAGCCGAACGGGAATACAACATCCTTTTCAGCAGAATCATAATATCTGTAACCAATATAAACAGACTCTCTGTGCTCGCTGGTAACAGGACCGCCGGGATAATTGCCTGCTGTTGGATTTTCTTCAAAGGCAACAGGATATGTTTCGGAGGTTTTACCTGACGGATTAACATTGCCTGTAAGAATATTTGCAACGGCAATACCGCCTGCCTGACCGCCTAAACCGGAATTAAGCAATCCCTTAACCTGATCAAGCCAAGGCATAAACACAACAGAACCGCCTGCAAGTACAACAACTGTGTTTGGATTAGCCGCCGCAACCTCTGCAATAAGAGCATTATGGCTATTAGGCATATTAATATCAACTCTGTCGTATCCCTCGCCCTCAAATTCCTCTGTAAGTCCGGCAAATACTACGGCAACATCCGCTTTCTTAGCGGCCTCAACAGCTTCAGCAGTAAGAGCAGGGTTAACCTCATCCTTTGATTTTTCGTAGCCCTGAGCGTAAATCATATCTACGCCCAGCTTTTCAAGCTCGTCATAAGCGTTGGAAATCTTTGTACAGTTAATTACAGATGAGCCGGCGCCCTGATAACGAGGAGACTTTGCCATTTCACCGATAATTGCTACCTTCTGACCGCTCTTAAGAGGAAGAATATTATCATCATTTTTAAGTAACTGCATTGAAGCCTCGGCAATTCTTGCAGCAAGCTGATGATGAGCCTCAACATCATAGGTATGTGATTTTTCAAGGGCAGGCTTTGATTTAACAATAAGGTCAACTACATTGTCAACTCTTTCGTTAAGTACACTTTCATCAAGAGTTCCGTCCTTAACAGCGGCAATGATGCGTGTAGTATTAAGAGGACCTGATGAAGGCATTTCTAAATCAGTGCCGTTGATAAGACCGGGAATTCTGTCAACAGAAGCACCCCAGTCTGTTACAAACAGACCCTTAAAGCCCCACTCGCCTCTTGCAATATCGTTTTGAATTTTACCGTTTTGAGATGCGTAAACTCCGTTAATTTTATTATATGCATTCATTACGGTCCAAGGCTGAGCCTCTTTAATGGCAATTTCAAATGCGGTCATATAAATCTCACGCATAGCACGGTCGTCGATAACCTCGTTAACAACCATTCTAAATGCCTCCTGCGAGTTACAGCAGAAATGCTTGAGAGAAGTACCTACACCCTTTGACTGAACGCCGTTGATAACTGCAGCACTGCATTTACCGGCAAGAAGCGGGTCCTCGCTGAAATACTCAAAATTACGGCCGCATACAGGTGAGCGCTTAATATTTGTACCGGGGCCAAGAATTGTGGAAACCTTTTCCTTAAGACATTCCTCGCCCATGGCCTCGCCCTCTTTATAAAGCAAATCCATATCCCAAGAGCAAGAGGAGGTTGCTGCAGGAGGAAAACAGGTAGCGGGCACGGAATTTCCGAGACCGATTGTTCCTTTTTCTCCGGACTTATCCTTCTTGTCCTTTTGCTTACGCAGACCGTGAGGGCCGTCGGTAATCATAATTTTAGGTAAGCCAAGCTCAGGTGCTTCCTCAAGATGCCAATAATCGTATCCCGATACGAAAGCCGCCTTTTGTTCAAGGCTCATCTTCTCAACAATTTCAGGGTGTTTCATCAAATAACTCCTTCCGATATTTTAATTATCAAAAAACATTATACAATAAATACACAAAAATGTCACTAATTTTTGTGCAAAAAAATAAATTTGTGCGAAAAATAAAAAACTAAAATAAAAAAGTGTGCAATAAGCACACTACAGCGTGTAGAAAAAGTCAATTTATATGTTTCTACACGCTAAAGGCTTCGCAAAATAATCTGCGAAGCCTTTTTGCTGTGTATTTACTTTACAAATTTAATAAGCTCGAGTGCCGCATTAACATCGCCGTCAACCTTAAGCTTACCTGTTGTATAAGCAACAACCGGATCAAGCTTGCCATTGATAAGCTTAATGAAGTTTGTGCCGTTCATAGTGATGATGGCGTTTCTGTCATAATACTCATAAGGCTCAATATTAACCTTGCCGTCTTTTACTTCAATGTAGAAAATACCGCTGGCGGCTTTGCCCTCAATATTAATCTGGAGAGCGAGAGTACCGTTAACAGATGAAACGTCTGCGTCATAAAACTTATTTCTTGCAGCCTCAACAATTGACTCATAAGTCATAGCCATAACTAAATACCTCCTATAATTTTTTTGATATTATAGCATATTAATACAATTTTATCAAGTACAATAAATAAATAATAAATCGACACGTTTTGCGCATAAACACTTTACTAATTAAAAATGATATGTTAAAATTCATATTGTGATATTATATGAAGGTAATGTGATAAAATGATTTTAGCTATTGACGTAGGAAACACAAATATTACGCTGGGAGCTATTGATGACAGCGGTCTTAAATTTTTAGGCAGACTGTCAACAAACATTAACGAAACGGAAGAAGAGTATGCGATGAAAATACACTCATTTTTAAGCATACGAAATGCATCGGAAATAGACGGTGCCATAATATCAAGCGTTGTACCGGCACTGAATTCGGCTTTGAAGAAAGCGGTAAATTTAGTATGCGGTGTTGTGCCGCTGATAGTGGGACCGGGTATAAAAACAGGGCTTAGTATAAAAATTGACGACCCGGCACAGTTAGGAGCAGACCTTGTAGTAGGTGCGGTTGCCGCAAAGGAAAAATACCCCTGCCCTATTATTATATTTGATTTAGGCACCGCCACAACAGGCTCTGTAATTGACAGGGACGGGAATTTTTTAGGCGGTATAATCACTACGGGAGTAGGCACCTCCATAAATGCACTTACAACAGGAACTGCATTGCTGCCTCAGATAGATATTTCATCGCCTAAAAAGGTAATAGGCACCAATTCCATTGACAGTATGAAATCAGGCTGTGTAATAGGCACGGCAATAATGATAGACGGATTTGTAGAACGTATTGAGGAGGAAATCGGCGAAAAAGCAACAGTGGTTGTAACAGGCGGCTTAGGAAAAAGCATTGCCAAAAACTGTAAAACCGATTTGATAATAGACGAAAATCTGTTAATAGACGGACTGAAAATAATTTATGATAAAAACAAAAAATGATATAGCGAGGTATAAAAATGAACATTGATTCAATTTGCGTTCAAGGCACATATAAGCCTAAAAACGGTGAACCCAGAGTAATTCCCATTGTACAAAGCACAACGTACAAATACGATTCCTCTGTTGAAATGGGTAATCTTTTTGATTTAAAGGATGAGGGTTATTTCTATTCTCGTCTGCAAAACCCCACCTGCGACTATGCGGCGTCTAAAATTGCGGCGCTGGAGGGCGGCGTTGCCGGTATGCTGACAGGCTCAGGACAGGCGGCAAACTTCTACGCAGTATTCAACATTGCACAGGCAGGCGACCACATTGTATCCTCCTCTGCAATTTACGGTGGAACATTTAATTTATTTAACGTAACAATGCGTAAATTAGGCATTGATTTCACTTTCGTTCCTCCTCATGCAACAGCTGAGGAGATTCAGGCGGCAATCAAGCCCAACACAAAGGCAATTTTCGGCGAAACCATATCTAACCCAAGCCTTGACATTCTTGATATTGAGGTATTTGCAAAGGCGGCGCACGCCAACGGCATACCGCTTATTATTGACAACACCTTTGCAACGCCCATTAACTGCCGCCCCTTTGAATTCGGTGCAGATATTGTTACACATTCCACCACAAAATATATGGAGGGCCACGCATCAACCATCGGCGGTGCAATCGTTGACAGCGGTAATTTTGACTGGGAGCAAAATGATAAATTTCCCGGCCTTACCACACCCGATGACAGCTATCACGGAATAGTTTATTCAAAAACCTTCGGCAAGGCTGCATACATTACAAAAGCAACGGTTCAGTTAATGAGAGATTTAGGCTCTGTTCAGTCACCGCAAAATGCATTTTTGCTTAACGTGGGATTGGAAACTCTGCACCTTCGTATGCCTCGCCATTGTGAAAACGCACTGAGAGTTGCGGAATTTTTAAAGAAAAGCGACAAAATCAAATGGGTAAAATGTGCAATGCTTGAGGGCGACGACCAATACGAGCTTGCGCAAAAATATATGCCCGGCGGCACCTGCGGAGTGGTATCCTTCGGTATTGACGGCGGACGTTCTGCGGCAACCAAATTTATGGATTCCCTTAAGATTGCTGCAATAGTAACCCACGTTGCCGACGCGCGTACCTGTTGTCTGCACCCTGCATCAACAACTCACCGCCAGCTTACCGATGAACAGCTTGAGGAATGCGGTGTAAGTCCTGATTTGGTACGCTTCTCCTGCGGTATTGAAAGCGCAGAGGATATTATTGCAGACATTCAGCAGGCGTTGGAAAAAATATAATTTAGCCAATTGTAAACCTGTTTATATTATTTTGGTTGACAATCATCAATATCCTGCTAAAATAGAGAAAAACGTTTTAGGGGGATATTTATGGAAGATGTAAAAGAAAAAAAGAACAAGCTGAGGACAATTGATTTAGCATATATCGGTTTGTCTGCGGCACTGATTGCTATATGCTCATGGATATCAATTCCGCTGACAGTACCTATCACCTTGCAGACGATGGGCATTTGCCTTGTGGCAGGCATCTTCGGAATGAAGAGAGGCACTATCGCTACGGTAATATACCTAATTCTCGGTGCAATAGGCGTTCCTGTTTTTGCAGGCTTCAGCAGTGGTATCGGTGTGCTTGCCGGCTCCACAGGCGGATACCTTATAGGCTTTATTTTCACCGCACTCATTGTGGGCTTTGTTTCCGACAAGGCAAAGGGTAAATTGTGGGCGCTGATTTTGTCAATGGTTGCAGGCGTTCTTGTATGCTACATTTTCGGCACTGCATGGTTTGCCGTTGTTTATGCTAAAACCTCAGAGCCTGCCTCACTTGCAACAATACTCGGCTGGTGCGTTACACCGTTTCTTATTCCGGATGCGGTAAAAATTGCGCTGGCGGCGGTGCTAACAAACAGGCTGAAAAGATTTGTAAAATAATGAACATACGATACCATCATTTAATGTGTATTCCCAGATTTAAAGGAAAGGGATACAGTGAAGATTTCTGTGCTAATATGAAAAATGTACAGGATTATATAAATAACGGCGGAGAAATTAATCTTGTTGAACACTGCGATGATATTTGCGCTCACTGTCCGAATATGGCAGGGGGGATATGCAAAAATGAAGAGGATGTAAAAAATTACGACGCTCTCGTTAAATACGCAGTGGAAAAAGGCGAAAATCCCCTGCCGAAAAATATTTGCAAGGACTGTCAATGGTACAACATTTGCAAAGATATAAATTTACAACATAATCCCTCTGTTTAACAGGGGGATTTGCTTTTTTATATTGTAATATATAACAAACAGAGTTATAATATTACTTAAATAAATATTCAACAGGTGTATATTGTTATGAGAATGAGGCACAAGAAAAATTTAGAGTCAAGGCTTGAGGCGGTAAGCGATTATCTTATTACGGTACGCAATGAAAGCCTTAATTTTAACGACGCACAAACGGAGCGTCATCTTATTGATTTAAAGGAGCTTTTCGGCAATGACAATCCGGTATATCTTGAAATAGGATGCGGAAAGGGGCAGTTTGGATGCACCTTTGCAAAGCAAAATCCCCACGTCAACATAATATGTGTTGAAAAGGTTAGGAATGTTATTGTAATTGCCTGCGAAGGAGCAAAGAAAGAGAATCTGCAAAATATAAAATTCATTGACTGTTCGGCGGAATATTTGCCATCCTATCTGCCGGAGAAATCTTTTGAGAGCATATTTCTCAATTTCTCCTGTCCATATCCTAAAAAGCGTTATGCATCACACAGACTCACCAGTGAAAGATTTTTGAGCATTTACAAAAAACTGCTGAAGGACGGAGCGCCGGTATGTCAAAAAACCGATAATATGCACTTTTTTGAATATTCAATAGAGTCGTTTACGCAAAACGGATTTGCGTTGTCAAACATATCACTTGATTTGCATAACAGTGATTTTGAGGGTAATATTGTAACGGAATATGAGGAAAAATTCTCATCTCAGGGTTACCCCATTTACAGATTAGAGGCGAGGTTAAAATAATGTGGCTGCTTTTTGCGTTTTTATCTGCAATATTTGCAGGCACAACATCGGTGCTTGCAAAAGCGGGAATTAAAAGCATACCCTCGGACCTTGCCACTGCCGTAAGAACGGTGGTTGTACTGATTTTTGCGTGGCTTATGGTTTTTGTAACAGGCGTACAGAATCAGATTAGCTCCGTTGACGGAAAATCACTTTTGTTTTTGATTCTGTCCGGCTGTGCTACGGGATTGTCCTGGCTTTGCTATTACCGTTCTTTGCAAACAGGCAAGGTCAGCAAGGTCGCCGCCGTAGATAAAAGCAGTACGTTTTTATCTATAATACTTGCAATAATAATTTTCGGTGAAAAATGCAGCTTCACCACGGTTATAGGCACAATCGTGATGATTGCCGGCACGGCGCTTATAATTGAAAAAGGCGACACCGAAAGCAAGGAAAGCCGTTCCTGGCTTATATATTCCATACTGTCGGCGGTGTTTGCGGCGCTGACATCAATATTGGGGAAAATCGGCGTTGAGAATATTGATTCAAGCCTTGCAACCGCAATTCGTACGATAGTTGTATTGATTTTTTCCTGGCTTATAGTTTTTATAAAAAAGCAACACTTAGAAATAAAGCACGTTAAAGGTAAAAATCTTGTGTTTTTAATTCTGTCGGGCATTGCTACGGGTGCGTCATGGCTTTGCTATTTCAAAGCATTACAGACAGGAGACGTCAGCGTTGTAGTACCCGTTGACAAATTATCAATACTGTTTGCGACACTGTTCAGCTTTGTTTTTCTGAAAGAAAAAATCAGCAAAAGAAATGCCGCAGCAATAATTATAATCACAATAGGCACCCTTGTCATAATTCTATAGAATAACGACAAGGGTACAAACCCTAAGGAGCTTAATACATAATGTTCTCAGGACTCAAATCGGCAAACAAAGGCACAATTAAAAATGACATTATCAGCGGTGTAATCATTGCACTTGTTTCCATACCAATATCAATGGGATACGCACAAATTGCAGGACTGCCGACAGCTTGGGGACTTTACTGCTCTGTTTTGCCGGTGATACTTTTTGCGCTTTTTTCATCATCGCCGAGATATATATTCGGCGTTGATGCCGCACCTGCCGCAATGGTGGGAGGTGTGCTTGCATCATTGGGTATTGCCTCCCAAAGTGCTCAGGCGGTAAAGACCGTGCCTGTAATAACCTTTTACACTGCCGTATGGCTGTTTATATTTTATTTTTTAAAGGCAGGCAAGCTGACTCAATATGTTTCCACACCTGTTATGGGAGGATTTGTCAGCGGTATTTGCACAACAATTATACTTATGCAGATACCTAAGCTTTTCGGCGGTACACCCGGCACAGGAGAAGCACATCAGTTATTTATACACATTTATCAGCAGGTACAGAAGTCCTTTAATCTGCCATCACTTTTATTGGGAATCATAAGCATTGCCTTAATTTTACTTGCAAAAAAATTCATTCCGAAATTCCCTATGCCCGTGGCGGTTATGCTTATTTCGGCATTTTTGCAGTATTTTACAAATTTTGCAGGCAAGGTTGGAGTTGCCACACTCCCTGCCGTTGAAAAGGGCTTGGGCAATTTTATACTGCCCGACTTTAGCATTATATCGCCAATAAAGGGTATGAGCGTAAGCTTGACAATAGCCATTGTAATTATGGCGGAAACTTTGCTGGCAGAGCATAGCTTTGCAATGAAAGGCAACTACAAGGTGTCCGACTCGCAGGAGGTTTTGACCTTCGGCGTATGCAACATAGCCTCTGCCTTTATCGGCGGATGCCCTGTTAACGGGAGTGTATCAAGAACGGCAATGAACGAACAATTCGGCGGAAAAAGCCAGATAACATCATTGACTGCCGCCGCTGTGATGATAGTAATTTTGTTGTTTTGCACAGATTTTATACAATATCTACCCGTGCCGGTGCTGACTGCTATTGTAATTTGTGCGCTTTTGGGTGCCATTGAATTTGATTTGGTGCGCAAGCTAAAAAAAATTAACAAAAAGGAAATGTGGATATTCATTGCCGCATTTTTGGGAGTGCTGGTTTTCGGCACAATTTACGGAGTTATTATTGGCGTAGTTCTTTCATTTGTTAACGTAGTAATACGTGAAAGTGACCCGCCCAGAACATTTTTAGGTGTTATTCCCGGCAGGGACGGGTTTTTCAATATGAAAAGCAATCCCACTGCAAAGCCAATTAAAAATGTTGTAATATACAGATTCAGAGCAGGCTTGTTTTTTGCAAATGTAACGGAATTTCGTGAGGATATTGAAAATTCAATAAAGCCGGACACAAAATGCGTTATTGTTGATGCAGGGGGAATATCGTCAATAGACACTACAGGAGCAGATACTCTGGAGGCATTGTACAAATCTCTTAAAGAGAGAGGCATACGTTTTTATCTCACCGAGCATATGACGCAGGTTAACACTCAACTAAGAAAATTAGGATTAGGATATATAATCCAGGAGGGTGCAGTCAGACGAACCATCACCTCTGCATTGCGTTCGCAGGGACTTACAAAGCCATACGAGCTTGAGCTTGCCGACGGCGAAACGATAACATACATACCCAACTTTAAAGAACAGTTAATGTACGAATTTGAATGGGCATTCGGCACGGATGCACAGGAGCAGATAGAGGCATACACTCAGCAAATTATTGATCATGCAAACCGCAAAAGTATTGAACGGGGCGACCTATTTTCCGAAACGACGCTGTGGGACGCATTAGGCTCCTTTGATGAGGATATACTTCTTGAGTCACTGGAAATGCATCTTGAGGAGCTATCAAAAAGCACGGGTATTGATGTTGACAAGTTAGGCGCACTGCTTGAGCAAAGAAGAGAAAGAATTTATCAGTACATCAAAAATGCTGATGAAAATACATTTAACAAGCTTCGCCGTCACAGACAGGAAACTGTTCAAAGGCTAAAAAAGCATTCACCTGAGCTGCTCCGTCATCTTCAGGAATACCACGAAAAAGCTGTAAGTGAGGAAAAAGAAAAAGAGAAGGATGAAATAAAAAAATAGCCGAAAACAGCTTAGGGTAACAGTAATAATCGGTTGCAACCGATAGTTGCAAAAGTTTTTGTATTTTGCAAACTAAAATATGTAGAAAAAAAATTGACGTTGATATACAATGCAGACAACGGACAGAGAAAGCCAATACATCCGTTACACATCGGGCAATAATTCCGATAAAAATATATCAATACTACATATAAAGAAAGGCAAAGCATTATGAAACAGTCATTAACACCTATTAAAAAAACACACTTTGGTATTGCAAGAAAAATCGTAAGCAATATGACAAGCGAAAGCTGGGAAACAATCCCCCACGTAGTTGTTACCTACGAACCGGAGGTTACGCAATTACTTAATGTAATAAAGGAAATAAACGATAAAGGCGATGCTCATATTACAATTAATACCGTTATGCTGAAGGTAATCACCGAGGGCTTAAAGGCATGTCCTGCAATGAATGCGCATCTTAATTTTAACAGAAAGCTTGTAAGAGGAAATATAACTCAGTTTGAGGAGATTAATATTTCCATGCCGATGATGCTTAACACAGGCGAAATGATGACAGTAAATATGCATAATATGCACAGTAAATCCATTACCGAAATGCAGGACGCTATCAAGGACACCCGCCGCAGAGCCAACAACTCGGATATGAACGAGGTAATGTTTGAGGTATCCCTTGACAACACCTTAAACGGTCTTAAGGAAGGCAAAATAATTCAGACTATCAACCGCCTTGTAGGCTCTAAAACAGGAAAGCACAAAGTTAAAACATTAACCGGCAGTGCAAAAAAAGAATATTATTCCATACCTAAAAGCGACAGACTTACAAAGCACGATATTGAGCAGGGTACTATTACAATATCCAATATGGGCTCAATTTATCGTGACTGGTGTGACGGCTGCTGTACCCTGTTGGAGATTATTCCGCCACAGGTTGCCGCAATTGCCATCGGCTCAACACAGTTAAAGCCTATCGCCCAAACGGACGGAACAGTACGAACAGGATATAAGCTGCCTATGACTATCGCTTTTGACCACAGAGCGCTTGATGCAGGCGACGTTGTACCGTTTATGAAAAAGCTTGATGAAATTTTTGCAAATCCGCAAATAATTAAAGAATGGATATAAATTCAAAATTCAAAAATGCCCGACAGAGAAATAAATCTGTCGGGCGTTTTCTTTTTTATTATTGAAAAGTTATTTTTAAATCAGCCTGCGGAAAAATAATTGTGTTAAAGGTGCCGTCGGTATTTTGAATTAAGGTAAATTCACCTATACCGGAGGTGCCGTTATATTTGTAGCCACTGTCGGTTTTGGAGCACTGCAAATCAGCGGCGGTATCAATATAATTAAACACGTCATAAACCGCTACGGCAGGATTTGTTTTATCAAGATATTCGGCAGGCAGAGATTTTTTCATACCGTCCTGACGAAATGTTACGGTACTGCCGTCATAGGCAATAACCATTCCTGCCGCCGAGGTGGAATTAACCTTTACGGTGACAACGCCCTCGGCACGCTGAACATTTGCGTTATATGAAAAATCCCCTGTTTGAAAAACCGCATTTTCGCTGAAATCGGTATTGAGAACAGGGGTATATACTTTTGCCTGACATCCACACAATAACAATAATGTCAAAAGGGCGCATATTATTTTTTTCAAAGAAATCAGCCTTTACTCAAATTCAGACATTAGGGTGCCCAGCGTATTGAGCATATCGCAAACGGTCATTGAGCGCATACTTAGACTTTTTGCGGTAATATCACCGCATCTGCCGTGAATAAACACCGCAGCCTTTGCCGCATCAAAGGGTGAAATGCCCTGTGCGACAAATGAGCCTATCATTCCGCTAAGCATATCACCTGCACCGCCCATTGCCATTCCCGGATTTCCGTTAAGATTTACAAACACCTCGTTACCGTCTGTAACAATGGTATTTGCACCCTTCAAAACGAGAACAACGCCGTATTCCTCTGCAAATTTCTTTGCGATATTTATACGGTTGCTTTGTATGTCGCTTACACTTGACGACAACAAGCGTGCCATCTCGCCCGGATGAGGAGTCAACACAACAGGCACATTAATATCCTTTAAAATATTTATATGATCGCTGATACAATTTATGCCGTCTGCGTCAAGAATTACAGGAGCCTTAGAATTTTTAAGCAGTGAGTCAACAACGGCTTTTGTATCGTCATTACATCCCATTCCGCATCCTGCCGCAACACAGTCCGCAGTTTCAATATCATCTAAAATTTCCTGTGCGCTTTGGGCGGAAAATGTGCCGTTATCGTTTTCGCTGACAGGGTGAAAAATATTCTGTACAAGATGTGATGCCGCCAAAGGATAAGCGGATTTAGGCAGAGTCAGCTTAACAAGACCTGCTCCTGTTTTAAGGGCAGATTTTGTGCAAATTACCGCCGCACCGGGCATAGCATAGCTTCCGCAAAGATTAAGCAGTGTGCCGAAGGTGCCTTTGTTGGCGTTTTTGTCTCGCTTGGGAAAAATATTTTTTACCTGCTGAAAATCAATGGTATTAATATAAACGCCGTCATAGCAGTCATCGGGTATTCCGATATCAATTACGGCAGTGTCACCGCAATATGAGCTTGCAGGAGGCAGAATATGTGCATATTTGAGAGTTGATACGGCTATTGTAAAATCCGCTTTAACACAGCTTTTGCACACCTCGCCGGTGGTGGAATTTGTACCGCTGGGGGTATCAACGGATATAATCTCTCCTTTATAATCACAAAGAAGCTCAAATATCCTGTCAAAGGGTGCTCTTGCCTCGCCGTGAAAGCCGATGCCGAACATTGTATCTACAACGAAATCAGAATTAAGACATTCATTAGTAAAAGGCACAACATCAACACCGCTTGAAGCCGCTTGATTATAGTACATCAGCGGTTCTTCAATAGCAGGCTCTTTATCGCAAAGCACAATTTTTACATCTGCCCCGTAGGCATACAAAAGCCGTGCGATAACAAAGCCGTCCCCTGCATTTTTGCCGTTACCGCACAAAACCGACACGGTGGAATTTACAAGGCGGTCCGAATAGCGTTTTACTATTTCGTTAAAGCAGCCTGTTCCTGCTTTAAGCATCAAATCGGCTTCGCTGTAATATGAGGCAAAGCACTTTTTTTCAACATCTCTTATTTCATCAGCAGTTAAAACAAACATAAACTCACCCCCAAATTATAACAAACGCTACGGCGTAATCGCCGTCGTGAGATATACTCAAATCGCAGCTTTCATCGCCCGAAATAAAGGGCTTTCCCTTTTCGTTATGGTCAATTTCTATACTGCTCAGCCTTCTGTCAATTCCGCATCCCAGCGCTTTAAGATACGCCTCCTTAGCGGCAAAAAGTCCCGCAAGGCTTTGGACGCTTTTACAGTATTCACGCTCTTTTTCGGTATAAACGCTGTCAAGAAAGCGTGGATTTTTAATACTTTTTTCTATCCGTGAAATTTTTACTATATCTGTTCCTGCTTTCACATTAACCACCTTGTGAACATTATTCTATGGGAATTACTGCAATGGATACTTCCTGATTATTCAACTTTTTAAGCTTATATTCCTTTGACGGCACGGGACCGCAGGCATTTGAGCCGGCACCCAGCATATAGCTGTCAAGATGTATGCAGGTGGTGTCGCACAGCTCCAAATCCTCCTGATGCATTGCCTTTGCACACTGCTGAGGAATAAAACGGTCAGCGCTGAAGATGCCCGAATTTACGGTAAACATAAACTTAAATCCCACGCCGCTTTCGTCCGTAACATCGGCATATTTTACATTGGTACGCATGGAGGCTTCCTGGGGCTTAATATACTTCTCGCGCATATCGTCCACCTTGCAGGAATAAAGCCCCATCATTGCGTGTTCCTTAAAGTCCTCGGTATTTGGTCTGTCGCCTAAGCCGTAATATTTTACGTTTTCATACTCCACAGGCATTTCAACCATTACGCCGAAACGTGGCGCATAGGGAAACGATTTTGATTTAAGGCACTTGGCATTAATTTCCATTGTGCCGTCCCTGTAAATTTTAAATTTCATTTTAACATCACAGAGATTTCTCACATTCAGAGTATGAATTTTATAGAGGTTTTCAATAACAACTGCGCCGTTTTCAACGGTATATGGCAGGGAATTCACATTTTTCACAAAGCACATCTGCTCGGTGTCAAGGCGCATTGCCTCCCATTTTCTGCGGATATTCATATCGTTATCAATGGGTGCTCTGTATATATCAACGCCAAAGCCTCTGAAATTACCGAAGGGTGCGCCGTTTAAGTATTCCCTGTCATTTTTAACATAACGTTCAATAAATCCCGTTTTATTATTGTAAACGATTTTTCCGCCGTCAATATCAATAAAATATTTGCTTTCGCTTTTGTGAACCTTAGGTGCGTTTTCATCGGTAAATATCATTGTGGCAGAAGCACCGCCGATAAACATACTTACCTGCTCGCAGGCAACCTCAAAATCGCCGTCGTAATATCTGAAGGTAACAATATCCTCTGCACATTCCTCAATGGTATAATCAAGGGTAATATCTTGACTGCTTTGAGGCGGAATATTAAGCTTAAACTCCCCTGCCTTTGGATTTGCGTCATCGGTTACACAGCTCCATTTTACCGTAAAATCTGCGGTTTTAAAGTAATTGTAATTTGTAAAGGTATATTTATGCTGATTTTCGTCACCGTTATATTCTGCCCTGACAGGTCTATAACAGTTTTTCATCTGCAAGGCACCTGCGTGAGGCGTTCTGTTGGGAAAGAACAAGCCGTCAACGCAGAAATTACCATCGTGCTTATTTTCGCCGTGGTCACCGCCGTAGGTATATTTATACTTGCCACTTTCGTGATACACTGCATGGTCCGCAAATTCCCATATACATCCGCCGAGCATATTGTCACCCTGATAAATATACTGAATATATTTTTCAAGCTCGCCTGCGCCCAAGCCCATTGCGTGAGCATATTCACACATAAAGTACGGCTTATTATAAAACTTCTTAGGCAGTCCGCTGCCGTTGGCAATTCTTTTAACAATACCGAACCATGGATACATTTGAGAAATCACATCGTACGCCCATCGCTTTGTACGGCACACACCCTCATAATGAACCGGAATATCAGTTAGCTGTTTAAGATTATTATAGCAATAATCCTGATTTTTATAGCCGTGAGATTCGTTGCCTAAGGACCACATTGTAATTGACGGATGATTCTTGTCCCTTTCATACATACGGTAAACACGGTCCCAATAATGTCCCTGCCACTTAGGATTGTGTGAACAGGCTTTTCTGTTGCCCTCCGCTTCACAGCCGTGGGTTTCTATATCCGCCTCATCTACAACATAAACGCCGTAGGCGTCGCACAAATCAAGGAACATCGGGTCGGGAGGATAGTGAGAGGTACGAACGCAGTTTACATTGTATTCCTTAAATAATTTTACATCCCTTTCCATATCCTCGGCGGTCATTACATAGCCTGTTTTAGGATTTGTATCGTGATGGTTTACGCCGAGAAGCTTAATGCTTCTGCCGTTTAAGCAGAATATGTTGCCCGTAATATTAATATGACGGAAGCCTATGGGGCGGCGTATAATTTCGGCAATTTCACCGTCCTTTGACAGAGTCAGCACCAAATCGTAAAGATTAGGCTCCTCTGCACTCCACTCCTTAGCCTCAATACTGTCAAAGGTGATTTTATCTATCACATTCGCAGAGACATTTACGGATTTTGACGCAACTGCCTCGCCGTCAAAAATCAGCGTTGCCGACAGCTCGCACTCATCGGTAAGCTTAAGTGACGGCAGAATTTCAAGCTTATATGTAAGGTCATCGTTAAATGCGGTTTTAGCCTGAAAATCATAAATGGAATTTGCACCGGTTTTCGTAAGAAGTACATCACGAAAAATTCCGTTACAGCGAAACATATCCTGGCACTCAAGATATGTTCCGTTGCACCACTTATGGTTAACAACGCAGATTTCATTAGTGCCTTCGGCCACAAAATCATTCAGCTCAAATTCCGCTGTATTATGACTGCCCTCAGAATAACCCACATATTTTCCGTTGACAAAAAGGTCAAGAGAGCCTGCAACACCTAAAAATGTAATGATAAAATTACCGTCAATATCGTCAAGATTAAACATTTTATGATAAACTGCCACGGGACAATCCTCAGGAAAATAGGGAGGATTAGGCTTAAAGGGATAGCGTGAATTGAGATAATACGGCTCCTCATAGCCTGTATGCTGCCAGGTTGACGGCACCTGAACCTTGTCAAAAATAAAGGTTTGTGTTTCTATTTCCGCCGGCATATCCGATACCTTTTTGAAATATTTAAAATCCCACTCTCCCGAAAGCACTGCCGTCATTGAAGAATGGTATCTTTCGTTTGTGATGTTAATCTGCTGTAAATCCTCATCACCGCTAAAGGGAATAAAGTATGAGCGTGGCTTCATCACATTATCCTTATACATATCAAAATTTTTGTAATTATCTGTTTTCAGAGAAAATTTCATAACCGGCATCCTCCGCATAATTTAAAACAATATATGACAATATTAACATATATATCAAATCACTTCAAGTAATAAAAAACTCCCCGATTGGTTCGGGGAGAAAAAGAAATGAATTATATATTTTTCATAATCTCGTCTGCCAAGGCTTCAAGCTCTTTTTCTGTTTCGGCAGTAAGTCTTGTTTTGATTGAAACAGTTTTTTCAATCAAATTGATGTCCTTCATTTTTTCAAATTCAGCCTTCATAGTACGTACCGCGCTTGCCGCCCAGCTGTAATTTTCAACAAGGGCAACTGCTCTGTTTTGAAAGGCCTTTGACTGAAGATGATGAAGATAATCCGCCATAGGAGCAAAAACGCCGCCGTCATAGCTGCAAGCCATACAAAGCAGAACGCTGTGACGGAATCCGTCCTCAACACATTCAGCCATATCATCGGTTGAAAGATTGGCTATTGCAACTCTCGGACATCCCTTTGATTCAAGAATTTCCTTCATTTTAAGGGCTGCTTTTTCGGTATTACCGTGCATTGAAGCATAGGCAATAAACACACCCTTATCCTCCGGCTCATAAGCCGACCATGTGTTATAAAGCTTAAGCACGTCGCCGATTGTATCTGTAAGAACAGGTCCGTGGAGAGGACAGATAACATCAATATCAAGTGCCGACGCCTTTTTAAGCAGAGCCTGTACCTGCTTGCCGAACTTGCCTACTATATTGAAATAATATCTTCTCGCCTCACAGCTCCAGCCCTCATCAGCGTCGGTTGTGCCAAATTTACCGAAAGCATCGGCGGAAAACAAAACTCTCTCACTGCTTTCATAGCTAACCATAACGTCAGGCCAATGCACCATAGGAGCCATTATAAATGTGAGTGTATGATTGCCGAGAGAAAGAGTGTCGCCCTCCTTAACATCGGTAATCCTTGCCTCGTCAACATCACAGAACTGCGGTGCAAGACGCTTTGCCTGCGTACTCATAATAACCTGTGCATTGGGATATTTGTCACAAAATGCCTGAATACCTGCAGAATGGTCCGGCTCCAAATGATGAACAACAAGATAATCCGGCGTTCTGCCCTCAAGCACAGATTCAAGATTGCTTACCCAACGGTCAATGGCAATAGCGTCAACAGCATCCATAACTGCAACCTTTTCATCAAGTATAACATAAGAATTATACGCCATACCGTTTTCAAGATGGTACTGACCCTCAAACAAGTCAATATCATAATCATTAACGCCGATATATTTTATACTGTCTGTAACTTTAATATCCATATAGTGCCTCCGAATATGTAAACTAATATTTGCAGTACATATATTAACATATAAGTTTTAATTAATCAACATAAAATATTACCGTCTGAACACTTTACGAAATATCAGTCTTGTAAGGGGTCCTGCAGCAAATATATTCCACAGCAGCGCCATGGGGAAATTTTTAATAACCGTACCCACCCATATTGCAGGAAGCTGAATCACACTTTGCTTTGCCGATTTGATTTATCGCTACACGATTAATGCATATATTTGCATTACGTCAAGTATTATATCACTGAAATAATCAAAAATCAAAGGAAATTTTATGTCTTTTATGGATTTTTCTGTACATATATGTTATTATCTTACTCAAAGAAATCTGTCTGAAAGGCGGTGAAATGTATGAAAAAAATTTTAAGCATTCTTGTGGGAATTGTATATGTTATATCCGCAGTATGCACTGTGGCAGGATTTTATTTTTTCTTTGACGCAGACAAGCAACTGAAGGCGTGTGAAAGCAGTGTAAAAATATGCAAAAATCTTCAAACGTCTATTGACGCAAATGACTACGAGGCGTTTTTGAAGGAATACGAACAGGCTGAAAAAGCGAATATTAAGCTTGATTACACCAATGAAAATAATTTTACCCAAAACGATATGAAAGCTCTTACTAAGGAGCAGGAGGAAAAAACAGACACGGCAAAAATAAAGCGCTTTGCCTGTGTGCTCTTGTCGTTTTCCGGAATATTTCTGATATGTTCAATATCTATTGCACTCATATTTAACGCACTTCTTATTGCCAAAGACAAAATAAAAAAGGAGAAAAGCTTATGAAATGTCCTGTATGCAACACACCTGTTAACGGAGATTATGAATATTGTCCAAGCTGTGGATCCTCTCTGCCAAAATACAATAATCAAAATTTCTCCGGCACAGGCAACGGCTACGTTACTCCTCCCGTAATTAATCCGGTACAGCCGGACGAAAAGAAAAAGACTAAAAAGGCTGCAATAATTGCAGTAAGCATTGTGGCGGTTGTGCTTGCCGCAGCAATTGCCGTTATTGCATTTGCCCTAAATTCATCAGAAAAATACGAAATTACCGATTACATAGCCGACAACATTGATTATCAGGGTACTGAGGGTATGGCTTCGGTATCCTCGGAAAAAAGCGACATAGTAAATTTTGAGGCAATGTACAATGATTTATCCGAAATCAATTCTCAGGCTGAGCAGGCAAGATTTGAAAAAGCCTGTGACATTTTCAATGCCGCCATTGACGTTGAAATTCCCGAAAACAATCAGCTTAAAAACGGTGATAAGGTTCAAATTACAATAAGAATAAATTATGACATAATCAACGACTGTGATTTATTTGATGCCAAGCTGGTGGGCGATGACACAATATCAAGAACATATATTGTATCCGCATTAGGCGATTTGAGAGAAATAAATCCGTTTTCAATTATCAAATCCGTAAAATACAAGGAGGCCTCCGATAAAACAGTTATTACATACGACAAAAAATATTCCGAAAAATTCGGCAAATTCACTGCATCATACAATCATTCGGACAAGGTATATCTTGAAATAACAGACGAAAACGGTAATGTTGTTGAGAAAATCACATTCTCATCATCATACAGTAATGATTCCGACAAAACGGCAACTGTTACCGCCCATCTTAAAAACGGCGAGGATGACAACAAAGAAAACGGATTCGTAATAACTCCTGTTAAAAAGCAGTTCACGGCGCAGGTTGTTACAACTACAACTACAACTACAACAACTACCAAAAAGGATAGCAGAACAGATTTTATAACAGACCAAAATCAAATTGATTACAATGATTATTTGGTTTTAAAGGAGAGATGCCTTGAAAAGCGCCGTCAAAAATATCCCGATGCAACCTTTGCACGCTCATACTTTGTATTTAACCAACATTACTACGAGAATAATATGTCCTCAACCAATAAGGTTAACGGTATAAACTTTGTATTTTACTGCACGGATTCAGATGGAAACACCGTACTGACAAGCTGCTGTGCGTTTAATGTAAGATATGACAAATACACAGGAGATATTGTTGACCCATACGGTACAGAGCTTACCTTGGGCAAATCAAAATATAATGATTTTGACGAATATATTTCAAAAATTCAACCTGGAAACTGGGACTATGTGGAAACCTATGAATACTAATTCATCAAATTATTAAATTAACACTTTACTTTGGTAAAGAAATAAAGTATAATGTATTTACCAAACTACTAAGAAAGAGGTTTTTACAATGAAGAAAGCAAAAAAGATTCTTGCCGTTATATTGGCAGTTTTGATGGTTTGCGTTAGCTTTGCGGCTTGCAGTAAATCCAATGACACCGCCGACACCACAGCGGCAGACAACACCGAAGCAACAGCAAGCGCTTATGACGCAATAGTTGCAAAGGGTACACTTGTTGTAGGTATCACAAACTACGAGCCTATGGATTACAAGGACGCCAAAACAGGCGAATGGACAGGATTTGACGCTGAATTTGCCACCGCAGTAGCAGAAAAAATGGGCGTTAAGGTTGAATTTGTTGAAATCAACTGGGACAACAAATTTATTGAGCTTAACAGCGGCACCATTGACTGCATTTGGAACGGTATGACAATAACAGATTCAGTTAAAACAAACTGCGACGTATCAAATCCCTATGCTGAAAACAGCCAGGTTGTTGTAATGAAGAAGGACAAGCTTGACAGCTACAAAACCACAGATAGCCTTAAGGATATTGCAATTGCAGTAGAAAAAGGCTCAGCCGGCGAAGCAGAGGCAAAGAAGCTTACAAGCAATGTAATTTCTCTTACTGCACAGTCAGACGCTCTTAAAGAGGTTAAGTCAGGCACTGCTGACGCATGCATCATTGACAGTACAATGGCTAACTCAATGACAGCAGACGGCAAAGACTTTGACGATTTGGGCTATACACTTAAGCTTACAACAGAGCAATACGGTATCGGCTTTAAGAAAGGCACCGATATGGCAGAAAAAATCAATCCTATGATTGATGAGCTTAAGGCAGACGGCACACTTCAAAAGCTTTCAGATAAGTATTATATTAACCTTGCTGAATAATATTTGAATTTTCAGGCAGAGGGCTCGGCGGCGTTTTCGCTTGCGCTCTCTGCCTATTTTTAGCGTATTATCATATTAAACTATAACAAATGCAGAGGGGAGAATATATGGGAACTTCGTTTATGGAAGTAACATTGGAGCTGCTTAAAGGATTTTGGATAAACTGTAAATTATTCGGAATTACCTTGGCTGCGGCTCTGCCGATAGGCCTTATTTTAAGCTTCGGCTCAATGTCAAAATTTAAACCGCTTAAATTTCTTGTAAAAATCATAATTTGGATAATAAGAGGAACACCGTTAATGCTCCAAATAATTGTAGTATTTTACGGACCGGGCCTTATTTTCGGCATGCAAACAGACAACACCTACCGATTTAAAGCGGCAGCAATAGCGTTTATAATTAATTATGCCTGCTACTTTTCGGAGATATTCAGAGGCGGAATAGAATCAATATCAAAGGGTCAGCAGGAGGCAGGTCTTGTTCTCGGCATGACAAAATCGCAAATTTTCTTTAAGGTTACTTTGCTTCAAGTGGTTAAACGAATTGTGCCGCCTATGAGCAACGAGATTATCACGCTTGTTAAGGACACATCACTTGCAAGAACCATAGCAATAGTTGAGGTAATCAGAATGGGAGAGGACTACATAACCGCCGCCGGACTGATATGGCCGCTGTTCTACACCGCCGTATTTTATCTTGTATTCAACGGCGTACTGACGCTGATTTTCGGCGCAATGGAAAAGAAAATGAGTTATTTTAGGAGTTAATGCAATGGCACTGTTGGAAGTAAAAAATATAGTAAAAAACTTCGGCAAAACTCAGGTATTAAAGGGTATTGATTTTGAGCTTGAAAAAGGTCAGGTTTTATCAATAATCGGCTCCTCCGGCTCGGGAAAAACCACCCTGCTGAGATGTATTAATTTTCTTGAATTTGCCGACGAAGGCACAATCACCGTAAACGGCGAAGTGATTTATGACGGAAAAACAGATAAAAAAATTAAGGAAAAGGAATTAAGGGAAAAGCGCCTTCATTTCGGACTTGTATTTCAATCCTTTAATCTTTTTCCTCAATATAATGTTTTGCAAAACCTTACTCTTGCTCCCCAGCTTTTACAGCGTGGCACAAAAAAGGAGCTTGAGGAAAAGGCGATTGCACTTATTGAAAGAGTTGGGCTTTCAGATAAGATTGAGAATTATCCCTGCCAGCTTTCAGGCGGTCAGCAGCAGCGTGTTGCCATAGCAAGAGCGCTTATGCTTAATCCTGATGTTCTCTGCTTTGATGAGCCTACATCTGCGCTGGACCCTGCCTTGACGGGAGAGGTGCTGAGAGTTATAAAATCTCTGAAGGACACGGGAAGCACAATGATTGTTGTTACTCACGAGATGGAATTTGCAAAAAACGTATCGGATAAGGTAATATTTATGGCTGACGGAGTTGTTGAAGAGGCAGGCAACCCCAAGCAGATATTTGAAAATCCGCAAAGTGAAAAGACAAAAGCATTTCTTGCTAATTCATTAGAAAAATACTGATTTAAGAAAGGCGAGAGGGACGATGGATTACAGATTTCACTTTACTTACAAGGCAGACGGTATCGTTAAAACCGCCGCCGGAGGAAATGAAGATTTTGACATTGATTTCAAGCATACGGACAGCGGCTTAAAGGTAATACTGTTTCCGAACAAGAACATTGAAATATTAAATTTCTACGTTGAACTTGATTATAATTATCCGTACAATTCTGCATTTTTTGCCAACGGCTTTCAATCCTGGACGGATACAAAGGAGTTTAAAAAGGACGAAAAAATGCCCGGCATCGGTCTAATAGGAAAATCACCGTTTGGAAAAGCAATGGGTTTTAAATATGTAGGCGATTACACCTTTGTAAACGAGGAAAAAATCCCCGGAGAGTTTCATTCACATTCTCTTGCTTACGTTAGAGATGGAGATAAAATTGACTTTTTCGGCTCTCTTAACGACAAAACCGGCTACACAATTATTTATGCCGATATGAACGAAAATCTTTTGCGTTTTTCAAAAGACCTTGAGGGTATCGTAATTGACAAGCCCTATGAAATTCTTGATTTATTCCTAATTTGCGGTGAATATGACGAGGCTTTCACAAAATATTTTGACGCTCTCGGAGTTAAGCCCATAACAAATGAAAAAATCACCGGCTACACCTCCTGGTATAATTACTATCAAAACATAAATGAGCAGGTTATTTTAAGAGATTTAGGCTCCATCTGTCGTAAAAAGGAATATATCAACACCTTCCAAATTGACGATGGATACCAAACCGCTGTGGGCGACTGGCTAAGCGTAAACGATAAAAAATTCCCTTCGGGTATGAAATACATTGCCGACTGCATACACGAAAAAGGCTTTCAGGCAGGACTATGGCTGGCGCCATTTGGTGCACAGAGAGGCTCCGCCGTTGCAAGAGAGCATCCGGACTGGCTTATCTGCGATGAAAAAAGCAAGCCAATTTGCGTAGGTGCAAACTGGGGCGGTTTTTATGCTCTTGACATTTACAACGATGAGGCAAGGCAGTACATAAAAGATGTATTCCACGAAGTTTTGGACGTGTGGGGCTTTGACCTCGTTAAACTTGACTTTCTTTATGCGGCGGCAATAGTGCCTATGCACGGCAAAACAAGAGGCGAAATTGCTTATGATTCCATTGATTTGCTGAGAGAATGTGTAGGAGATAAGAAAATCCTCGGCTGCGGTGTTCAGCAGATGCCCTGCTTCGGCAAGGTTGAATATATGAGAATAGGTGCAGATATGGCATTGCAGTGGAAGCACACGGCAATGCGCAACAAAATGCACAGAGAGGATGTTTCCACACCGAATGCAATTAACAACAGTATTTACAGACGTGGATTTAACGGCAGAGCTTTCCTGTGCGATCCGGACGTATTTTTGCTGAGAAAAACAAACATTGGATTTTCGCAAAAGCAGCAACAGGCACTGGCAAAGTTTATAAAAATTTTCGGTAGTGTACTTTTCGTCAGCGACAATATTGCCGAGTATGACGAAAAGCAGATGAGAATTTTTGAAAACACTTTAACTGACGACACAAGGCTTGTAAGCGTTGACGAGAAAAATGATATAATTACCGTAAAATATATTGAGGACGGCAAGGATAAAACTCTCAAGTTCACAAATTCTACGGGAATTATTATATGACGCACCGTTGACAAACGTATATTTATGTAGTACAATATCATCAACTTAATAAGTCAGGGGTGCCGGATTAATCCGACAGATTACGGCTGAGATTATACCCTTAGAACCGTACGTTAGTACGCACGGCAGAGACGAGATAATGTATAATTATGCCCTGTTCAGCCGAACGGGGCTTTTCTTTTGACTTAGTAAGTGAATATAAATGAAAGGAGAACAGGTATGAAGGCAAGCGTTGCAATTCAGGTATTACCTAAAACAGACAGCGAGAAGGAGCTTGTACGCATTGTAGATGAGGTTATCGCCTACATTAAAAGCACAGGTCTTAACTGCTCGGTGGGACCCTTTGAAACCACAATAGAGGGCGAAAGCTATGACGAGCTTATGGAAATTGTAGCAAACTGTCAGAAGGTTGCAATAAATGCAGGCTGTGACAGCGTAAGCGCTTATGTAAAAATTGTTTACAATCCTGAGGGAGAGGTACTTACCATTGACCAAAAAATTACAAAGCATCACCAATAAAAGCGCACCGGTTATCGCATTAGCGGTAATAGTGTTTATATGGTATATATGCTGTGACAAAGAGGTTGTGCCGGCATATATGCTTCCGTCCCCCACGGACGTATTCACGGCTTTTTTTGACAATTTTACGGTGATGATGCAGCAGGCAGCCGTAACCTTACAGGAGGCGTGCTACGGTCTGCTTATCGGCGTGGCTTTGGCTTTTATAACAGCCACCTTAATGGACAGATTTAATTTTTTGTACAAGGCATTGTATCCAATACTTGTAATTACCCAAACAATACCCACCATAGCCATTGCACCATTGCTTGTGCTTTGGATGGGATTTGGTATGGCACCGAAAATTACGCTGGTTGTAATAACCACCTTTTTCCCTATCGCAATAGGACTGCTTGACGGCTACCGCAGTGTTGATAAGGATGCCGTTAACCTAATGCGTGCAATGGGTGCAAACAGGCTTCAGATATTTAGATACGTTAAACTGCCCAACGCCACAGGCTCCTTTTTCTCGGGACTTCGCATTTCCGCCTCCTATGCGGTAGTAGGTGCGGTGGTATCCGAATGGCTGGGCGGATTCGAGGGCCTCGGCGTGTATATGACAAGGGTCAAAAAAGCCTACGCATTTGACAGAATGTTTGCGGTTATAGTCTTTATATCCGTAATAAGTCTTTTACTTATGGCATTGGTCGGCTTGCTTCAAAGGCTGGCAATGCCCTGGGAAGCAAAAAGCAAAAGAAAGGATTAAATACAGTGAATAAATTTATTAAAAAAGCTGTTGCAGGCATCTGCGCCGCAAGTCTTGTATTTTCACTTGCCGCATGCAGTGCAAATACCGACAACAAAGAGGATGCATCTAAAGCAACAAGAAATGAAAACACAGTTGATATAACCGTCTGCCTTGACTGGACGCCGAACACAAACCACACAGGTATGTATGTTGCTCTTGCAAACGGCTATTATGATGAGGCCGGTCTTGAGGTTGAGATTGTACAGCCACCGGAAAGCGGTGCAGTTCAGGCTTGCTCAGCAGGTCAGGCACAATTTGCCGTTGATGCACAGGACACATTGGCGCCTGCATTTACCTCCGACACTCCTATGAATGTTACCGCCGTTGCCGCTCTTATTCAGCACAACACATCCGGTATCATTTCAAAGGCAGGAGAAGGAATGGACAGCCCTAAAGGACTTACAGGCAAAACATATCTCACCTGGGACGCTCCTGTTGAAAAGGCGATGATGAAAAACGTAGTTAACAAGGACGGCGGTGACTGGAGCAAGGTTAAGCTTATCCCCAACGAGGTAACAGACGAGGCGCAGGACGTTCAGCAAAATCCCGACCACGCAATTTGGGTATTCTACGGCTGGGGCGGTATCAATTCAAAGGTAAATAATATTGACACCGATTTCTTCTACTTCAAGGACATTAATCCTGTATTTGACTATTACACACCTGTACTTGTTGCCAACAACGATTTTCTCAGCGAAAATCCCGACGCAGCAAAGGCATTCCTTGCCGCTACAAAGAAAGGCTACGAATACGCAATAGAAAATCCGGAGGAAGCGGCGGATATTCTTATTAAGAGCGATGAAACAAAATCTCTTGTAGGCTCTGAGGAGCTTGTTACGGAAAGTCAGAAATGGCTTGCTGACCAGTATATTGCCGACGCTGAAAAATGGGGATATATTGACCCACAGCGCTGGGATGGCTTCTATAAATGGTTGTCCGACGAAAAGCTTGTAGAAAAGGAGCTTGAGGCAGGAACAGGATTTACCAACGACTATCTTGCATAATTGTTATGGATATATTAAGGGCTGAAAAAATAAATAAATGCTTCGGTGAAAAGCAGGTGCTTAATGATGTTTCAATTCACCTTAAGGAGGGCGAAATAATCAGCCTTTTAGGTGTAAGCGGATCGGGAAAAACCACGCTTTTCAATGTTCTTTCCGGCATATACAAGCCCGACAGCGGTAATGTTTATCTTAAAGGCGAGGACGTTACCGGCAAGCCGGGAAAAATAAGCTATATGCTCCAAAAGGACCTGCTTTTCCCCTACCGAAAGGTTATAGACAATGTTTGCCTGCCTCTCATATTAAACGGTATGAAAAAGAAAGAGGCACGCAAGGCTGCCGACAAATACTTTGAGGTGTTCGGTCTTGAGGGTACACAAATGAAATATCCCGCACAGTTATCGGGCGGTATGAGACAAAGGGCGGCTCTTTTGAGAACCTACCTATCATCCGATGGCGTTGCTTTGTTGGACGAGCCGTTCAGTGCGCTGGATACCATTACAAAGGGAATTATCCACAAATGGTATCTTGATGTAATGAAAAAAATCAATCTGTCCACCGTGTTTATAACCCACGATATTGACGAGGCAATTTTACTGTCCGACAGAATATACATACTTTCAGGCGAACCGGGAACCATTACACAGGAAATAATCATTGATGTTCCCCGTCCAAGAGAGGATGATTTTAACTTAAGTGACAAATTTTTGCAGTACAAACGGCAGGTAGTAGAGGCACTTCATTTAAAATAAGCAATAAAAAACAATCCCCGGCACTTCAATTGTGCCGAGGATTGTTTTACTTTTACTTTATTCAAAGCTTATTTGTGTAAATACGCCATAATGGTCGCTGATATAACCACCTGAAACATTATTAAGCACGTGATAATTACTGCCGGTGCCGGAGGTAAAAATAAAGTCAATAGGCTTATCGCCGGTGTTGGTATATCCCCAATCCTGCCAGGTAGCCTGCTCCTCGCTTTCATCGGTTGTATCGTTTAGAGCCTGTGTAATTTTTGCATACGCAGCAGAGTCGTCAGTATTATTAAAATCACCTGTTAGTACAATATTAACATTATCTCCGTATTTGCCCTTTAGGTCGGTGATTTTGTTAACTATAACTGATGCGCCGAAGGCTCTTGCCTCCTCGCTGGAATTGTCAAGATGAGTATTCATAATAACGTAAATCACACCGGTTTTGTTATTTTTAAGCACTGCGTAGGTGCATATTCTGTTGCAGCCTGCCTCCTGCTCTTCGCCGTTTTCGTCGATATATGTATATTTACTCTCTTTATCGGGAGTTTCTGACAGCCAAAAGGTGTTTTTCTCTATCGGAGTATATTTATCCTTTAGCCAAAAAACTCCGTTCATCTCGCTTTTGTATTCCTCCTCATCCCCTCCTCTTTTAACTGCGTAGATATCATAGTCGGGGAGAAGCTTTTCAAGCTTTGTAATCCAGTCGGAATTAAGCTCCTGAGTACCAATGAAATCGGGTTGAACACGGTTCATTTCGTCTGCAAATCTTACGCATCTGTCCTCGCTTGCGGTGTCATCAAAGGACGTACCCCAGGGTGCCGCCAAATTAAAGGACACTACTGTAACATCACTTTCAGGATGAGCAGCATAATCGGTTTTGTCATAGGATTGAAGGGCTTTTGGTGAAATCACTGCACACACCACTGCCAAAGCAACGCACAATGCAGAGCAAATAATTGTACTTATTTTTCTTTTAGATGTTTTAGGCTTTGCCGTAATATAATGGAGCACAAATTCGGCACAGTAGATAGCCATTGTTACATAAAATCCTACACGCACCTGACCGCCTGCAATGCAAACAGCAAGGGATAAACCGCCGAAAGCTACCGTATTAACCAAGCTGAAAATTATATTTCGCCTAAAGCCGTATTTTGTGGCGGAAAACAGGCTGTTAATTATTTCAGCCAAGGACAGCAGAATTATCATAATCATTGCCAAAACGGCAAAGAGATATGACAGATTTTTTGCCATTGCGCCTATATCAAAGCCGTGGTTTATTATGCTCATTATAAATGCAATAAGCGAAACCTTTTTACTGCCGGCATAGTACATAGGCAGGCACATAGACGCCAGCGGTGTAAAAAACAGTATAAGGCGCACTATAAGAAGCGGTGACGATACAGAAGAATTTTTAAGTATATTTAAGAAATGCTGAACTGCGTCCACCTCTTTTTTTGCCTTTACGGCGTCTGCCTCAAGCTGTTCATCCATTTTGTAATAAAGCAGATTAACGGAGCAGTTTGGACAGCTTTGCTTCATATAAAACGGGCTTAATTTATGTCCGCATTTAGGACATTTAGACTCTCTTTTAAGCATCTGTCTCACCTCCGTCGGAAACCTTTTTGGAAAGCTCCTGTCTGCGAATCTTCATATCATCACGTATTTTTGCAAGCTTTTCGCCACGCAAATCGTAGAAGAAATATGGAATTACGCTTATAAGACCTGCCAAATTAGGTACTATTGTAAAGAATGTCCACAGCCAGAACTGTGTTGGATGCCCTCCTGCCGAGGTGCACTGCGCAATAGTTTCGGTGGTGCCGTCGGCAAGTGTTTTTGTTGTTACCATATAGCCGATTACAGGTAAAAGCGCCGTTGCTATTGATGTGGAAAGCGAGGAGGTAAGCTTTGAAATAAATGTAAGAACAGAGAAGGAAATTCCCTCGTTTCTTACGCCTGTTTTCCACTCCATATAATCTACCGTATCGCCTATCATTTCGGTGGGAACAACCATATTTATCGTGCCGACAAATCCCAAAAAGATATTTTGTACGGCAAGAACAGGCACGGCAATATACCATACGTCATAATAATTATATCCTACAAGGAAGCAGATTGTACCGACAACTGCCTTTGTAATAGCAACGGCAAAGACAATCTGCCTGTTGTCAAGCCTGCGTTTAATCATAGGCAAAAATGCGTATGCGGCATATCCGCCGATGGTGCCGAACAGACCTACAACGAGTCCCATTGACATAAGATTAAGCACTTCGTTATAGTAGTAATTTCCGAAAATGCCGGCAACGCTGGCAACAGTACCCAACACATTACCTAACACAATAAGCATAAGTGGTTTATTTTTAAACAGATAGCGAAATCCATCAAAGATACTGCTTTCCTGTACCGACTGAACAACTCTTTCCTTTGTAAACAGGCCTGCAAGGGAAAAAAGTCCTACGCAGAATATTCCTGCAAGCAATCCCATAAATGCAAACACCTGCTTAAGGGACCAGCTGATAACATTATTTTCGCTTAAATCCATAAGAACAGGTAAAATCGTAGTTGAAAGTCCGCCGATAATTCCCGAAATAAAACGGGCGGAGGATATTGCTCTTGTTCTGTCGGAGGGTGACGGTGAAATAGCCGTACTCATACCCCAAAACGGAACGTCGCCAAGGGTATAGAAAAATTCCCAAATTATGTATGATATGTACATATATACAATTTTCACCGTTAGGTTTCTCACATCCTGAAGCAGTACCGGACCACTCCAAAACAGTATTGTGGCAATGGCAAGCGGTATAGGCACAATAAGCAGATACGGCCGAAGCTTGCCGTATCTCGTTCTTGTTTTATCAACAAGTCCGCCCATTATCGGGTCATTAATGGTATCCCATATTCCCAATATAAGAATCATTGTTGACACGGCACCGGTAGGTATGCCGAATACCTTTACAAAGAACATTGACAGATACGAGCCTGCAAAAAGATTGTATCCGAACACCTGTCCTGCATTTGCAAATCCGTAGGCAAGATTTTCCTTAACGCCTACATATCGGGTTTCCTTTTTACTGTTTTCTGTACTCATTTGTGTTACCCCACAATATTCAGCGGCTTTTCGCCGTTGATTATTCTCATTATGTTGTTGTATCCGTTTTTATAAAGCTTTTGAACAGTAAGGTTTGTTATGCCTGCAATATGAGGAAGCAAAACGAGCTTATCCTTTATCCTATCATCAAGAATAATATTGTCGGCGTCAACAGGCTCGGGATAAATAACATCAAGCCCTGCTCCCGCTATCTGCGATGTCAAAAGCGCCTGCAAAAGTGCCTCGTTATCAACAAGCTCACCCCTTGACGTATTGATAAGATATGCGTCATTTTTCATTTGAGCAAAAAACTCTCTGTCCGCCATAAAGCGAGTATCATCACACACGGCAAC